>JAGMCT010000001.1 GCA_023129075.1 Microcaldota archaeon
CAAAATCTCTTCCAAGAGCACCCTGAGCTATTGCTGCACGTAAAAACATTCTTCCTATTCTTCCAAAACCAGATATTCCAACTCTAAGCATTAGATCACGGTAAAGATTGAATTGATTAGAATTAAAAAAGTTCCTACTTTCTTGGAATTGGAATAAATAAGAAATAGGGGAAATATTACTGGAGAAGATAAGAAATTTCATTGCATTCTTTCATGACACGCGTTTTACGAAGTAAAATGGTTTTCCCTAAAGGGCAAGTAGTTTTCCTTTTGGCCCCTTTAATAGGACTTGAAAACGCAGTTCTCAGATTGTATTCATTGTTTTTTTCCACAGGAAAAACAATGTGTCAAATCTCCAAAGAGATTTGTACATTTCTAAACGAAGAATTACATCCACTCTCTTAGTTCTTTGCAAGTGTTCTTAAAAAAAGAAATACTGGGGGTGTTCTTGATTGTTTGTCTTTTAGTAAAATTAGGGGTTTTTTACAAAACCTAATCAGTCAAAAACCTTGTAAATGACGTAGCTGTTTATTTTTTGAATTTGATTTGTTTTGTTTTTCTGAACCTCGCTTAATTCTTCCCCTGAATCCTTTGATAAAATGATATAATTATATCTATAAAACTCCCCTCCTTCAAATTGGCTACAATTAACCTCTATTTTTTCAGTACTGGCATCAATACCTCTCAAAAATCTTAGGAAAGAAAAACCGCCATAAAGCAGAGATGATTTTCTTATGGTGTAATCCAAAGAGATATTCAGAGTTTCAAGCTCAAAACAATATCTCTTCATAAATTCATCCTCTGTTCCATAATCAAAACTCTTATGGGAAGGCGCATAATAAACTCTGTTGTGTGTATGCATAGAGATTAAGTGGGTTAATGCTGGATCGGAAAGGATCACTGAGTTTTTTTCTGTATTTTGATTTAACCACACAATAAGCTGATTCAAGGTAGGGGAATCATCACAAACATGGTCATTTTTTATTCCGTCAACACTAGAGAATAAACCAAGAAATATAAAAAGAAGGGATATGCCAATGGCAACAAATACGAAATTCCTGCATAATATTTCTCTAGATCTTTTCAATTCTTTAAAAATAACGATGGAAAAAACAGAGAAAAGAATTGGCATTCCAATCGACCACGTAAAATGATCTGTCTGCGCTATCTTTCCGCTTATAATCTGCTGATTATGAAGTATCAACAATACCAAAAAAACCGCTGAGAGCACGATGAAATTCATCTTGTCCTTTCTAATCCAAGACAAGGCAAAAATCGGTAAAGAAATCAGAAGTAAAAAAATGAGCGTATGTGTTATTGTGGGTTCGTAAATTATGGCACCGCCAGCAATACTCATAACATAATCAGGAGTAAGAGGTGCTGTATTAAAAAGGAATAAATTGAAGAAGGCAGGCAATGCGATTAACCCGGATATGACTGCAGAGTAAAAAATGGCTTTGTTCATTTTTTTGGAAGAGAACCAGTCCAGAACAAAGAACAAAAAGAGAAAAAGGTAGAAAAACAAGATATAATATATGTAGGAATAAGCAACCAGCCCGAATAATACCCCGCAGGATACAATTTCAATAAAACCTGCATCTTTTTTGTTGCTCAGCCAGATGAGGGCAGCAAGCGAAAGTATGGGGAGCCATCTTATTGATAATAAATGATTGAAACAGATAAAGGTGGGGAATGTAAAGCCAGAACCTCCAAAAAAGTTTAAGGCAAAACTCATTATTGCTTGGGATAAAAGAAAAATCAACGCAGATGCAAAAATGTATTCCGTTCCTACTGGCTTCTTGTATAAAAACCGTATTAAAAAAAGGATTGAAAGAAAAGCAACAAAAGAAAAAATAAAGAAAAACAATACGGGAAATAACATTCTACCGATAAACGAAAGCATAATCCCCGCAAATAACTCACCCATACCGCTACTTGGGAGATAAAAAAATCCAGAGGGTTCCATCTCTTCATAGCTATAAGTAGAAGCCTCAAATAAAATCCCGTTAGAAATACTGTTCATTCTGGAAATGTAGGTTGATGTATCTGTTAGATCTCCTTCATAATTACAACCAAGAAGGAAATCTTCACCCCCGGAAAGAATAGTAAAGGCCCAGGGTACAGAAACTATAATACCTATGAAAAAAGAAAGCAGTAAAAAATACAGGATTTCTTTTTTTTCTATTCCAAAAATCATATACAGGATTCAGGGGGAATGTTTTTTAAACTTTAGAAAAAGAGTAGAGCAGAAAGGTATTCAAAAAAATTTACTTGCGTTTTATCTTCTAGAAGCAATTCTTCCTACGAAGGAATCTAAGACCTTTTCACAATTAAAAAAATAACAAGAATAAAAAAGATTAAAAACTGTTGGAACATATCAAAAAAAAGAATCAGTTTTCAAATTTATATATGTCAAAATCTTTATTATGCCATATTCTTTTGCCATATTTTGGAATAGTAGATGAATTAGTCAGAATATAATCTATTGAGTAAAGGGAATAAGTTGAGCAATTCAATTCATTGTAAATGTTATTCTGAAAAATGTATCTTACAATTGGTAATTTTGGATAATATATTGAGTTTGATTCAACTGATTTGAAATAATATGTTTCATTAAAAACATTAGAAGCAAAACAGTATCTATCAATCAGCTCTTTTTTAGAAAGGAATATATATCCTTTTTCTTGTTGAAATATATATACTTTGTTATGGGTAAGGTGAAGAATACTGGAAACATATTTCATGTCTGATAGAACTACTGAATTCTTATCTGTATTTTTATCTAGCCAATTAAGAGTTTCTATAAATGAAGGTTCTAGTAATTTATTCTCAAAAGAACCATTTAAAAATGAAAAAAACTGGAGGAAAAACATCAAAAGAATTAAAAAAGAGGTCAAAAAAAACACGTATCTTTTCGACAGTCTTATTTTGTTCAAGAAAAAGACAGATAATATTCCTATTGAAATTGGTTTTATTACATATTGAATAAAATGGTGAGGTTGTAAGTAAAAACTTGTTATCACATGTATATTGAGTACAATAAACATGGAAAAAGCTAGAGCTAAGAAAAAAAATCCAATGAATCTTCTTTTAAATAGAAAAATGGAGATTATAAAAAGAAGGGAGATAAAAAAGATAGATTGTGGGGGAAAAATAGGGGTATTTGTCATCACTAATCTCCAAAAAGAGAGTACGTCTTTACTTATGGGGTTGGATAAAAAAAGTAAATAATTAGCAATGCCAAATAAAGCAATAACTCCAAGTAAAAGTAAAGGGACCATTCTTTTTTTTACCTCTTGAATTTTAGTTTTAGAAAATAAAAAAATCATAAAATAATATATCAACAAGAAAAGGAAGAAAAAACTAACGAGATAAGGATAAAAATAAATAACCGAACCCCCTACAAGAACAAAAAGAAATGTAAATAATTTATCTTTTGGATTTCTTTCGTAGAGAATAAAAAAACCTAATGCAAAGAATAGAATCCACGCAGATAACAATGGTTGTCCTAATCTTACTGCAATCACGATTCTTGGTATTCCAAATAGATCATCTACGAAGGAGAATACTTGAGCTAATTGAGGGAATGTAGTTATCAAGAATGAAAGAATTATCTGCGGCAAATATACCCCAACAAAAGCCATGTATGTACCAATAACTGAATAAGAAATATTTTTGCAAAATGAATACAAGAAAAAGAAAAATGAAAAAAATAAAATAGATGAAAAAACTAGAAAAAAGAGACAAATGTAAAATTTTGTAGGACCTCCACCAATTAAAAATAAAATATAACCTATAAAGTCAGATAAAGAATACATTGGATTGTAAAAAAAATTTGCATCTCTCTGTTCTGCAGTATAATCTTCAGACGTTAAAATATTGCCATCGCCTAACTCTGAAAATCTGAGAGTGTATATCCCTGCATCCCCTCTTTCCCAAGTAACAAAACTTAAACCATATTGTGGAAGATAAAAAAAATGAAAAGAAGAAATCAGAAAAACAAAGATAAAAAAAGGAACATAGAATTCTTTTTTAAATATAAAATCAAATATTCTAAATTGCATGAAATATGATACTTACCAATCAATTAAAAATATGTGGGTTACGAATTAATTACAAATAAAAAATAATTTATAAAAGAGAGAACAAAACAACAATACTTGATATAATTAATCTAAAAGAACAAAAACTTCTTCTTGGAAACTGGCTATTTGCCAATGGTGGGGGGATACTAAAGAAGAAAAGAGGATATAAAATTGCTTCTCCATGGTTTATTCATAACCAAAAGCTATAAAACCTTTCAAGAAAATTTACTTACGTTTTATCTTTTGGAAGCTAAGCCGTTACTAAAAAAATAAATTGAATGTGGGATTGGAAACATGAAAAAACTAAATTTGGGGTGTGGGAAGTTCAAAAAGAAAGGGTATGTTAATGTGGATATAGATAAAAGAACTGGAGCTGACATCATACACAATCTTGACGAAATACCCTATCCTTTTGAAGATAATGAATTTGATCTGATAGAAGCAGACCATGTGCTTGAGCATCTGAAAGACCCGTTCAAAATAATAAAAGAACTTTATAGGATAACAAAAAAGAAGGGAAAGATTGTAATCAGAGTCCCGCATTTCAGCAGAGGATTCACTCATCCGGACCATAAAAGGGGTTTTGATGTTTCCTTCCCTTATTACTTCAACCCTTTATTTAAAGGAGGATATACAGGCACTGAGCTTAAGCTGGAAAGGATAAAATTTACCTGGAACGCACAGCCATACTTGAAAAAAACGCTTTTCCCTTTTTATATCTATTATCCTACTAGGGCAATTGGAATTGTAATTGATTTCTTTGCCAATTTATCTCCCATGATATGTTCAAGAATCTGGTGTTTTTGGGTTGGGGGGTTTGAAGAGATAGAATTTATTTTTGAAAAATAAGAAACTATTTCTTTTTGGCGAGTAGAAATACGCTGGTTCCGAAGGGGATGCGGAGATTATGAAGAAATAACCAATTCTCAATCTTAAGTAAATTTATTAATATAAAATTGAAGAAAGAGGGAACAGATGAGAGAGTATTTGGATTTTTTCTTTTGAAAAAGGATTCTGTTTTGGAAACGAAAAGGAGAGGGAAAAAAGAAATCAGGTTCCAGTAACTTGAAAGAATCATATCAAATTTTCCTTTAAAGAGTTCTTCAAAATCTTTTCTTCTGAATCTTAATTTATGGCCCCCTGTTTCGTCATTTGAAGACCATAATAACATGAAGGCAGGAACAGAAGCAAAAACATAACCGCCTTTCTTTGTAACTCTGAGCAACTCAGCTACTGTCTTCTTCTGGTCTTCAACATGCTCTATTACATCCATTATTATAACGAAATCAAATTCTTCATTCTTGAAAGGGAGGTCCTGGGCATCTGCAAGAAGTATGTTTTCCTTATCTTTAAGGTATTTGAATACCTCTTCGCTTGAATCAATCCCCCATACCTCTTTGAAATTTTTCTTGAGTACCGGGAAGTTTGCACCTACACCGCAACCTATATCCAAACATTTTCCCTTTAAATTATATTTTTTTATGATTGACTTGAGGATCTTTCTTCTGGAAACGTACCACCAATTTGTTCTTTCCATCCTGGCTATCTCTTCGTACTGGAATCTTTCCATTCAATCACCAAAAAATCTTTTATACCAAATCTGGAATGAAAGAATAATCCAAAGTTGTCTTGCATAATATAAATTGGAACTCTTAAGTCCCTCAAGGGCTTTTTCTACATAATCCCAGGAGAAAATTTGCTGTTGTTGGATAGTTTTCTTATCCAGGTAGGTGTTTATAAATCCTTTTTTATCTAAAAACCATTTTCCAATCGGAACAAAAAACCTGTCTTTTTTTCTGTTTATTATTTCCTTTGGAAGAAGGTCTGAACAGGTCTTTCTCAGGATATATTTATCAATTCCTTTGTGTATCTTTTGGGAAGCCGGAATTGAACTGGTTGTCTCGATTATTCTATGGTCCAGGAAAGGAACCCTGCCTTCAACAGAAGCCCCCATAGTCATACGGTCAAGTTTTATGAGTAAATCATCAGGGATGAGAGTCTTTATTTCATAGTTCATAACAGAATTCAAATCCTCTGTAAGCGGCACATTGTCTTTTATCTGCAAACTGCTGACCTCTTTTATCTCCTCATCAGAGAAAATAGAGACCATATCAAAATAGGCTTTTTCATAATTATTAGAGGAAATATGTGACAGAAAAAATTGGGCCCTTTCTGTTCCTTTTTTTCCTAATTCAGAGGAATACTTAAAGAAAAGGTCAAGAATGGGCTTCGGAGTGTATTTTAATGCCGGAATGGCCAAGGGTGCGGTAATTTTGCCGTACTTCTTTCCAAAGTCCAGGAATTTGTACTGTTCATAGCCCCCGAATTGCTCGTCCGCCCCTTCTCCTGTAAGCACAACCGTTACCTTTTTCTTTGCAAGCCTGGAAAGTATCAAGACTGGTATGGAAGTAGGGTCGGACATTGGTTCATCTAAAAAACCAACAACCTCTTCAAGAAGATGAAGATTGTCTGAATCTACCTGGAATTCTGTATGGTCTGTTCCATAGTGATCCGAAGCAATCCTTGCATAGTTTGTTTCATCGTGCCTTTCATCTCCGAAACCTATAGAAAATGTTTTTACCTTATCGGAAAACTTGGACATCAAACCAGTGATAATGGTGGAATCTATTCCTCCGGAAAGATAAGCGCCCAGCGGAACCTCGCTCATTAAACGTATCTTAACAGAATCTTCAATAAGGGAACGGAGATTCTCTGGATTTCTCTTTTTTTCGCTGAGATTCCAGAATTTCCTTTTTGAAATTTTTCCTCCGGAAAAACTGACTATCTCTGCAGGAAGAACCCTTTTTATTCCCTTGAAGAGGGTGTTTTCTCCGGGAATGAAACGGTAACGTAAGAGAAGAGGAAGAACGTCCTTATTCAATTTTTTTCTGAAGGAAGGATGGGCTAGGATTGCCTTCATTTCAGAAGCAAAAATTCCTTCATTTGTATAATGTAAAGGTTTTATGCCGAGGCGGTCACGAATCAGGTGAAGCTTCTTTTTGTTGGAGTCCCAAAGAGCTATGGCAAACATACCATTGAGGTATTTAGGAAAATCAAGTCCGTACTCCTCATAAAGGTGGACTATCACTTCAGTATCTGAATTGGTGGAGAATGAATGTCCCTTTCCTTCCAGAGAGGACCTAAGTTCTTTGTAATTGTAAATCTCCCCATTGTAAACAATCCAGATGGAGCCATCTTCATTTGAGAGAGGTTGTTTTCCCCCCTCAACATCAATTATACTTAGTCTTCTGTGGCCAAGAGAGATATGTTTATCAGTATATAATCCTTCGCCGTCCGGGCCTCGGTGGGACAACAGAGAACACATCTTCTTGAGCAGTTTTTTGTCTGTTCCAAAAAAACCGCAGATTCCGCACATCTCTATACCTCTTCCTTTATGTGATAAGTTTCTTTATCAGTATAATACACACGTGTTATCATTTCTCCGAGAAAACCAAGAGCAAATAGCTGAAAACCTACAAGAATGAACAGAACGCCGGCGAGTAGAAGAGGGCCAACAACAAGAGGTTCTGAAAACAGGATTAATAAAAGGAGTTTGTAAACAGCTATCAAAACACCGACTGCACCGAATGCAACGCCGAGAAGACCGAAAAAATGCAGCGGCCTGGAACTGTAAGAAGCCCAAAATCTCAAGAAAAGCATATCAAGGAACCCATAAAGTAATCTGGAGAATCCGTATTTGGTTGTTCCTTTTTTTCGTTTGTGGTGTTTAACTTCCAGCTCAATGCCCTTATAGCCCCTCTGTTCGAGTATTATAGGTATGTATCTGTGAAGCTGGCCGTAAAGGGAAATATCCTGCAGGCATTCCATTTTGTATGCTCTTAGAGTGCACCCAATGTCATGAAACTTTGTTGAAAGAATGGTTCTTGCAAGTATGCTTCTTATCTTAGAGAAAAACCTTTTCTCTATTGAATCGCTTCTCTTTTTTCTCCAGCCAACTACGAAGTCAACGCCTTCATTTAACTTGGAAAGAAGCATAGGTATATCTACAGGGTCATTCTGCAAATCAGCATCCATGCTTATGATTATATCTCCTTTGGCGTTCTTGAAGCCGGAATCCAGGGCTGCTGTCTGCCCGAAATTTCTCCCGAAACGGATTACCCGGATGCAGGAATTCTTCTTTTTTAATTCTTTGAGAAGCTCAAAGGAGCCGTCAGTACTTCCGTCATCAACAAAAAGAATTTCATGTTCTTGTTTTAGGTTTTTTTCTATGGCGTTGACTAAATTCTCAATGTTCTCCTTTTCATTATAAAGCGGAACAACGATACTTATCATAAGGAGTATTCATTGAATTAGAATTAAAAAAGTTCCTACTTTCTAGAAACCAGAATACAATGTTAAAAATTCAAGGAACTCAGAAGCTACTAAGCTGGTGCAAGAAGCGTGCGGAGTAGCGTATTGATAAGATCATGATTACGACGTAAGTGAGCATTAAAACTATTGAGGTTAATAAGATTATTAAACTTCTGAGATTCAATTCAGTTATATGAACCGCTATAACTTCAACAATGCTTCGATCTTTTTTACAAATTCTTCCGCAAATGAAACAATTCTCTGTGCCTCGTCGTCGGTTGGATAGTAATCGCCAGCATACATTGTTTTATGCCTTTTGTCTCTGTACTGATCGAATAAATCAATATTAGAAATTCCCACTTCTTTTGAGTATTTTGTTTCTAAGTATCTTGCTACACATGCATGACTTTTCTCTCTAAATCCATCTCTGAAAAGTACTGCTCTTGCCGCATCCAACATGGAAGTATATGCAGATAAGACTGCAGAATTAGGGGAGTTTATCTTCAGCGCTTTTTTAGCTTCTTCAAGGAGAACCCTGGCTTTTTTCAGTTGTTCTTCAGACTGCCTTTTTGATGGCGGAATCTTTCTGAGCAGTCCTTTTTCGATACAATCATTAAAATCAATCACAAACCTTCACCCCATAGGATTATTCCATTATAAAGCGAGAAATAAAATGCATCGCTTTTTTCTCTAAAATGTTTCAATCTTTCAGGCGTAGCAATTGTTAAATCAACCGGAACACCTAATTTCTTTTCGAGCTTCTTTCTCGTTTTTGCCAGTTCAAGATCTGCTGGTTCATTATCCATTTTAACCCAAATATCTAAATCAGCTCCCTCTAGATTAGTTCCGTTTGCCCAGCTCCCGTATATACCAATACTCTTTGATTTTGGAAGGTGATTCTTCAAAATAGCTACCAATCTTTTTTCTTGTATCCGTTTAATATTAAATAGTAATCTAAGAGTTTTTGTTATGGGAATTTCCTGCAACCTATTTTGATCAACCAGTCTTTCTTTTCTTAAAATAGTTACATATTTGTGAATCTGCCCTACACTTAATCTCAGCTCTCGGGCCAGTTTGTTCATGTTGATTTCATTGGAAGGATTCTTCAATAAATATCTTAGAATTTTCTCTCTTTCTTCAGTGGATAATAGCGTATGTATATTCATATGGTGTGAATATGCTATTCATGATTTATAAATGTTTCGTTCACATTTTGTGAATAAGTAAAGGGCGATTTTAAATGTTAGTGGCTCAGAAGCTACTGTGACAATCAACATGATTGATGGAGTAACATGATTTTGAAAAGTGATTACGACATAAGTGGATATTGAGAATACTAACGTATTGGTTTATATATTGCGCTTGTAAAGTAATATTGAGGTGAGTTAAATGACTGAAGAAGAAAAGAAAGAAGAACTTAAGGTAAAAAAGAAAAAGGAAACAACAGAACCCTTTGTGATGGATAAGATAAAAGAAGGGATAATAAAAGCAGGGGGAACAGCAGAGCTTGCTGGAAAGGTTGCGCTGGATGTGGCGACATGGGCAAAGGAAACGGCAAAAGAGGGCGTTATAACAACAGTTGAGATACAAAAGAAAACAGTTGAGTTGCTTGCAGAGACGAATAAAGATATCTCAATAGCATTCCAGGAATTTGTGAAAAAGGTCTAAATGACCAGATGATGGTGGGTGCTTTTCACCCCCCATCTTCCTATTTTCCTGTGCACCAGATAAGTTTTTGTTCTCATTTACTCGGTCTTTTTATAATAATGACTCAGAAGCTACATTGACAATCAAGTTGTTTATCGGAGTAGCATGATTTTAGAAAGCAGTTACACATTAATGGAATATTAACTTTAATGATGTTATTAACTCGATTAGCCTAATCCCTCATAAAACCAAATCTCTTATTTTTTGCAGTCATCTTGATGAAATGCTCAAGGCTACTCCGAAAAGCATCATTTCCCTGAAGCTTTCGGTGTTCGATATAGGCAATCCGTATGCGTTTGTAGTGGTCTGGAAGCCTTTGAAAGTTTTTCCATGCGTCTGCGTTCTTCTTTATTTCGAAGAGGATTTCACTTGGGATCTTGAATTTTGTGGTATCTGAACCGGGGTTGAACACATGTGACACTGCAGCGAGACCTACAGGAGTTATCTTTTTGTTTGCTATCAGCTTTCTTATCCGCTCCAGGTTTAGTTGGGAAAGAATGCTTGTCCGCCTCCTCGGCGAATATCTTTGTGCGTATTTATCTTCGTCTATTCTTTTCACTATGCTATCTATCCAACCAAAGCAAAGTGCCTCTTCAACCGCGTCGTTGTAAGGTATACGTGCCGTTCCAGTGTGTTTCTTTGGGTAGATGAGCCAAATTTCCTTTTCTTTTCTATGATTTTTCGCAAGCCATGCGCGCCATGTTTTTCTTTTTGATACATAAAGAGTTTTTCCTATTTTCATAAACTACTTTCTTGAATTTAGTTTTAAAGTATTATGGCTCAGAAGCTACTCCGTTTGTCATTGCTTGCGCTCCATCTGGGACGGTCTCATCATAGCTCTATGTAATTGTGTGTGTAAGTGCTTATAAATCTATGGTTTGAAATTTTATTATGAGGGTACTGGTTACAGGGGGGGCAGGATTTATAGGTTCATCTCTGGTAAAGGAACTTCTGAAGAAAAATGAGGTGGTTGTGCTGGATGACCTGTCTAATGGAAAGAGAGAGAATATTCCGAAGAAAATTGAGTTTATAAAAGGAAGTATAACGAATAGGGGAATTGTAGAAAAGGCTGTTGAAGGATGTGAATATATTTTTCATGAGGCAGCACAGATTTCTGTGGAGGAATCGATAAAGCATCCAAGAAAAACATGGGATGTGAATATACGGGGGACGAGGATTGTGCTGGATTCTGCATTAAGGGGAGGAGTGAAGAAAGTGGTATTGGCTTCTTCGGCAGCAGTATATGGAAATAATCAGAATATTCCTCTGAAGGAAAGCGAGGAGATAAAACCCATCTCTTTCTATGGAGAAACAAAGAAAATGAATGAGCTGGATGCAGGGAAATATTATGAACAGGGGTTGAGAACCACTTGTTTAAGGTATTTTAATGTGTACGGACCAGGGCAGGATGAGGATTCACCTTATTCTGGGGTTATCTCCAAATTTATAGGGAGTACGTTGAAGGGGAAGAGACCTGTGGTTTATGGGGACGGGGAACAGACAAGGGATTTTGTGTTTGTGAAGGATGTTGTAAAGGCTAATTTGCTTGCGATGGAAAGGGGAGACGGAAAAATTTACAATATAGGAACCGGAAAAGGAATAAGCGTGAATGAGTTGGTGAAGGTTATAGATAAGGTTACGGGGAAGAAGATTAAGGCAGAATACAAAGAGGAGAAAAAAGGGGATATAAGGCATTCTGTGGCAGATGTGAAGAAGGCCAAGGAGGAGTTGGGGTTTGAGGCAGAATATTCAATTGAAAAAGGAATAAGGGAAACGATTGAGTGGTTTAAGAAAAACTAGAAGTTATAGATGTCCTTTTCAAAATCTGCTTTTTCTTCAAGGGAATTTATCAATTTTTCTAAAAGAATATTTTTTATTCTGTGGTATTGCTCTTTTTCCACCTCTTTGTTGAAAACAGCGTACCTGAGATTTCCGAGAGAATTATCTGAAGGATAATCTGATCTTGGAAATCCGAAGTCTTGGAAACCGGAGGTTTCTGAGAGAATTACCCGGAGGGTAATCTGAGATTTCTGAGAGAATTATCCAAAGGATAATCTAATGTCCCCCTCCGCGGTTCGGAATGAAAAGGTTTATTAATATTTTTAAGTGAAAGGGACATATGGCGTACATAGAGACATTGTTATCCAGCTGGCTTGAGATAATGAAATCATCAGGGACAACCATTTCTGTTCTCCTTATAATATTGGGCGGAATCATGTACGGGATTGCACAACTACAGCCCGGGGAAACCAGAGGGAAATGGCAGAATATTTCAATAGGAGTATTCCTTGGAGGAGTAATAATTGCTGCAATAATAGGCGCAGCAAGTGTTATTCAGGAGATTTCAAGCAACCTGCTGACGTGAGAGAATGGCGGTAGACCTCACCATTGCATCAACAGTAGTAACCCTTTCCATAATCTTATCTGGTATACTGCTTGGGGTGGGAAAGACTATAGGCTCTAAAAAAATAGAATTTTTTGGAGCAGAAGAACTGCTTCAGTCTGTGATAAATGCAGCCCTTGTAGGAGCATATGCAGGAATAGTTGAAATAGCCACTAATTTGAGCAATGAAATAGCAGAGGTAAGCCAATGTATGGAAGGGGATGCTTTGGAAAATCTTGCGTGCACATTTCATCAGGTATCTCTAGAGTTGTTCAAGGTTATTGGGGGGCTTTTTGTGCTAACCAATATGGTGGGGTATTATCAGACATTAAACCTTGAATTTGCGTCTTTTTCAATACAGCCGTTGGTGAACCTTTCGTCAGTTGCAGGTATTTTTGGACTGCAGTTAATTATAATGCAACAGCTGCTTACAATTAGTGAATTTAATTATCAACTGATAAATTTCTTTGGACCTCAATTATTGAGTTTGTTCCTTCCGCTTGGGCTGGTATTCAGGTCTTTTTTTCCGACAAGGAGACTAGGGGGTTTCCTTATTGCACTTGCAGTGGGAATCTATTTATTTTATCCGTTTATGGTATTAATATTTCCAACCCCTATACCTATGCTTGAGCAAACAGGAAACATTATAGAGAATATAACGAATAACAGTAATTATGCTACTATTCCGATAATAGACCTGAACGGAAGTGGAGTAATCGGGGAAAAAATAGATAATCTTACAAAAGGGGACTTTACAGGGGATTTGGCAGTGAGTATTGAATCAATCAGCCAGAGCATTTCTTCAGCAACACTTTATGTATTATTTGCACCGTTGTTTGGACTGCTGATTACTATCATATTTATAAAAGAGATAACAGACATACTTGGCGGGGAATTCTTCTTCGCGGTGGGGAACTTATGATATGGAACAGGTTGATTACTATTCTTGCACTTATTGGAGGGGTGATTTCTGTATTAATCGCTGCAGTTACCGGAAATGTTATACTGACAATCCCTTCTGCATTCTTTTTTGCGCTGAGCCTGCTTATATGGAAGTACGGATATATTTTGATGCCTTACTTCACAACTGCGGCAGGGATAATAGAGGTGAGAAGCGGATATGAAATTCCTCCTGCAAGAGACTACATAATCAAGAAAGCTGAAAACGGTTATTATGCAACGAAATTCCTTGAGATAAAATATTATGACAGCATTGTTGACAAGAGCGATGTAGAAAAGGCTTATAGGGTGGAATCATTTGAAAAGGCTCTTGCTTCTCTGAATAGTGTAGTGAAGATATCTTTATTGGTTTCTACAATAGACCTTTCAAAGCATATAGAAGAGATAAAAACAAGAAGGGGTTCTGCTGAAGCCAAACGGGCAAAGATGGCCTCAAACAACGCGGATGCAGTAAAACTAGACAGAGAAATAGCTATGTATGACAGACAACTGGACAGGATTACTCATGGAGAAAGACCGTTGGAGGTTACATCCTTTGCATCAACAACTGCTTTTGGAGTGACGAAAGAAGAGGCATCCTCAAGAGTAAGGAGGCAGTCAAAGGAGATAAAAACCATATTATCCAGTACGCTTGGTGCAGATGTAAAGGAGCTGGCGGATGAGGATATGCTTAGATGTTTTGAATGGGATAGATTTATTCCAGCAGACCCTGAACAGTTAAGGGATGAGGTATTCTAATGTATCTCAAAAAATATCTTACAAGTGATATAGCGAGAAGGTTTTTCTTAGTGCATCCTCCGGAACCAAGAAAAGACCTTTTAATTTCAGGAGTAACGGAAGGGGTGTATTTAGGGAAAACCAGGTGGCTTAATGTACCTGTATTCTGGAACTACAATAAACTAATCAACCCGCACATGGCAATAGTAGGTATTACAGGAAGCGGTAAGAGTTACCTTGTAAAAACCTTTATTACAAGAGCGGCGCTGGTATGGAATACCAATGCACTAATCCTGGATTGGGTCGGGGAATACAACGAATGGGTGAGACAGGCTGGAGGAATGGTAATCCATCTTGGAAAAGAGCACCTGAACCTGCTTGACCTGGGGGGGATGAGCAAGGGGGAGAGAATAAAACAGATAATGTCTTCACTTGACATGATGCTTGAGTTAAAGGATTTCCCTGAAGAAAAATATGACCTGGAGGGGGCCCTGGAAAAGGTTTATAAAAAATATAAGAATCCAACGCTCGTGGAGGTTGAAAAAAGTCTGGAAAAGGATGGAAAGAAAAGGGCAGCGAGACTGCTGAAAGGATATATCGGAGAAGGAAATGATTTCTTTGCAAAGCATTCAACCCTTAAACTGGACAAATTGATTGATTCCGGACTGGTGTGTATAGACCTGCACAGTCTGCCTAGTGAAGAGATGAGAAGTCTGGCCGGTCTCACTATTCTACAGTTTATAAAAGAAAAGATGAGAAAAGAAGAGCTTGGGAAGGAAAAGGGGATAAAGCTCTTTGTTGTGGTTGATGAGGCATGGAAGATAGCAAGGGATGACAGGAGCGATGTGATAACTATAGTAAGAGAAGGAAGAAAGTATAATTTTGGAATAATTGTTGCAAGCCAGAATCCAACAGACATAAACAAGGCAATAATCAGCAATGTTGGAACAACGTTTGTACTAAGACTTATTTTAAGGGAATATAAGGATTATATGAAAGATTCTCTGAATTATTCGGGCTATATTGATGAGGAGATAAGCAGATTTGGAGTGGGGGATGCAGCAATAAATATGATATTTGCAGAAAGGGCAACCGAATCCCTTACGTTTTTACTTGATAAAATAGACGGCGAGGAACCGCTGTTTGTTTATAAAATAAGAGGTGGTGGAATGGATGTTGAAGTAGAAAGAGAGCAGTTTTCACGAATGTTATTTGAATTAGGGTTAAGTGACGAGCAGATAAACATGGTGAAGCTTGAGTTTGAAAAGAATGACGGGGTAATAAAGGCAACAACCTTTGTATCAATGCTTGAGAGGTTTGGTTATGCAAGGTCTTCTATAATTACGTTCCTGAGACAGATGGGGGTTGAGGAGAGAAATATTGTTGAAATTTTTTCCCTTATAAGAAAAAGGAAGGCGTCTAAAGGACTTGTAGACCTTGTGCTGGAGGAATGAGAGGATGGAGGAAATAGTAAGGATAAGCGCAAAGAGAAAGAAGAGTTTGAAAAGACTGCTTCCTCTGCTTGGGCAGATGGGATTCACAAAAATAGAGTATACAAAAGACAATATAATAATAGAAAAAGTTGAAAGTGAAGACCTGAAAGGAAAGCCCTATCTTTACTATCGTGTAGAGATGATGGACAATGGAATAAAGGTAGTATATTCCATTCCTTCGCTGAAAACAAAGCTTGCAAGAACTACAGATATAGGAATGCTCATTTTGAACCTTACAAAACTCCTGGATGATTATTATGATGTACACCCTTCTGCAATGTATTCATTCTTCCTTTCACTGCTTATAACCATGTCAAAGATGATGGACAAGGACAAGGTGGAATTGGCATCAGAACTGGAGGGGCTGAAAATAAAACATGCAACATTAGAAAAAAGATATACTGAATTGGTGCACTCCAGCGAACAGAATGCAAGGATATTGATGGAATGTGAAAGAAAAAAGAACGAGCAGAAGGAAAGAATAGCAAAGCTGGAGGGAATAAGCGATGATGCGCTCATGGAAAGCATATTTGGGTGGCTGAAAACACACAACGGCGAGATAGATATCTATGAATTCTCCAAGATGTACGGTCTTCCAATAGGAAGAATTGAGTATGGGCTGGAGATTCTGCTTATGCAGGGCTATATAAAAAAGAGGTAATTCCTATGGAAGAAAAAAAGCTCTATTCCTTTGCAATTCTAAAAAATCTTCCAAGAGGAAAATCTTTCATTATTCTCAAAAGTTATGAAAAGGGAATCATTCCTAAGATACAGGAGATGGTAAGAAAGGTATTTGGTGGTTAGGATGAAAGTACTTATTCTTGGGGCCGGGTGCAGGGAGCATATAATAGCAAATAGGCTTGCAGAGGACAGCGAGGTTTATGCAATAATGAATGTATTGCATCCTGGAATAAGTAAGATTTCAAAGGAATATTTGGTTGTTGATTATTCTGAAGTCGGAAGAATAAAAGAATGGATAGAAAAAAGAGAATTTGATGTAGGGTTTGTAAGTCCTGATGGTCTGCTTGCAAAGGGGCTGAGCGACCTGTTGAAGCAGGCAGGAGTTCCTATTGCATCTCCTTTAAAGCAGGCTGCAAAACTGGAGTGGCACAAGGGATACGCAAGGGATTTGATGAAGAAGAACAACATAGAGGGTGTCCCAAAGTATAAAGCTGTTTTTGGGATTGAAGAGGCGCTTGGATTCATAAAAGAAAATAAGGAATTTGTTATAAAGCCGTTTGGGCTGACAGGCGGAAAGGGGGTAAAGGTGAAGGGAGAGCATTTCCATTCTGAAGCAGAGGGTCTGGAATATATAAAAGAATTAATAGATGAAGATGAGGGCGCCCTTTTAGAAGAAAAATTGGAAGGACCTGAATTCTCTTTGCAGGGGTTTTCAAATGGAAGAGAATTGTTATTCATGCCTCCTGTGCAGGACCATAAACGGGCTTATGAACAGGATATCGGACCGAATACCGGCGGGATGGGAAGTTATTCTACAGGAAAACTTCTTCCGTTCATGAATGAAAAGGATTTGGAAGACGGAAAGGGAATTATGAGGAAAGTGATGGAAGTAATGAGAAAGGAGAACAATCCTTTCGTTGGGATTCTTTACGGAAATTTTATGGTTACTAAGGATGGAATTAAACTGATTGAATTTAATGCAAGATTTGGAGACCCTGAGGCCATGAATGTTCTGAGCCTGCTTGGGGGTTCGCTCTCTTCTATATTTTTGGATATGTGCAGGGAGGGGGAATTAAAAGGGGAGTTCTCTGAGGAAGCATCACTGGTGAAGTATGTTGTTCCCGAAGGATACCCAGTGAAAGGAAAAAAAGGAGAGGAGATAGAGATAGATGAGAAGGGGATAAAGGAATTAGGATGTGATATCTATTACGGGTCTGTTTATTCAGAGAATGGAAAGGTTTATACAACACCCTCAAGAACTGCTGCGGTTGTGGGGAAAGGAAAGGACCTTTACGAAGTAGAGAAGAGGGTGGAGAAGGCAATTTCATTTGTTAGGGGGAACCTGTTTCACAGGAAGGATATAGGAACAAAAGAGCTGGTTGAGAAAAAAGTTGAGTATGTGAAAAGACTGAAGAGGAATCTGAAGGGTTTTTAAATTCTCGGGGTTCTTTTAAAAACGGTGAAAGATTGGTAGGGAAAGCAATAAAAAAAGCAGGAAAACTTTTTACAGATGACATGACTTCATATGTATTATCTTCATTGATTTATCTTCTGTTGAATGTTCTTTCTTTTGGGGCGATGATGGGGATCCTGACAATCGCATTTCTTCTTATATCCCTTACTCCTCTTGGGGAGAGCTATGGAGTGTATATATTGGGAGTGGGTATCTTCATCTGTCTGCTTATGTATGTGTTTCTTTTTTCAGGATTTAAAGGGGCGTTTGTGAATGACCTTAATCTCATAATAGAAAGAAAAAAACCAAGCTTTTTTGGGTTTGTGAGATATGGAATAAGGGAATCTCCGAGATTTTTTGTTGTTAGTCTGATAAAACTTATACTGCATGGGCTTATATTAATTCCATTGGCAGCGCTTTACTACTTTGTATTTATGCCATTCCCAAGCATAGCAATGTATGGACTTATAGGATTAATCCTGGTTGCACTGTTCTTTAACTATATTGTGCAGTTCCTGTTTTCATTCTCTTATGTTACTGCTGTAGTTGACAGAGTCAACTCATTTAGTGCGCTGGCGATTTGCCTTAACTTTCTTAAGAGGAGAAACATTATGGCATTTCTCATCTATACAGTATATGCAATAGTAGCAATGAGCACTTTTATTCCGCTTATTAATATAATTACGTATCCTACTTTTTATCCATTGATGTATTCTGCAATGATTATTTTCTTTAAAGAGAACTAAGGTACCTATCTGCTGAGATGCCTGCGGTTGCTCCTTCTCCTACTGCTGTTGCTATTTGTTTTACCGGGGAAAATCTTGCATCTCCGGCGCAGAAAACATTTGGAAAATTTGTTCTCATATTTTCATCTGTAGGAACATAGCCGTTCTTCATTTCAAATTTACCATCAAATAAAAAGGTGTTGGGCACCATGCCAATGTAAATGAAAACACCGTCCACCTTTAGCTCGGAGATTTCTTCGGTCTTTTTGTTGGAAAGTATTATTGACTCTACAAATTCTTTTCCTTTTATTTCCCTGGGCTCTGTATCCCATATAATTTCTATCTTTGGGTTGGCTTCAGCTTTTTCCTGGACTGCTTTCTCGGCCCTGAACTGGTTTCTTCTGTGAATTATATATACCTTTGAAGCAAATTTGGTGAGATAAACCGCCTCTTCTACAGCGGAGTTTCCCCCGCCTATTACTGCCGCGGCCTTATCCTGGAAGAACGGGCCGTCGCAGGTTGCGCAATAGGAAACGCCTTTTCCCATGAATTCCTTTTCGCCGGGAATGCTGAGTTTCCGTGCACTTTGGCCTGTGGCTATTATAAGGGTTCTGGCCTTGAAGTCGCCGGCCGGGGTTTTTAGCAGGATTTCATCTCCAAAAATGACCTCTGTAACCTCAGTGTATGGCTTTAATTCTGCTCCGAATTTCTTTGCGTGGGCTTCCATCTTTGAAGCTAATTCAGGGCCGGGTGATGAACCAAGACCAAGATAATTTTCAATTATTGAAGAGGTTGCAGTCCATCCCCCAGGAAGACCTTTCTCCAGAAGCAGTGTAGAACGGCCTGCTCTTGAGGTATAAATCGCAGCGGACAGGCCTGCCGGACCGGCTCCAAGTATTGCAACATCATATATCATGGAATCATCTAAGAAAGATTGGGAAAAAAGAATTAAAAGAGTGATGGTTGGGAACGTGATTGGGAAGGCATAATA
Organism: Microcaldota archaeon; assembly: GCA_023129075.1. GTDB lineage: Archaea > Micrarchaeota > Micrarchaeia > Anstonellales > Bilamarchaeaceae > JAGMCT01. The sequence goes on from JAGMCT010000001.1 coordinate 19,507, forward strand.
TTATTAATTCTTCATAAGATAGGGTGTAATGAAAAGAGCGCTGTTAGCGTTACTGCTGGTGTTTTTGGTGTCTGCTGTAGAAATAGAAGGAGAATGGATGAAAGGTTCTTTTCAGAGAATGCATGGTCTAATGTTCAGAATGGCCCCGGAAACATTGTTTTTTGAGATTTATAACGGTGAGATGAATATACATTCTATATTTGTGTTCTTTCCTTTTTACGCAATCTATCTGGATGGAGATGGAAACGTAGTTGAGAAAAAAAGGGTTGAACCATTCAGGCTTGGTGTGGTGAATAAAAGGCCTGCAAAGGTTCTGATTGAGATTGGTTTGGAGGAGGGGGAGAAAATAAAGGTTGGAGAAAAGGTGGTGCTGGTTGATAGGCTGGAAGATACTTAAACAAGGAGAATACAAACTGAATCTTCCTATTCTTAGTGCGGAAGAGGAGGGAGTGGTTTCTTATTTGGAAGAAAGGTTCAAAGAGGAGACAGCAAAAGAGAGTATAGAAAATATAGAAGAGAGTTATGACCTGCTGAAGGCTATAATTTACAGGTATATGGATGAGGAAGGAATTCTACTTGATACGGAGCAGACAAATTATCTTACTGAAATTGCACATCTGCACATATATGAATTTGGATTCATAAGCATGCTTCTGAAAGACGAGAATGTAGAGGAGATAAGTATTGTAGGTGCAGGTAAACCTGCATATGTATTTTTGAGGAATGAAGGATGGAAAAGAGTAAATGCGATGTTTACAACAGAAGAAGAGATAATGAATGTTGTGAACAAGATGGCAAGGAATCTTGGGAGAAGAATAACCTTTCAGAACCCAAGGCTGAATACAATATTGCCGGATGGGTCAAGACTGCATGCATCTCTGGGGCCGATTTCTGAAGGAGAGATAACCATAAGGAGGTTTAGGGAGAATCCATTTTCGCCTCCAGAACTTGCAGAAACGAGAACAGTATCGGAAAGAGCCCTTGCATACCTTTCGTTACTTATGCAGAGCGACAGCTCAGTTATAGTAGCCGGAAATACTGCAAGCGGAAAAACCACAACCCTGAATGCATTGTTCAGTTTTATTCCTGAGAATGAAAGAATAGTGATAACTGAGGAAAGCCCTGAGATAAATGTGCCGCACCAGCAGCAGATAAGGATGATTGCAAATGAGGATATGGGAGTTTCTCTTAAAGATTTGGTTTATGACAGCCTGAGGATGAGGCCGGACAGGCTGATAATAGGTGAAGTAAGAAACAAGGATGAGGTTGAAGCGTTGTTTGATGCCCTTCTAGGAGGGCAGGCAAGGGGTTGTTATGCAACATTCCATGCACAGAGTGCAAAGGAAACCTTCAGAAGGCTTAATTTCTTTGGAATAAATGAAATAGATTTTAAGAGTATAGATGCTGTGGTTGTGCAGAGAAGAATGTTAAGATATGAGAAGGGAAGGAATAAAGAGATAAGGAAGATAACTGAGATTGTATTTGATGTGGATAAGAAGTTTTTGGGGTATGATTTGGAGAAAGATAAATGGAAGGGAAAAAACGAGGAGATATTAAGAGAAAAAATAGGGATGAAACTTGGGTTGAGTGAAAAAGAGATTAAGAAAGAGATTGAAAAGAGAGAGGGGATTTTAAAAAAGAGGTTGGGTTTTTGGGAATTCTTTAAAGAATTCCAAAATAAGGTTTATGGTATAAAGGTGGAAACATGAAGATAACAGAAATAAAAGGAAGAGAGATTATTGATTCACGGGGGAATCCCACGGTGGAGGTTGAGGTGAGCACCGAAAAAGGAAGAGGGAAGGCTGCAGCACCATCAGGAGCATCAAGAGGTGTTCATGAAGCATGGGAACTAAGAGATGGGGGAAAACGATTCCATGGAAAAGGTGTGCTGAACGCAGTAAGGAATGTGAACGAGTTGATTGCAAAGGAGCTTATGGGAAGGGATGTGCAGAAGCAGGAAGAGCTGGACAAGCTTATGATAGAGCTGGATGAAACCGAGAACAAGAAGAAACTAGGGGGAAATGCAATGATTGCTGTTTCCATGGCAGTCTTGAAATGTGCGGCAAATGAGAAGGGGGAATGGTTATACGAGCATCTCGGGGGGAGGTTGATGCCAAGACCCATGCTCAATATAATAAATGGTGGACAGCACGCAGGAAGCGGGCTTGAGATACAGGAGTTCATGATAGTTCCGGAAGAAAAGGAATTCAGGGAGGGGTTGAGGTATTCTGCAGAGATATACCAGACATTAAAGGAAAATCTTGTTAAGAAATACGGGCGGATTGCAAAAGGGGTTGGAGATGAAGGAGGTTTTGCCCCTCCGATGAAGGAAACAAGGGAAGCGCTGGATGAGATTGTAAAGGCAGTGGAAGAGAATGGATATGGTGGAAAGGTAAAATTAAGTTTGGACTGCGCAGCATCCTCATTTTATGAAGAAGGAAAATATAGGATAGATGGAAAAAAGATGGAAAAAGAAGAATTGTTGGATTATTATTTGGGGTTGATAAAGGAATACCCAATAATAAGTATAGAAGACCCGTTTTATGAAGAAAACTTTGAGGATTATGCTGAACTAACCAAGAAAAGCAGGATACAAATAGTGGGGGATGATTTGGTTGTTACGAATCCTAAAAGGATTTCTATGGCAATTGAGAAGGGAAGTATGAATGCTCTGTTGCTGAAAGTGAATCAGATAGGAACAGTTACAGAAGCGATGGAGGCAGCAACGATGGTAAATGAGAGGGGGATGGGGATAATAGTGAGCCATCGTTCAGGAGAAACAGAAGATGATTTTATAGCTGATTTCTCAGTAGGGATAAATGCAGGGCAGATAAAAACAGGAGCCCCTGCAAGAGGGGAAAGAACAGCAAAATACAACCAGTTGTTGAGAATAGAGGAAAGAATCGGGAAATAGTTTTACTTTTTGTTTTTTGTTTTTTTCTTTTTGGGTTTTGTTTTTCTTTTTGTAGCGCGGAAAAAGGAGGGGTCGCCTAGGTAGGGTATGCCATATTCAGGATGAATTTCGTCAGGTTCAGGAAAAAATAATTCGCTTTTTTTGAAGCTGATGAACCTGAAAAATTTCAGCAGTTTTGTGTCCAATTCATTAATTCTGTATTGGGTAAGGACATAAATAAGATAAAATCCTACCGAGATACCAATCCATGTGAAGAAGATGGTGAACAGTTTGCCCTCCCGGGTGAAGGGTATTATATCTCCATAGCCAACCGTTGTTACGGTTGCGGTCATAAAATAGATTGAATCCAGCCAGTCCCATCCTTCTACAGTATGGTAGAAGACTGTTCCACCTGTGTAAATGATGGCAAGGAGAACAAGGGCGAAGAATATGTCTTTTGTTACTTTATTCATGACTGGTAAATAATCGGCAATAATTTAAAAGGTTGAGTATCTTCAGGATTTTATGGTTCTTATTCTTTTTTCTGTGATTATGTAATCAACCATAATATCGTGGGGTTCTAGTGGGATGGATTTTAGAACCTGGAATTCATAAGCTAAGGAGATTTTCAGAACTTTTTTTCCTTTGAGATAACGGTCGTAATAGCCCTTGCCCCTTCCGATTCTTGCTCCTTTTTCATCAAATGCCAGGCCTGGAACAAGAAGGACATCACTGGGTTCTGTTTCTTCTTTTGGATGGGGCTCTGGGATTCCGAACCTGCCCTTTTTAATGGCCTTGAAACCTTTGAAAAGAGCGAAGCGCATAACCCCTCTTTCTTCCAAGTGGGGGAGGGAAAATTGTTTTTTTTTGTAGAGGGCTCTTATTATAGAAAGGGTGCACACTTCTTTTTCCAGAGGGTAGTAAGCTCCTATTGAAAGAGCATCAAGAAAGGCATCAAGCGAAAGGAGTTTTTCCTCTATCTTCTTGGTTTTTTCCTTAGCTTCCTGTTTACTAAGTTCATTTAATTTTGCCTTCATCTTTTGCCTTATTGAGCGCTTCATAGGCATCCTCCATCATATATAGCGAACCTGTTATTAAAATAGGTTTGTTTTTTTCCAGGGCATTGTTCAGTGCATACTTGAGTGAAGGGAAGGACTTTCCATTGAATTTGTTTTTCAGGGCATCCGGAGATTCGGTGCGCTCCAGAGTCAATCTTGGGAAAAGAAATTCAGGGGTGAATTGGCTGAGATTTGAAAGCATTGGTTTCCAATCCTTATCTTTCATACAGGAAAATATTATTGTGAGGCTGGAAAGGTTGAAAAAAGCAAGGGTGGAAGAAAGGGCTTCTATTCCTGAAGGGTTGTGGGCTGCATCCAGTATTATAAGGGGGTCTTTTGAGAATATCTCAAATCTTGCCTTTATAGAAGCATTTTGGATTCCTTTTTTTATGGAAATCTGATTTATATTAAGGAGTTCGGCTGCCCTTACTGCAAGAGAAGCGTTTTTCATCTGGTGCAAACCAAGGAGGTTTGAGGTTAATCTGAATTTACCCTTCCCAGAGTAATCAAAAACAAGGCCGTCGAGGGAATGGGAAAACAATGTGGAAGAAAAATCCTTATTATATGTGTGGATTTCAGAAGAATGTTTTCTTATCTCTTGAAGGGCTTCTCCTTCTGCTGAGGTTATACTGGTTTTTCTTATTATTCCTGCTTTTGTTTTTGCAATCTCTGTTAAGGTTTTGCCTAAATGTTTGGTGTGTTCATAAGAAACCGAGGTAATTATTGAAAGAACGGGGGACGAAATGTTGGTTGCATCGTGTTCTCCGCCCATTCCAACCTCCATGACAGCGTAGTCAACAGTATTTTTTCTGAAATAATCAAAAGCAACTGCAGTGACTGCTTCAAAATAGGTTATGGTATTTCCCTTGTCGGTGAATTCTTTTATCTTTTTTTCGTATTTTTTTAGTTCAGCATCAGGGATAGGGATGTTATCTAATTGTATTCTTTCATTGAAGAAAAGAAGGTGGGGGGAATAAAAACTGCCTGTTTTGTAGCCTGCATACTTTAGAATTGATGATAAAAAAGCAACGGTTGAGCCTTTTCCGTTTGTACCGCCCACGAGGATAACCTTGAGGTCTTTGTGGGGGTTTTTCCATTCGGAAAGAAGTTTTTTTATTCTCTCCAACCCTGGGATTGAACCAAATTTTTCAAGAAAAAAAAAGGGCTTCATAACCTAATGTTTGGGGAAAAGTAATAAAAAACAAAGGGGAAAAAAGACTAATATGCTTCTTGAATTAAATGAGGGATTTCAAAAAAAAGTAAAGGAACTTGCAAACAAGCTTTTAAATGCAAAGAACCGGTTGGTTTATCTGAGGTATCATCGGGATGCAGACGGCATATGCGGGGCGCTTCTTATTGAAAAGATAGTAAGGGTTAAGAGTTTTCAGCAGAACAATTCTGTGTACGGAATCAAGAATGCACTGAGCGATATTAATATGGTTTATTATGAAGAGAACCCTCTTATGGTATTTGTGGATTTTGGAAGCGGTGAGGGAAGCCTGAAAGGGCTGGAAACCCTAAAGGCGAGAGGAATTGAGGTAATTGTAATAGACCACCATTTTCCAGGAAATAATGTTGAGGAAAAAGCGCTTGTGCTGAATTCAAGGCTTTTTGGGGAAGAGGACGAACTGGGCTCTTATACGGCAGGATGGATTTGCGGAGAGATAGCAAAGGCTGCAGGGAAGGAAGGAGAAGAAATAGAGATGCTTCAAAGAACAGCGTGCGCAGGAGACAAGAGTGAAGTAATGGAATTTGGAGAGGAAGACAGACAGAGGGCTCTTGTAATGGATTACCTCGCAAGCTATTCTCAATTCAACAACCGGTTGGCGTTTTATAAAAAGGTCCTGAAAGACAAGGAACTTTACGAATCATTGTTAAGGCAGGCAGAAGATGGGTTGGAAGAATCAAAGGAACAGATAAAAAGAAGGATGAAAGTTGTTGAAGGAAAGGTAAAACTTTATACCATAAATCTTGAGTGGATTGGACATATGCAGTTTCCTGCAAGAGGGAAAAGTACAACAGTGGGTTTTGAAACCGTTAAGGATGAAAAAGAGGTTGTTGTTGTGGGGCACTGGAAAAATGGACTTTCATTCAGAATAAATAAAGGTGCTGTTGAAAAAGGATTCGGAGCTAATTATTTCATAGAGGAATTAAAGAAAAGAATGCCTGATTTTTTGGAAGGGGGAGGAGGGCACGGAAGAGCTGCTGCTCTCAGAATAAGAGATGGGTTTGGAGAGCATGTTGTTAATGAGATAAAAAGGATTGTTCAGGAGGAGTAAAGAAAAAACCCTAACCGCAGGCTTCCCAACCGCAGGAATAACAGGCTTTACAGCCTTCCTGAAATACAAGAGAAGAGTTGCAAATGGGGCAGATGCCCATTTTTATTTTTTGTTCTGCTGTCATGATCGCCACCAAAAAGAATATGCAAGGAATAATTTAAAAGGCCTTATCTTTACGAAGAGAAAGAAACCCAACAAATGTTAAGGAAAAACAACAAAGGTTTAAAAACTAAAAGAAAGAAAAGGGATGCGATAGGATGAAATGCACTGCCATCGCACCGACGAACATAGCGATAATAAAGTATTGGGGAAAGGAACCAGAATGGGAGGAAGAGCACATCCCAACCAAAAGTTCGCTTTCTTTTACTGTTAAGGAATTGTATACCAAAACAACAGTGGATGCCGGAGAAGGAAACGGCGGGCTGGAATTTCATCTTAATGGAGAGAGAAAAGAAAAGGAAGACCAGGCATATGAATACGTGCTGAAATTCTTTGAGAGATTGAGAAGAGTAGTGCCCGAAATAGGAAACTACGATTATCGAATTATAAGTAAGAATAATTTTCCTACTGCTGCAGGATTTGCTTCATCTGCAAGCGGATTTTCTGCACTCGTAAAGGCAATTGCAGGAGTAATGAAAGAAGAAAAATGGTTTGAAGAATATTCAGGAGAAAAGGAACTTTCGGTGTTTGCAAGATTAGGGTCAGGCTCAGCTGCAAGGAGCATCCCCTGCAAAGGGGGGGTTGTGGTTTGGAAAAGAGGAGAAAGGAAGAAAAATGTTTCTGAAACAAGCTATGCTGAAAGCGTTGTTAGTCCTGAATTCCTGCAAGAAATAAGCATAATTTATGTTAAGATTCAAGAAGAAGAAAAGAAAATAAAGAGCAGGAAGGGAATGAAAATGAGTGTTGAAACAAATCCTTTGTATTGGGAATGGGTTAATTATGAGGAAGAGAAACTGCTTCCTGAAACAATCGGATTTCTTAAGGGGAAAAATTTTAAGGGAGTGTTTGAAAATATAATGAAGGCATCCAATAATCTGCATCAGATATGTATGGGAACCTACCCCCCTATTATCTATCTCAATGAAAAGAGCAGGGAGGTTATAGAAAGAATTCATGAATTTAATGAAGAAGAAATCAAAGCTGCATATACTTTTGATGCAGGGCCGAACGCAGTTGTATTTACAACCAAAGGGCATGAAAAAAAAGTAATGAAAATGCTTGAGAAAATCGTGGGAAAGAAAAGATTGCTTTTGACAGCTGTTGGAGAAGGCCCAAGATATGTTGAAGAACACCTAGAGGTATAGAATGGTTAATGTTCCTGGGAAGATTCTTTTGCTTGGGGGTTATGCTGTTCTCGAGGGGTACAGGGGCCTAAGTGTTGCTGTTGTGGATGAGAAAGGAAAAGGAATGGAAGTAAGAGGGAAAGAAGGAAAGAAAAGAATTATCTCTAAGGAATTTGGAATAGAGCGGACTATTGGAGAAAAACTTATTGAAGAATTTGAAAAGAGCAGTAAAGAAGAAAGAATGGCTGTTGCTGCATATGTTACGGCCCTTGCGTATTTTAAAAGCAAGGGGATTGAGAGTAAAAAAATTGAGATTGAAATAAAAACAAATAAAATATTCGGGAAGAAAGGAGAAAAAAGCGGGCTGGGTTCCTCTGCTACTGTTGTGAGCGGAGTGGTGGCTGAGTTATTTTTGCAGAATGGTTTTGAATTAGAAAGGAATATGGATAAGGTGCACAAGATTGCGCAGATTGCACATGCTTTAGCCGGCGGAAATGTTGGAAGCGGGTTTGATATTGCAACAGCGGTTTATGGAACCATTGAGTATGAAAGATATCCCAAGGAAACTATTGAAATTGATATGAAAAGCAAGGAAAAATTCGTGGAGAGTGTTGGGGAAGTAGTGGAAAAAGAATGGAAAGGAATGAGGATTAAGAAGGCGGATATTGGGGAGTATGGATTAGAGATTTATAACATAAAAGGGGCAAAAACCTCTACTGTTTCTGCTGTTGGAGCTGTAAAAAAATTAAGAGAAAAGAATAGAGGAAAATATGATGAGTTGTTAAGGAAACAGGCTGGAGGAGAAGAAATTATTTTTTTGGGATTAGAAAAAAATGATGATGAAAAGATAAGGAAAGGAATGAGAATTGCAAGGGAGGCGCAGAGGGAGATTGGGGAAGAGATTAAAAAGTTAGGTGAGATTAACTTTACGCCTATAGAGCCTGATGAATTGAAAGAGTTGATAAATAGTGTGGAGGGGTTGGAAAATGTTGTTGCAGGAAGATGTCCAGGGGCAGGAGGATATGATTCTGTAGTTTTTATTACAACGGGAAAGGTTGAAGGGATTGAAAAAATAGGAAAAGAATTTGGTTTGGAATTGGAGAATTTGGGTGTTAAGGTAAGTAAAAAAGGGCTAATTTAGGTATTGTTTGGGAACCTTAAGAGAGGAATCCATGTCCGAAAGAAAATGAATTACTACTTCTGGATAGATATTTTCAACATTGTATTTTAGGGCAGGACAGCGAACAATCAAATCAAGATATCCTTCCAAAGCCTCTGCAGGCACGTTTTTTATGGTTCCTAATATGCGGTTGAAAAGGATGCCTGCCTGGACAAACATGGGCATCTGAAGCGGGTGGTTCTCAGATAAATGAGTAGCCAGGGCACATAAGTTCATTGCCTTTAGAAAAGAAGGTCTTTCATCTGCAAGGATATGGGAGAGGTGTTCTATTAATTCTTTAGAATCCCCTCCATTCTGGATGATTTTAACTGCTTCTTGGTATCTAACAGTAAGAACATTGTTGGGGGTGATGCCTTCAGAATCAGTAAGGAAAGCTATGAACTGGTCTTCAGGTAATATTATTGTTTTTTGGTGGTTTATCTGGAAAAAACCATAAGCAAGGTCAGAGAGAGCAGGAAAGTTATTTATTCTACTGCAAACATGTCCTTCTGGGATTATATCCAACGCGGTTTCTCCTTCCTTTGGAATGATGTCCAAAGCAGTGCCATTGTGATCTATATATACTCTGTGTAATTCATGGGGAATACTATACTCTTCTGAAAGGATGTGTAATGCTGCTGTCATTGAAACGCAATTTCCACGGCCCGAAAGAAGATAATCCTCAATATTTCCCTGGTTTTCTTGATATTTTCCTTTTTCTGAACCGCCCCGAAGGCCGTTCCATTTTTTTAGGAAATTGAAAATCTCTACAGCTCTAAATTCTGAATTTCTTTTTCCTTCAGTGGAAAGGTGGGATTTTTCAAAGAGTCTTTTAACGGATTTTAGGGTATTGGGGTTAACAGCATCTTTGAGTTTTTTTATTTTTATTGACATATGAATACCTTATGTGTGGAAAAGAATAAAAAGGTGCGCTTATTTGGTCGTGCCCCATGCAGAGAGGCGCCAGCGCTGGCTAACCCTTCTGCTTATGGCGACTGTTGAACCAGTATCAACACAGACTGGCCTTTTGAGCTTGATTGTTAATTCTTTTTTACTGCTTTCAGAAATCGTTCCGATGGTGGTAGTCGTCTGAACAGAGATGACAAGAACCTCTCCTTTCTTTATGTATGGATTGTTGAAGTCTCTTTTTATCAAATTGTAAGAGATGGAAAGGATATGTGTTGTGTCTGGAAGTTTTTTGGGGGCGCCAATAACGGTACCCATAAGAGCATCCCCTTTTGTAAAATAAGGATCAATTGTTGTGCCAACTGCAATAAGCCCCCCTGGATGGGCCTCTTTAAGGGGGCCCCCGTCACAATGAAGGGAAGAAACCTTACAAACAATTGGATTTATTTTTCCATTGAATTCAAGACCAGGGCGAATTTCAATCTCGTCGCCTACCTTAAGAGTTCCTGAAGAAAGGGAACCGCCAAAAACCCCGCCTTTAAGTTTCTGAATTGAAGTTCCGGGTTTATTGACATCAAATGAACGGGAAACATAGAGCAATGGGGGGGCGTCTTTATCTCTCTCAGGAGTAGGAATGAAATTTTCCATTGCTTCTATAACTGAGGAGATATTTATGCTTTTATTAGCCACGACAGGAACTATCGGTGCGTTTTCTGCAATAGTACCCTTAAGAAATTCCTTTATCTGTTTGTAGTGTATAAGTGCTTCTTCTTTTGAAACAAGGTCTATTTTTGTTTGGATAACAACTATATTTTTTATACCTAAAATGTTCAAAACCATGAGATGTTCTTCGGTCTGGGGTTGGGGGCAGGATTCATTTGCAGCAATAAGAAGGAACGCTCCATCCATTATGCTTGAGGCTGAAAGAACTGTTGCCATAAGAGTTTCGTGGCCTGGGGCATCAAGGAAGGAAACCCTTCTTTTCAGGGTTGTTTTGCTTCCGCATGCACATTTTTCAGAACAAGAATAGGATTTGCATTTTTTGCAGTAATAAATAGAAGCATCAGCATAACCAAGGCGTATGGAGATTCCTCTTTTGAGCTCCTCGCTATGGGTATCAGTCCACTTGCCTGTGATGGCTTGAGTAAGAGAGGTCTTCCCATGGTCCACGTGGCCCAGGAGACCTATATTAACTTCGGCTTGCAACCCTATCACTTCTTCTCCTCAGGACCCTTGGGAATCAGGGAATCAAGGGGTTGGGAACCCTGCTTGACAACCTTTGCGTTAACCTGAGTAATATCAGATGAATAAATCATTCCCCTGAGAACTTTTCTTTTTCTCTGGCCCTTTCTTTGAGGGTGAAAACCTATTCCCCCTTTGAGAAGTGCCTTGATTTTCCTGCTGCCTGTGACCCCTGCCCTCATTGGAAAACCGCTGGAATCACTGCCTCCTGTAAGGAGAAAGGTATAATCAGGCAGACCAAGGGAAGCGCCGTCTATTTCATCGCCGGCCTTCTTTCCAATGATGAATGCTGCCTTCGTATCATCAAGTTCTATTTGATATGTTTTTCCATTTTTGTTTCCGATAACAAGTTTCAAAGAATCACCTACTTAAAAAGAAAAAAGAAAGAAAAGAAAAAAGAGATTATGCATTCTTCATTCTTGCCTTGTAAACATAACCGTCCTTACCTACATAATATAGGTAGCCTTTTTCTTTGCTGATTTTTTCTCCACCAACTCTCTTTTTGCTGCCTTTCTTATTATGCTTCATTGGTACTCTCCAGACATATCCGTCCTTACCTACATAATATAGATATCCTCCTTCTCTTCCAATTTTTTCTCTACCAATTCTTGTTCCCATTATATTCACCTCAAAAGGTTATTTGAATATACATCGAAACGGAAATGTTAATAAAGCTATCGGCGGATACGACGGCCTTCTGAGCCCATTCAGAAAAACCAGGGAGCGAAATTGAGCAGAAATGAGATTACTACAACGACAGCGATGCCAGTAACTATGGACTTATTTTTTAGATTGAGTTCCAGAAGACGGTAGCCATCAAAAAAAGGAAGCGGAAGCAGATTAACAACTCCGACGATGAAGTTAAGGGCGAAGGTTAGGAGAAGAAAGGATTTTATAAAAGAAAGAATAGGGGAATTGAAAATATAGTAAACCGGGGATGAGAGGGAAAGATAAAGAATACCAAGTTTTCCTTCCTCATTGGTTTGTTTTTTTATCTCCCCATAATTTGTAGTGAGGATGACTTCTGTATTCGGTTGGACGCTTATGTTTATTTCGCCGTCAACCGGCTGGCCATTTATTGAATAAACTATTGTATCGTTGTGCTCAAGGCCGGAGACTACTAAAATTCCTTCTTCCCTGAAAGGTTCGGCAATAAAGAGAAATGAGAATAAAAGAGCAAAGAAAAATAAAGAAGCTAAGAAATTTGAGGTTGAACCTGCAACAAGGACCCTAGATTGTATGTAATCTGGTTTTTTTGCAAGTTGTTTTTCATCAGGTTCAATAAAAGCACCTATAGGGAGGGAACCAAAAAGCACGATTCCTGAGGAGAGAAGTCTTACCCTGCCCAAAACCGCAAGGACTGCATGAGCACCTTCATGCACTAACAAAATTACCATAAGTGCCAGTATCCCTTCTACAAATGGGAGATTTACTCCTGGGAGGAGAAGTGTTGCCCCCGGAGCTGTTGTTGCCATCTCACCAGTTCCATAGAATAATGTCCGGAATATAACCAAGAGAATGGAAGCGCCGTAACCTACAATGGCCAGGGTTACGAGGAGGGCAAAACCACCGAGCAGAATCATAGGAAAACCAAGGAATGCTAAAGGCGAGGCATCGGTTTTATGGGTGGTTAAACCAAGGTCCAGAATGGATGTGAGTGAGGGATAGACAAAAGGGGAAAGAACAGTAGCAAAAAAAACAAGAAGAAGAAGGCCTGCGATAATGATGGGAATCTTCTTCCCAGCAGGACGGTGAATGAAGAAAAAGGAAGAAAGGCCGTAAGAAAGAACCATTCCTAAATCTGCAAAAAGATTCCAGAATCTTTCGTGCTTTGCCAGGGATTTTATCTGATTAATTCCTTTTTGCGTGCGGAGGAGGATAAGGCTTGAGTCTCCTTTTATATCTGTGTATTTTATGAGAATCTTACCTGTAATATAAAGTTGGGCTATTGAAATGAAGAACTTCCATAGAACAGCGAGGTCTGAAACTACTGTGAAGTAAAGACCTGCGAGAGAAAGGAATATTATTATGTATTTGAGATAAGGTCTGAAGGAATCCATAGGGGAATTAAAAGGAGGGGATTTTAAAAGGGCATATGTAACTATAGTTACATTGCCAGGAAAAGGGAATATTTAAAAAGAACCTGTTCTGAAAAAAATAGTATGATTGAGCGTTTTGATGTGTTTTCCAAATTTAAGGAAAGACTCCAAAAATTAGGTGTGAGCGGAGACCTCTCAATGCTCGAGGATTTGAAAATCATATTTTATGAGGTTTATGATAAGTATGTAATAATTAACATACCTGGTTTTAACGGAAAGGCAAACCATGTCCTTTACTTGTCAAAAGATGCAAACCTTACTTACCCTGCAAAACTAAAAACCAAGGCAAGGTTGAAACTTTCAAAGATAAAAGGAAAAAAAGATATTGAAAGCACCCTTCTTGCATATGAGGTTTTCAACACAACACTTGAAAATTATTACTCAAAATACAGATTGCTTGCTGAGAAAATAGAGGACCTTCATGATGATCCAAATATAGATATTGTGGAGGATGTTGCAAAGAGAATAAGGACAACCTCTGATATTGTAGAGGACTTGCTTAAATTGTTCCTTGAAATTGAAGATGGTGAAATTGATTTCATAAACCCCAAAATCATTCCTTATGAGTTCGACTTATTGGTTGCAAGAACCAATCATCTTGTAGACAGAATCAGGAACCTGAAAAAGGAGATAAATATATTGAGAACAAAATGTGAAATGGTTGAAACGAAAACTCTTAGTAAAAGGATTGAACTGTTAACAAAGGTGATGGCAGTCCTGACAATAGTGGGTGTGATTATCTCCGTGCCGAACACCCTCGCAACTGTTTTTGGTGTGAAGAGTATTGCGGATTTATTTACCATAGAGAATATGTTTTGGATAATGGTTTGGGGGACCATTGTTTCGGTGGTGGCATCCTTAATCTATATGAAAATGTATCTTAAAAAGGTGTTTTGATGGAAAGGGTTATCCTTTTTCCATGCGCAACAATCAAATCTATTGAATTAAGAGCGAGAGCTGCGGTGGATATGAAAAAGATTGATAAATGGATTGAAAAATATGCTGAAGAGATACTTAAAAATGAACTCTTTTTATCTTTTTTATATAAGGACAAGGCGTACACCCTGTTCTTCAAACCCATGAAGATAACCTTGAAGGATGTTGGAAAAGAAGAAGGAGAAAGGCTTATTAATGAAATATACGATATATTTGTGAAGGGGAGAATTTTGTATGAAAATTGATTTCCATGTGCATACCAATGCATCTGTAGATTCTTCAATAGATGTGAGAGACCTGCTTATGAAGGCAAAAAAGGTTGGGATAATCCCAGCCATAACAAATCATAATAAACTTGTTTTTCCAAAGAGAACCTTTCCATACATACCTGGAGAAGAGATAATGACTGAAGACGGAGAGGTTATTGGTTTGTTTTTGAACGAGGAGATAAAATCCAAACTTTCATTAGGAGAAACTCTTGACAAGATAAGGGAACAGGGTGCACTTTCAGTTGCTCCGCATCCCTTTTCTCCTTTAAGGCATGGGATTGGAATGCACTCTAAGGGAGTAGATATAATTGAGGTATTTAATGGAAGACAGCATCCGGATACAGATGAACTGGCTGAGAGGTTTGCAAAGGAATGGAAAAAACCCATAGTTGGCGGTTCTGATGCACATTTCCTTTTTGAGTTCGGCCGTTGTTATACTGAAATCCCGGACATGGAACTTGAACCAAAAAAGATACTGCGGGCTTTGAAAAAACCAAAAATACATAGATATAAAACTAATTTTGCAAGATTGCAGGCTGCCAAGCTTGCGTTTAAAATGAAACAGGTGAGCAGGGGGCAGAATCCATTTTATCCTGCCAGCCAGACAAAACAAAAGATATTTAAAAAAAGAGCAAGGAAATAAACCTATGAAAAAAATTTTTCTTATTATGCTTGTTTTGAGTTTGGTTAGTGCTGTTTCAGAAAATTATGAAAGGCCCTGGGAAAATCCTTATTGGATGAACGGCAATCCGTATGTAAAAGAGACATGGGGGTATGTGGTATCGGATTACGAAACGCTCACGCCTTTATTAGAAAAAATAAATTTTGATGAACTGGAAGAAAAGGGAGTGTGTGTTGCGCAGGCAGAAAGGGAGATAGATGATGTTTTATTGAAAAGGGAGAAGTGCGAGGAGTTTCATTCCATCGAACGGCTTGGACAGGAGAGTTTCACCATTGCAACAATTGGTTTGGTTGGGGGAATAATACCTACTGCTTTTGTAACGTTATGGATCAGTGGAGAAAGACTAAACCTCACCCTTGAATGTGTGGAGTATTGGGGGGAATGGAAAGAAGCTGCAGATGCTCAAATTGAGATTGTTGAAACGGAAGCGCGGGAATACAATAATGTATATGAAAAAAGGGAAATTGCAAAAAAAAGTCTTGAGAAAAGCGGGGCATGCCAGCAATCCTTCATTCTTTATGAAGAAGAAGTGTGTATGTACGAATGGATAGATATTGAATGCAATGGAAGCGGAATGAATGAATATGCTCCGGATTTCAGTTGGATTGAAGAGTGTGTTCTTGAAATGAACGAAGGAAAAGAAAGGATGGAACAACAAGCATATGAAATGGAAGAACGCTTGGAAGCATTGGAACAATTCTACTACGAAAAAAGATTTGAAGCTGAGCAAAAAAAAGAGCAGACCAAAAACAATCTGTTGGAACTTGAAGAAGAAAAATTACAGAAAATAACAAGACAGGTCATCCTTGAAGGGGAATTTATAGATTTCGGGGATATAAAAACAACATATGAACAATTGGTGAAGATGAAAAACAGCGGAGATTATCTTCTTGAAGATGGAAAAAATAGATATTCATATGGAGGCTCCTTTTATTTGAAGGAAGGAATTGAATACACTGAATCAGCAATACAACTCTATAATAGCATAAATGAAGGAAAAGAGGGGTTGCTGGACAACGCAGAGGTTGTTGTTGAGATTATAAGGGAGGAAGCACGCCAGAAAATCCAGGAGGTTGAAGATGACGGGGGAATTGTTGAAGAAGCAAATGAAAGATATGAAAAAGCGGTGCAGGAATTTGAAGCAGGGGAGGTATCTGAAGAACTTGGAAATAGTTTTGTCCATTATATAAATGCATTTTTTTATGCTGAGGAAGCGCTGGAAATCAATAAAAATAAGGTGGATTTGGAGAAAATAGAAGCAGGCATAAAAGAGATTGAAGATTTGATAAGCAGAGCTGAAGCAGATGAAATAAATATTTACATAGAAAAACAACAGCTGGAGAGTATAAAGAATTCAAAGGATGTTTATGGGTTGGGAAAACTCAGAGGAATAAAAAGTAGTATTGAAGAAAAAGCGCTTGTAAAATACGGGCGCCTGCAAACCAAACGACAGGAACTGATTGGTTGGATTGAGGCCGGCGGGGCAGATTTTGAGAAATATAGGATAGAGATAAGAAGTGTTGAAGGAGTTTGTGGTGGGGAAAATGAGCTTGACCTAATCTGCGCAATAGGCAATCTAAAAGAGATAAGTATAACTTACCTTGAAGTGGAGCAGGATTTGAAAGAGAAGAAAGGGGAGATTATTGAAAACGGACTTATTGTAAAATCAGAGGAATATATCGGGGTTGTTGAACTGGATGAAAAAGGGGATTTGTTCTTGGAGGTAATAATAGACAATCCTTTCAAGCTTAGCGCAGAAAATGTGGTTGTGGAAATTATTGGGGTTGAAGGTTATGATGAAAATGATATTATGGGGGGGAGTGAACAGGTTAATGGTGTTGTTAGTGTAAAAGGAAATCTTAAGATTTATCTTAAAGAAATTAAAGAAAATGAACATTTGTTATTGCGATTTGAAAAAGAAGAGGTTGTTTGCTATGTTGAAGAGGAAGAGAGTTATGGAACTGGAGAAGGTTATGGAATTGCAAGAATTTATAGGGAAATAGATTTGGTATGTACACGCGATGCTTCTGGTCTTGTGCTGCCAGAAGGGTGGAACAATTGGGAATTAAACGGAAAAAAAGGAACGGGCAATATAATAAAAAGGACAATAAGAACGGGGGACCACGAACTAAAAATAGAGTTTTTGATTGAGGATGCCTACAACATAACTAAAAAAAATTATTTCACAAACACACTTGGTTTTACAACAACTGTAGAATGTGATGTAGAAATAAAAAGCAGCTACTCTTTGGATACTGTGGTAATTTTTCTTAGTGGTGTTGATGAAAATGCAGAAAACATACGGGTTTTTGCGTATACTGGAGAAACTGTTAGGAATAAGGACCTCCTAGCTGGGGGCATCTTAACGTTCATGGTGAGAGATGTAGAGGGTGTTGTTTTAGTTAGGGTAAAATATGATATAAAGAATATAAGTAATAAAGTTGAGGAGAAATTAGATGAAATAGCTGTGTTTGTAGAACAGAACAATATTACTGGAAAGGAAAGTGAAATTGAAGAAATAAATGAATTAGTTAAAGTAGGGGAATATGATGAAGCTTATGTAAAAGCCAATGAAGTTTACGATGATGTGCTCAAGGAGATAAAAGAAAGAGAAAAGTATGAACGGATGTGCAAACGGGAGATGAATCAGATAAAAGAGGAAGTATTGGAACTTGAAAGGTGTGTTGGGAATATTATAGAATATGGATTGGAAGACGAAACATCTTTGGAAATAAACGCAAGGAAAAATTATTTGGATGGATTGATTGAAACGATGGTTTGTTCGGTAAATCCGGGAGCAACATATCTGGAGCTAAAGGATGTAGATACTAATTGGAATACAAAAAAGGCGAAATCAGCTGGCAAAGAATTGAAAAAAGAATATAATGAAGCCAAAGATTTATGGTTAGGGAAAGGAGGTAATGAAACAATAAGAACAAAACTCAACAAAGTAAATGGTTATTTAATTGAGTTATCTGCCACAACAGACCTGTATTACTGGGTAGAAGCAAGAAACCTGCTGAATTCTGTGAATAAGATGTTGAGTACAACGCCAAGCAAAAACAATATTGAAGAAGAGTATGGGGAAGAATTGAGTACGGCAAAGAACAATAAGGTTGAATATATGGAAGAATATAATGAAGCAAAAGGGACGGATTTTGAAAAACTTTTTAGCCTCAGTTCCAACGAGATAAAAGTAAGGATAGATGAGGCTGATGACGAAGCAAGCGCAGGAAATTTGGATGAACTTAAGGAACTAAATGGTATTATGGAGGGTGAGATTGATTTAATCCGAAAAGAGGCCGGAAAAAAATATGAAAGTTTGGAAGAACGGATTGGAGAAGTGAGAAATGAGATAAAAAATGAATATATAGAAGAGGCAACAAAATACCTCGCAAATGCCAAGGATTATTATGAGAAAGAAAAGTATGTCAAAAGTCTTAAGGAAACTTCTATGGGATATGAAAAATTGAATGTTGGTTTTAAGGAAAGAGAAAAAGGAATGGAGGGGATAATAGTTTTAGTGCTGACTGGATTGGTTATTGTGGGTGGAATAGTCCTCTATGTTTTGAATAAGAAAGAAAAGAAAGGAGGAAAAAAACAACTGAAAAAATTAAAGAAAGGAAGTGATATCTAACTGCCCTGTCTTTTTTTGTGTTTTTGTTTTTTTTGGTTTGTTTTCTTTGGATTTTGAAGAGAATTTTTTTAAGATAGAATGCATTTTTTTCTCTTTCCTCTGCGATGCCCAGTAATAATATTCGTCGCGGGTTCCTTTTGTAATGAGGATGCACACCTCTCCCTTATTCAACCTTCCAGTTCTCCCCCTTCTTTGAATCGTGCGTATTTCGCTGGGGATTGGTTCATAAAAAATAACAATATCCACGGCAGGGATATCAAGACCCTCTTCTCCAATTGAACTGGAGACAAGGATATCAAATTTGTTTTCTCTGAAATCTTGAATTGTTTGTTCCTGTTGTTTTTTTGTAAATTTATTTCTTTTTCCCATAAAAGGCTTGGCCGAGAAACCCAAGTCTAAAAGTTTGGAGACTATGTGCTCAATTTGAGTACGGTACTGAACAAAAACAATAGCTTTCTTTCCTTTGTGTTTCAAAAGAAGAGAAAGGAGTTTTGGAATTTTTGGGTGTTCTGGTTTAGTTAAGAGGATTTTTTTTATTGTAAACATTTCTGGTTTGGAAAGGAGGGTCCTTGAAGATTTTGAGGGGTTTTTTTCTAGTTTTTTGATATATTGAGCTGTGGTGTAGGGTCCTTGTGTTTCTATAAGTTCCTGGAGGTGGAGGGAATGAAGAATAATGGAATAATGCATAATGGCTGTGTATTTCATAGGGTGTTTTATGGAAAGAATTCTTTTTCTATACTCCATAAAACGTCCTTTTGAAATCAGCGGGAGATTAAATGACATTTTTTTTAGGGTTTGGTTGTGTTGTTTTATGATGGAAGAAAGAGCTAATTTTATCTCAATGAGCTCTTTTGTTGGTTGGACAAAAATCCATTCTAATTTTGTTTTTTGCACGTGGGGGGAAACGTCTTTATCTTGTTTGGTTCTCATTTCAATGTTATCTATCCTTAGGTTTGCTAAGATCTCATCTATCTTCTTTTTCGAACCGCCGGGAGAGGCAGTAAGACCGACAAGAAGAGTCTTCTCTGGGGCCTTTTTTGCTATGTTTGTGTAAGCATAGTTTCCAACCGCTCTGTGCGCCTCATCAAAAACAATTAAACTGAAATTCTCTAGAGATAGAAGTTTCTTCCTTAAATCGTTTCTTATGGTTTGGGGGGTGGCTATTATTATGTTAGAGGAATATTTATCTTTTCTTTTTTTTGGGCTTATTTCACCAGTAACAAGAATTGATTCTTCTTCATCCAGGTTATCTAATTGGGTGAGAATTGTGTTTTGGTGTTGTTTTGCAAGAGGTTTGGTGGGAGTTAGGAAAAGAACTTGGCCTTCTTCTTTTAATTTGTTTATCAATAGAAGGGCGATTAGTGTTTTACCTAAACCTGTGGGGAGAACCACCAAACTGTTTCCTTTCTTTAAAATAGAATCATATATATTTTGTTGGTATTCTCTTGGTTTGTGCATAAATAAAAAATAAAACAAAGAGAATTAAAAAATAGGGGGGGTGGACTTCCACTAATCTAAAAATAATAATAAAACAAAAGATATAAAAGATATATGTAACTATAGTTACATTATGATTGTATATTTTTATGATTTAAAAGGAAAAGACCTAAGAGAATATAATAGAGTAAAAAGAAGATTTTACTATAATTTAGCGAGGCTTTCTGGTGTTGGGATGGTGTGGCGAAGCAAATCAGTATTTAGTATAGATGATAAATATGAGAGATATATTGATTCTTTTCTAAAAGAATATATTCCTTTTTTAGAGGTTTATAAAGTACACACAGAAAAGATTTGTTCTTTATAATTTATTAGTGGAAGTAAAGGGGCCCTCACATTTCAATTTCACACACAATCACAGGGTATTCAACACCATATTTCCTTAGTATTTTTGGGTTTATCTCTCCTATAATTCCTTTTTGTTTATTCTTTATAATAATATCCACAGACCTGCCGCATATGAAACCCTGTTTATCTCTTTGTAGAATTTCATATTCTGTTTTTTGTTCTTTCATATATCTCTCAAGAAAAGAAAGCCCCTCTTCAATATTTACCTTGTTTTTTGTGAAACCAAAACCAATAACCTCCTTTTCTTTACCATCATATATTTTTCCAACCTCATAGAAATATTGGGGGAATCCTTTTGTTTTGTTTCTTGCGAGTGTTTGTAGAATTCCAGGAACCAAAGAATTTCTCAAAACAGAGAATTCCTCTGAAGTAGAGTTTATTGTTTTTCTTGCTCTTTTCTTTTCAAAATCCTGTGTGTGTTTTTGATTGGTGAGGGTAAAATTTATTATTTCCATGAAGCCCATACCAACCATCAAATTATCTATCTTCTCCCTTTTCATATCTACCTTTGCTGTTGTAAACAGAGACGGCTGTTCAGGTTCAAACTTAGAATAACCATATCCTATTGCAACATCCTCAATTATATCCACATAAGAAATGATATCTGTTCTATAAGGGGGGATGCAAACACTTCCCCCATCAAAACCATACCCCATTTTAGTAAGATTTTTTTTAATCGCCGTCAAATCAAGGTCTAGACCCAATAATTTATTCGTTTCTTCCACACACATCTTAATTTTTTTTTCATTTAGTTCGGGGTATTTTTTTCTTCCAACCCCAACAGAATAAATTTCCCCCCCCCGCTGTGCCAGAGCCAAAACAAGGATGTTGAGTACCTGGACAGTTGTTTTTTCACAATTTCCAGTAACCTCTATAAATACACCTGTTGTTTTTTCGCTCACCCTGGTTTTTTCTGAGTTTATGATTGGAGGAAAAGAGATAACCCCTTCCTTATCATAAATCAGAGGGTATTTGTCTTTCAGAAGATGGGAATATTTCTTTCCTTTAGGATGTTCTGTGAGAATTCTTTTGATTCCTGCCATTTCCTTGAAATCCAAGGGCACAAATTCCTCTTTTTCAACTGCTTTATATTCAAGAGGAAAAACAATATTTTTTAAGTCATGAATTCCTATTGCAGCCTTCCTCCTTTTTCTTCCTATTGTTTCGTGCATTTTTTCCTGTATTTGTATGAGGGATTTGAGCAGGGATTCATTCATTTCTATATTTTCAACGACCGCAGCGGCTAGATAAGGCCTTACTTCTTTTATACTTTCTTTAACATCTACAAAGTACTCCTTTTTTTCTTTTGGAATTGGGAGCATATGCGGCTTCATATGATATGAATCAATAGCTCTTTTTATACCTTCTATAGAAAATAAATCCGGGCGGTTTGGTGTTATCTCAACAAGTATTCGTTCTTCATCCTCTTCAGTAGGCATGCCAATCTCAGTAAGTACATTTATTATGGTTTTTTTATCATACCCACAATAATCCACAGCCTCTTTTTTATTCAGTTCTATAACAGCCATATTCTCAATTCCCGTTAAAAGGGTTTAAATTTATATATATGTAACTATAGTTACATTGACCCCTCATTCTGCTTCATCAGCAAGTTTTTGGATGTATTCTGTTTGATATTCCCCCGTAAGACACCCAATGCAGATATTGTTTCCTATTGCCCGTTTTAAGGATTCCAGACTTAGGTAGTGCAGGCTGTCCACCCCCAGCATCTTTTTTATTTCTTCAGCACCCGTTTTATTTGCAACAAGTTCTTTTTTTGTTGGGATATCCACACCATAAAAACAAGGTCCTTTTATTGGAGGTGAATGAATCCTCAGATGGACCTTTTTTGCCCCTGTTTTCTTCACCTTTCTTATAATCTCTTTCATTGTCGTTCCCCTCACAATACTATCGTCCACAATAATAACATCCTTCCCCTTCAAAACCTCCCTTACAGGAGTAAGTTTCATCTTAACCGCCTCAACTCTTTTTTCTTGAGAAGGCATAATAAACGTTCTTGCTACATACCTATTTTTTATTAATCCTTCCACATACGGTATCCCTGCTTTTTTTGCATATGCAATAGCGCTTATTCTTGAAGAGTCCGGCACACAGATGACCAAGTCCGCTTCTGTTGGTTTTTCATCATAAAGATAGCTCCCCAATCTTTGTCTTACAAGATAAACAGATTTATCATTTATTCTTGATTCCGGCCTTGAAAAATAAACATATTCAAACATACAATTTTTGGTTTTTTTCTGTAGTAGTATCTCTTCCTTTCTCTTTCCCTGTTTGTCAACAATTATCAATTCACCAGGTTTGATGCTTCTCACATAATCTACATCGTTCATATCAAAAACAATTGATTCTGAACCAAACATAACCATTTCTTTATTTTCACCCATTACCAACGGCCGTATGCCCCAGGGGTCTCTGAATGCAAATAACCTATCTTCGTAAATACCAACTATTGAATAAGAGCCCTCGGTTTCTTCCATCACTTTTTTAACTGCGTTTTTCAGGCCGCCACCATTTTTTATTTCTTCAATAAGCATATATAGAAGAGGCTCATTATCCACTCCCCCTTGAAACTGATAACCCTTTTTTTCCATCTTTTCTTTCAATTCTTTGTAATTTGCTATGTGCCCATTGTGCGCTATTGTTATCTGCCCTGCTTTTATAGGCTGAACATCAACCTCCAAACAACTGCCGGTTGTAGGATATCTTGTGTGCCCCACACCCAAACACCCCTTTGCAGTGAAACAATCTTCGTTTATTACTTCCGAGACAAGCCCAAGCCCTTTTTTTTCATAAAAAGGAGAAGATAATATCATTCCTGCGGCGTCCTGCCCCCTATGTTGCAGACCCACCATTCCTTTATATATCTCTCTTGCAACAGGTCTGTTTTTTTTTGAGATTGCCCCTACAACACCGCACCACTCTTTCATCATCTCTTGCTCAACCTCCTCAAAAATTCAACAACCAACCGCACCCCCTTACCGCTCGGGCCCTTTGAAAGATATTCATTACTGTTTTCCATGAGGTCTACTGTTGCTATATCAAGATGCATAAATTCATTCTTCCCTGCGAACTCCTTTATAAAAAGTCCTGCAGTTATCGTTCCTGCATATCCCTGCTCGCTTCCTATATTTTTCAAATCTGCCATTTCCCCCTTTACCATTTCGGAGTATTCCTTCCACATCGGCAGTTCCCACACTCTTTCATAGGTTTTTATTCCACTTTCATACATCATTTTCGAGTATTCCTTTTTCGTACTCAGCATTGGAATTCCATGTGTTCCAAGCACAGCAAAAGCAGCTCCGGTTAGGGTTGCCATGGTAATAATCAAATCTGGTTTTTTTTCTGCTGCAAGAGCAACACCATCCGCTAAGATAAGCCTTCCTTCAGCATCCGTATTGAGGACCTCAACCGTTTTTTTGTTGTACATCGTTATTATGTCCCCTGGTTTTGTGGCATTTCCATCAGGCATGTTCTCACTTGCAGGGATTATTGCAGTTACTTTTATGGGGAGTTTTAGATTTGCAACAGCCTTCATAATTGCAATGGTGTTTACGGCGCCGGTTTTATCGTATTTCATGGAGTCCATCCCTCTGCTTGGTTTAATGGAAATTCCTCCGCTGTCAAAAGTAATTCCCTTGCCTACGAGTATTATGTGTTTTCCCCCCCTTCCTTTATACTCCAATCTTATCATCACAGGTTCCTGTGCACTTCCTGCAGAAACAGCAAGCACACCTCCCATCCCCTTTTTCTTCATCTCTCCCTTGGTATACAAACTGAATTTTAGGCCTTCTTTTTTTGCCATTCTTTCAGCGAAAACAGCAAGTTTTCTGGGTGTCATTTCATTTGCAGGATAATAGTTTATTTCTCTACTGTAATTCTGTGCTTCTGCAGTTATCTTACATATCCTTAATTCGGCCAAATCTTTTTTTCTGCAGATAAAACCAATTTTTTTAATTTTCTTCGTCTCCTTTTCTTTTTTTGTTTTGTATCTGTCAAATCTGAATGAACCTAAGATGGCCCCTTCTTCGGTTGTGCATATCTTTTCTGTAGAATACTGTTCTTTTGGAACCATAAAACAACAACTTTCAAGCTTGAGTATTTCTGCCCTTTTTACTCCCAAACCGCCGGCTTTTCTGTATTCTTCAGGGGTGGGTTTTTTTCCGAGCCCTATAAAAAAGAACCTTTTTATCTTTCCTTTTGCTAAGGGAAAAAAATAAGTTTCTCCTTCTTTTCCTTGGAATTCCTTCCCAGGTTTTATCCCGCACAATTCCTTCACTATTTTCTGTTTCCCCTCTTCTACAGGAATGCTTAATAGTTCTATCTCCCTAATTGGTTTTTCTAGATATTCAATATTCATTTTTTCACCCTAACTCTTCAAGATATCTCTTTGCATTTTCAAACAACTCCAACCCATCCCCCTGCTTAGGATATTTGTGGGTCCAGAAAGGGTTATTGGTTGGATGATTGTAAGCCTCAGGATGCGGCATCATCCCAAAAATCTGCCCGCTCATATCGCTTACAGCTGCAATATTGAGAGCCGAACCGTTTGGATTGTGGGGGTATCCCCCAAGTTCTCCCCTTTCATTTACATACTGCATGGTATGAAGATTCTTTCCTATTAAATGGTCCATAATCTCTTTGGATGAAGGCACAAATCTCCCTTCCCCATGTCTCACAGGAAGCCAAAGATGTTCTATATTTTTCGTGAACACTGAAGGCGAAGAGCTGTTTATCCTTAACCTCACCCACCGGTCTTCAAAAAGCCCGTTTGCATTTGTGATTAAGGTAACTCTCTGTTCAAAATCAGGTTCAGGCAGAAGCCCCATTTTTACAAGCGCTTGAAAACCATTGCATACGCCCAATATCAGTTTGCCTTCACTTATGTAAGTGAGAATTTCCCTTCCGATTCCATACCTTATCTTGTTTGCAAGCACCTTTCCTGATGCAATATCATCACCAAATGAAAAACCACCCGGGAAGAAAAGAAGATTATAGTCATGAATTATTCCCGGGTTGTCTAACACTTGGTTTATATGTTTCCCATCTGCAACCCCGCCAACTTTCTCTACAGCATATTTTGATTCGTAGTCGCAATTTATTCCATATCCCTGAAGTATAAGAGCCTTCAACCCCGCCATTCAATCCCCCCTCTCCAAAGATTTCTCAATTCTTTCGCATCCTCATTTATGAGAATCTTTTCTTCTAATCTGAGTATAAATCTTTTATCCCCCCTAACTCTTCCTATTCTACTCAAATCAGCACCATTCATTATTTTTTCAAAACTCTGCACATCTCTTTCCTTTACTGAAACCACAAATCTCCCAGGAGTTTCTGAGAAGATCATCGCTGTTTCAGAACACCCATCATTTTTCAATAGTTCCAGGTTTACATCAACACCATAACCACCCGAAAATGAGCTTTCAGCCAAAGCCACGGCTAAACCTCCATCAGATACATCATGGGCCGACCTTACCAGTCCGAGCTTCATTGCATCAACCAGTTTTTTGTAGTTTCTGATATTTTTTTCTATTTCAACATAAGGGATGTTTTTTCTTATGATTCCTTGTAAAACAAGGTATTCGGCCCCCCCCATTTCAGGCCTTGTATTTCCTATAACATACAAAATGTCACCGGATTCTTTTATTTCAATACTTACTGCTTTTTTTATGTTCTCAATCTTTCCGACTACAGTAATAAGTAATGTTGGTTTTATTGAATATTTTTTCTTCCCGTCGAAATAATCATTTTTCATACTATCTTTTCCTGAAATAAGAGGAATCTGATATGATGTTGCAATCTTATAGATGCCTTCCGCAGCTTTCACAAGATTTGCAAGTTTTATGCCTCCATCTTCATTACCTTTTCCCTTTATTGGATTTGGCCACGAGAAATTATCAAGGGCAGCCATGTGCTCAAAGTCCCCCCCGCTTGCGATTACGTTTCGTACTGCTTCATCAAACGCAAGCATGGCCATCTTCCCGCCATCTTCGATGTATTTTGGGCATATTCCATGACCCACAACAACACCCCATTCCTTTTCCAGAATAGGTCTGAATACACCAGCATCGCTCGGTCCCGCAAGCCCCATGAGCGGTTTTATCACGCTTCCCCCCTGCACTTCATGGTCGTATCTTCTTACCACCCATTCTTTGGATGCTATGTTCGGACTGGAAAGCAGTTTCTTTAACCCTTCTCCAAAACCTATTTCATCTGCCCATAATTCATCCTGTTCTTTTTCAGGCGGCTTCCATTCCGCCGTTAGTTTCATCTGTGGCACTCCTTCGTGCAGAAATTCCATATCAAGATAGGCAGCGGTCTTATTGTTATAAAGTATATGAAACATCCCGCTGTTTGTGAACAGGCCTACAATTGTCAGTTCAACATCGTGTTTTTTTGCTATTTCCTTTAATTTTTCCATACTTTCAGGAGGGACAGCAAGGCTCATTCTTTCCTGTGATTCTGAAACCAGAATTTCCCAGGGGTCAAGACCAGGGTATTTAAGAGGGCACCTCTCAAGATAAATCTCACAACCCCCGCTCATCTGCGCCATCTCACCTATGCTTGAGGAGAGTCCGCCTGCGCCATTATCCGTAATTGCATTATAAAGCCCAGAATCCCTCGCTTCAAGCACAAAATCTATAACCTTCTTCTGTGTTATGGGGTCGCCTATCTGCACAACAGATGAACTTATATTCCCTGTTATCTGCTGTGAGGAAAACGTAGCGCCGTGTATGCCGTCTTTTCCTATTTTTCCCCCAACCATAATTGCATAATCACCATCGTTTATCGTTTTTACGGATGTTCTTTTTCCGTTTATCTCTGCAGGAAGCAGTCCTATGGTTCCTGCGTAAACCAAAGGCCGTGTGTTATAGCATTCATCAAAGGTTATTGAACCGTTCACTGTTGGAATTCCTACCTTGTTTCCCCCATCCTGTATTCCTTTTATTACTCCTTTCATTATTCTCCTTGTAGGCAGAACTTTAGGAGGAACATCAGTATCAAGGATTCCAAAACAAAGCATATTGACATTTGCAACAGGTTTCGCCCCCAGCCCGGTGCCCAAAACATCCCTGTTCACTCCGAGGATTCCGGTAAGCGCCCCCCCATAAGGGTCAAGGGCAGACGGTGCGTTGTGAGTCTCGACCTTCACAGCTATATTGTGTTCGTGGTCCATTTTTATTATTCCGCCGTTGTCATGAAAAACAGAAACAACATAAGATTTTTTTATGTCTTCTGTTGCTTTTTTTATGTAGCTTTTGAATATTGAATTTACCTTCTTTTTCTCTCCGTTTTCTTCATACTCTATGACTGCGTTGAATATCTTGTGCTTGCAGTGCTCGCTCCACGACTGAGCTA
This sequence comes from Microcaldota archaeon, assembly GCA_023129075.1. GTDB lineage: Archaea > Micrarchaeota > Micrarchaeia > Anstonellales > Bilamarchaeaceae > JAGMCT01. The sequence continues at coordinate 47,172 of JAGMCT010000001.1, forward strand.
ATGCTTCAAGTTCCACATCAGTTATTTCCTTTCCAAGACCAGCCCGTTTTCTTCTTCTTCTTACTGCTGGTTTTTTCAGGTATTCCCTTATTTTCTCCATCTCTTCTACATTAAGCGCAAGCAACCTTTGTTTACTTAATTCTCTTAGTTTTTCAGGCTGTTCGGGCAGTTCTATTTTTTCAACAGTTGGTTCGCTTTTTATCTTAACCTTCGGGATGTAGGGTATGAAACTAGTATCTCCTGATTTGAATATCCTCCAGCTTTCTATGAGTTTGTTTGCAAGAACCATTCCGGCTATTTTTTCCAGTTCCTGATGATTGAGGTTTCCTTCAAGAGCGTAAACCTTTGAGAAATGGACTTCACATTCTTTCCCCAGAACATCCCGTATTCCCTCCCTTGCAGTTTTTCCTACGTTGTCGGTGACTCCGGGGAGAAATCCTATCTCTATCCTATGGAGTTCCTCTCTTATGGGTTTGTCAATTGAATATTTCTCAACAACCCTGTCAGCAAAAAGTTCATTTGAAAGTTTTTCCAGTTCCTCATTTGTAAGTTCTTCATCTATATTATATACGTTTATTGAGTAGATTTCAGAGATATTAATTCCTATCTCATTTATCTTTTTCTTTATCTCTTCTGTTTCCACTGGATTCTTTAAAGAGTCCAGGACACATACTTCTATTCTTTTCATATCCTCCCCTTACAACCATCTTTTTAGAACAATATATGTTTTGGTATCTCTTATCCTGCCCAAACTTCTCATGATTCCTATCTTCTCATCTATATCTTCTAGATCCTCCCCCTCAATTACCACACATCCATCATATTCCCCGTAAATATCGTAAATCCGTTCTGCAATTCCGAGTTCCTTAATTGCCTTGAGTGCGAGTTTATCGCTCCCCTTTGACCTCATCATTACGATAGCTGCTCTTTTTCTAGTTGGCGTTTCTATAGTGAATCTCTTTATATCTCCCTTTCTGAGCAGCATTTCTATTCTTTTTCTTATCGCCCCTTCGCTTAGTCCAACTTCTGCCGCAATCTCGGTGTTTTTCATCCGGCTGTTTTCTTTAAGAAGGTCTATTATCCTTTTATTGGTTCTGTCAAGAGATGAGACCATATTTTCGGTTCTCATATAAGGTTTATATTTGTTTCTTTCGTTTTTCGTATATATGTAACTATAGTTACATTCAATTTACTAATCCTACCAGCAAATCCCATAATAATTTCCACTGGTTTTCTTGTTCAGCACCTTTCTTCCGTCAAAAACAGTTTTCCCTTCATAAAGTTTCTCGTCCTTGAATTCTTCCCATTCAGTCAGCAAAAATGCAACCTCTGCTTTCCCAAGTGCATCTTCCTTGCTTTTGCAGTATTCAATCTCTCCTTTAATTACTTTCTTTGCATTCTCCATCGCCTTAGGGTCGTATGCATGCACCGTTGCCCCAAGCTTCACAAGTTCTTCAACTATTCTTATTGCAGGCGCCTCCCGTATGTCATCACTGTCTGGTTTGAACGCCAGACCAAGCACAGCAACATCCTTTCCATCAAGGCTCCCCAAAACCTTTTTTGCCATCTCAACTATCTTCAGAGGCTGGCCCTCATTTATTGTTATTACAGACTCCAGTAGTTTTGGTTCAACCCCATTTTCCTTTCCAGTATGAATCAATGATTTGACATCCTTTGGAAAACAACTTCCCCCAAATCCTATTCCTGCATTCAAAAAATAAGGAGAGAGTCTTCTGTCCATTCCAACCCCTTTCATTACCTCATAAACATCCATTCCAAGCTTCCTGCATAAGTTCCCCACCTCATTTGCAAAAGAAATCTTCGTTGCAAGCAGGGAATTGGAAGCATACTTTATCATCTCTGCGGTTTTCAAATCCGTCTCCAGGATAGGGCAGTCAAAGGAGGAATATAATTCCTTTATCTTTTCTATTGACTCCTTACTGTTTCCTCCAATCACAATCCTATCCGGGTTAATAAAGTCCTCAACCGCTTTCCCTTCTCTTAAAAACTCAGGGTTCATTCCCATCCCAAATCGTTCTCCTATTATTTCATGCACTTTCTCACTCGTTCCGGGCGGGACAGTGCTTTTTACCACCACAACGTGCCAGTCCTTTTCTTTGAGTGCATTTCTTATTCCCTCAGCAGCACTTTCAACATACGCCAGGTTAGTGCTTCCATCTTCTTTTGAAGGAGTTCCCACACAAATAAATGTTAGTTCAGAATCCTTGACCGCACAATCCAAATCCAGCGTAGCCCGTATTCTTTTTGCCTCAAGATTCCTTTTCAGCATCTCCTCTAATTCAGCCTCATAGATAGGACTGATTCCGTTGTTTATTTTTTCCACTTTCTCAGGCAGGACATCTACACATGTTACATCATGCCCTAATTCAGCAAAACACACTCCGCTTACCAACCCAACATAACCAGTACCGATAATAGAAACCTTCATACTTTCTTTTCGTTCCGAAACATAAATAAAAAGATAGCAAAGGCCAGAGAAATTCAAATTGTGTTAAAACTTATATTTATAAACATTACCACACATAATAATATTATGAAAAACAAATCCCTGAGAAAGATACAGAAAGCAGCAAGAATAGGAATAATTGCACTTAATATCTTCACCTGTTCTATCCCATTAATATCCCATACCCAGGAAACCAAACAAGTAAAACAAATGAAGGCAGTGGATTACGAAAACAAGGCCGATGCATTAAAAATTATAGATAAAAAAGCAGCAGCAAAACTCTACAAGAAAGCTGCGATGGAATACGAAAAGGATTTTGATTTCACTCTGGATTCAGCTTCCTGCTATAAGAAAGCAGCAGATTTAACAGATGATAAGGAAGAAAAAAAGGACCTGCTTAGAAACTCCATTTTTTTATATGAAAAGGTAATAATCATATTTGAAAAACTATTGGGAACTGAAGGGATTGTTGAGAATATCGAGGTTATGAGGGATGAGGCAAAGAAAGAGCTTGAAAAGTTAAATGATAAAGAAGAACCTGCTAAATAAAACATCATCGCTCTTGTTCCTTGTTGAAAACCCATAAAGGATAGAATGAGATACCTATCTGCTTTCTGAGCACACATAAGTTATAAATTCTGCTTTTGGGTCGTATCCTTTCCTATAATCCGAATAAATCTCAATTTCATTGAAACCAACTTCCTCCAATAAACCGATGATTTCTCCTTTTTTGAATGGATATACAACTAGATGAGCAACCTTTCCGTTTTCTTTATGCTGGTATTCCATTACTACTAAGTTCTCTTTGATTAGAATAGGACGCCCTTCAACCAAATTTCCGCAATAAACAATCTCTTTCTCGTGTTTGAATATCTTTTCAAACATCAACCCATAGTTCCTTTCATCTATGATTAATCTTCCTTTTTCTTTGAGAATCCTCCTAAAGGAAGATAATGCTCTCAGCTGGTCCTTTCTTTTGAAAAGATATCCAAGGGAATTTCCAAGGCAAAGAACCGAATCAAACCGATTATCCAGTTGTGGTGGAATATCTCTCCAGTCATAATTATGTATATCTTTTAGTTCAACCCCGAATCTAGTTGCCTCTGTTTTTGCTACCCTTACTAATTTCTGGTCTATTTCATTAGAAATTATATTGTATACTCCTGCAAGCTTCAATCCTATTGTTGCTGCTCCTGAGCCTAAACAAGCGTCAAATACATCTGCGGTCCTTTCGATGTGTTTCAGAAGAAAGGGAACCTCTTTTTTCATTCTTTTTTCCAATCCTACAAAATCAGGCCACATCTCTGCAAGGACCTTCCCGTCGAGGTTCAGTCTCAGGTGCCTTATCCTCTTCAATCCTTTCTCTCCTATCTGCCCACGCAGATAAGCCAAGTGTTTATGTTTTTTGTGTCTTGTCATGTTTATTTATGTGTCTTTGCTTATATTTTAATTTTCCTGAGCCACTTTTTGAAAAATCCTTAACTTTATAAACCATTTCTTTCATATAGTTCAATATGGTCTATAAATTAGATAATAAGTCCAAAAAACTCTTATATGAGCTTGATTTGAACGCACGACAGCCCTCTTCCTCTCTTGCAAAAAAACTCAGGGTTCCCAAAAGCCTCATCACCTATAAGATTTCAAAACTAAAGAAAGAAGGGATAATCAAGAATTTTTATACTTTAATAGATACGTATAAGATGGGCTACATCAGTGTTAGGATTTATATCACATTTCAATATGCAAGTGAAGAGAAAAGAAAGGAGATTGCTAATTATTTCATTAGAAATGAAAATACCTGGTGGGTAAGTTCTACTGACGGCTGGTTTGATTTGGCCGTGATTTTCTGGATAAAAAACATGGCAGACTTCACAACTTTCTGGAATGACATTCTGGAGAGATACAGGAACTATTTTGAAAACTATTTATTTACTATTTACCTCAGGTTGGAGAATTTTAATTATGTTTATTTTCTGGATGAAAAGAATCTAGAGAGAAAATCCTTTTCTATAGGCTGTGCTGAGCAGGTAGAAGTAGATAAAACAGATATGAAGATACTAAAAGTTATTTCAAATAATGCCAGGGCGCCGCTTGTAGAGATAGCAAAGAGGTGCGGTATCTCCTTCCCTACCGCAAAACAAAGGCTGAAAAAACTTGAAAAGTCAGGGGTTATTGTTGGTTACAGGGTTGACCTGAATTTTAGGAAACTTGGCTATGAGCAATATAAAGTGGATATCTTTCTTAAGGATTATAAAAGAAAGGAAGAAATAGCAAATTTTGCAAGACGCTCCAGAAATCTCGTTTATATAGATTATTCTGCGGGTATGTCAGATGTAGAAGTTGAATACCATTTCAAAGACAGAAATGAGTTCTACAAAGAGATGAGCAGTCTGTTGAAGAAGTTTCCTGAGGATATAAAAAGATACAAATATGTCATTTTCCCTGAAATTTACAAGATAGATTTTGTTCCTTAACTAGTATGTAACTATAGTTACATTCACTCAAACCACGCAGAAATCTTCCTCTGATTCTTACTTTCCCCAATATTCTTCATTATTTCTTTTCCCACCTTCTCAATTCTTTCCTCGTTAAAATCATGCTCTTCAACAAGCAGTTCCTTCAACCCATCCAAACTGACTTTCCCCCACCTGAATTCAGAAGCCTCTTTATGCGGTGGATTCAAAAAGAATTTATAAACATCATCAATATATTCCTCAAATTCATAGGAATACTTCTCCTTTATATACTCTTTAACCTCCTCCCATTCCTTATATTCTTTTACAATCTTCAAACCAGTTTTCGGCCCAACCCCCCTCACACCCTTATTAAAATCAGTTCCGCACATCAAGCCCATTACAATCAACTGTTCTCTATTAATCCCAAGCCCTTTCAAAACCTTGTCAAGAAAAATCATCTCAGGCTCCACAGTAATAAACCTGTTCTGCCTTGGCACCTTCCTCTTTCCGGATAAAGATAAATTCCTCACAAGCACAGGACACCCAAACAAAAGTGAATCATAATCCTGCGAAGCAACAGCATAAGCCAGTCCTTTCTCCATCATCCATGCCCCCTGTGCTTCTCCCTCGCTCTCTGCCTGCACCCATGGCACTCCCATATAACCCAATAATCTTTTGGTCTCTTCAACCATTTCCTTCGTCAGCCTTGATGAACCCTGTGCATACTTTTTTGCTTCCTCAAACCTTTCTTCTTCAAGCGCTTTTTTCCATTTTTCTTCTGCTTCTTTTCTTGTTTCCGCTCTTTCGGCTCTTGTTTCTTCTTTAAATGGAGGTGGTTTTCCGTCAAACACATAATAAGGTTTTATTCCTTCCTTAATAAATTTGGAAGTTCTGTAAAAGATTCCTGATAAATGAGCCGTAATGTTTCCTTTAAAATCCTTCAGAGGTGTTCCATCTTCCTGCCTTATGGATGCAAGAAATTGATAAAGGGCATTCATTCCATCTATAGCTATTACCTTTCCATTTAACTCTTCAAATTTTATGCTCTCCTTTTCAACAATATCCCGTAAATCCACTCCCATCTATTTCCCCTTTTTTTCCTTCTCCATTTCAAGCAATTCCAGAAGGGTAAGCTCTTTTATCTTTCCTTTTTCATGAGATGGGGTGATTTCAGCACCAACCTTTTCCACAAGTTTTATATCCAGCGTTTTTTCAATCTTTCTCAAAACCTTTATAGGCGGGGATGTTTCTTCCTTTTCAATCCTGTCTATATAAGAAGCCATTTCATTTATGCGTTGTGCAAATCCTTCAAGTTTCATTCCTATCTTTTCTCTTGCTTCCCTTATCTTCTTTCCATAACCCAGCACTGCCTCTTCTTCTTCCCTTCTTCTTGGTCTTGCTTCCCTTGGCCGTTCTTTGCTTCCTCCAATACTCTGGCCGAATCTTCCCACTACCTTTGAATCTCCTGCACAATAATTACAAACATTCAATTTAGCCCCTTCTATTACAACAACTACGCTTGCTTCTCTTTTTCCGCATATCTCGCATTCCATTCAAATCCCTATACATTGAAGTATTTTGTGAACTCATAAGCAGTCGGCTTCGTCTCATTCTCTTTATATTCCTCAAGCTTCCTGTCTATATATTCTCCTATAAGCTCCGCAGGGAACATCCCTTTTAGGAACTTATTGTCGCTTTCAAATGATTCCACAGCTTCTATTAGATTAGTTGCCATGTACCCTACTCCATAATCTCTTCTTTCCCTTGCCTTCATTCCTTTTAGGTCTGCTTCTACAGGGTCTCCCGGTTCCATCTTATTTCTTATTCCATCCAGACCTGCTGCAGCAATTGCAGAATAAGCAAGATAAGGATTCACGCTTGCATCAGCACCGGTAAATGTTATATGTTTCCTGTGTTTTTCATTCCTTATGCTGGTATTTACATATACAAGTGCATATTCACTTTTTGTACTCCAGGCAACATACCTCGGGTCAATTATAAGTTTTCTGTATGAGTTGGTTGAAGGATTGGTAAACACAGAAAGAGCATTTGCATGCTCCAGCAGCCCCCCAATATAATATCTTGCATATTGACTTAACTGCTTGTCCTCGTCCTTCGGGTCAAACATCACATTATCGTCTACTTTCCACAAACTCTGATGTATCTTCAGTCCGTTTCCTGTTTCTCCGGTCACAGGATAAGGCATAAATGTTGCGCTCGTATTTGCAATCATTGCAAGATTTTTTACAACATATTTTAAGGTAGTCATCGCATCCGCAGCTGTTGTTAATGGGTATTTTTGCATAACCATCCTTTGATGTGAGGATACTGCCTTTCCGTGTGAATGTGTTACTATAGAATAATTGAAATTATCCTCAAGAACTTCAGAACTCTGCGCCCTTGCAGTATACAATGAATCATACGGCTGGTCCACAAACCCCTTGTTATCCTTGGTCCATAAAGGAGAAGGATTCCAGGGAGATTCTCTTGCATCTATCAGCACATTCGCTCCTCTTTCCGGAGCAACCTTATCCACGGTTATCGCATCAAAAACATAGAATTCAATCTCACCGCTTGTTTCAAGCCTGTCGAAGCCCATCGCCTTATGCGTCACCTCAACCCTTTTTGAAACCCCCCTCGAGTCTTTGAGAAATCCTTCTCTATCCTTTGCGCCTACGACTCTGCAGAGTAATCTTGCTGTTGCGGTTTCCCAGGGCACCCTCCCAAAAGTATCAGGGTCAGGCATCAAAAGCAGTTCCCCCTGCTCGGCCCACCCATAAACCTCTGTCAGGTCTGCGTTGTGCACTCCTTTCCTGAAAGTATCTTCACTAAGCTCCCTTGCAGGCATAGTAGTATTATACTGCTTTCCATCAACGCCAAAAAAAGCAAGGTTTATCCACCGTATATTATTCTTTTCAATAAACTCAAACACTTCAGCAATCCCCATATTCAGCACCTATTATCTTAAAAAATATGACTATTTAAAAAACCCTCTGTTCTATTTTTTATTCGCAAGCCACGGTAGCTCAGTTGGGAGAGCACTCCGCTGAAGACGGAGGGGTCGTCGGTTCAAATCCGGCTCGTGGCAACATAATGGTGGTCGTATGGAAAGAATTAAGGTAGGTATTGCTGGTATGGATGAAATGCTAAAAGGAGGAATCCCAAAACACAGGCACATAGCTATTTGCGGTGGTCCTGGTTCTGGTAAAACCTCACTTTGTTTTGAATATCTTTATAGGGGTGCAAAGCTCGGAGAAAAAGGCCTTTACGTTTCTCTTGAGGAAACCTCTGAAGATATACTTGAAAACCTGCAGAACGCTTTCTCTGGTATTCCTGACCTAAAGGAAATGGTGGATTCCAAACAGCTTGAGATAGCAAAACCAGACAAACTCCTGCTGGAGGATGTTGCAGAATTAATAGAAGACAGGATAACCTCCAATAATGTAACAAGGATTGTTATTGATTCCTCAACGATGATACGGCTTTCTTTTAAGGACCTTAGTGAATACAGGCAGACGATGTTTGAGTTCTTTTCACTTCTCAGAAATCTGGACTGCACAGCGTTAATGGTTGTAGAGTCCCCTTCACAAAAACTTGAAAACACAGTATTTGAAATAGAGCACTATGTAATGGATGGAATAATCAATCTTTATACTATTGATAAAGGAGAACAAAGACTAAAGGCAATGGAGGTTTACAAGATGAGAGGAACAGACCATATAAGGGCTCTTACACCCTATAAAATAACCCCCATGGGAATAAAAGTGTATGTAGGAGAGAAGGTTTTTTGAGGTAAGAATAATGCACAAAAGATATCTTTTCATTCTTTCCTCTTCCGTTCTTATTGCGTTTGCAGTAATATTCATGAATCTTTTCAAACTCAATGGTACTCCGGTGCAGTCATTTCTTTTCCTTCTTTCAGCACCATTCATCGGCTATGTTCTTCTGCATGAATTTGAGCTTTCAAGATTCCCGAATTATGTTTTGCTCGTTCTTGTGTTTTCCGCTTTCATATTTTCAGCATTCAAATCAGGTCTTGAATTACTGATAATAGCCTCTTTCACCACTCCGTTTGCTATAATGATGCTTGTTCCTCTTTTGGAGCAGTATAGAACTGTTATTTTCAAGAAGAATAGGTGAATAAGATGTATGATCACAAACAGACCGAAGAAAAAATCCTCAAGTTCTGGAAAGAGAATACAATATACAAAAAACTAAAGAAAGCAAATATTAAAGGAGAGAATTTTTATTTCTGTGACGGCCCTCCTTACGCCACAGGCCAAATCCATCCCGGAACCGGCTGGAATAAATGTGCAAAGGATGCTCTCTGCCGGTATTGGAGGGGTATGGGCTACAATGTAAGGGCTCAGCCAGGATTTGATACCCACGGCCTTCCCATAGAAGTTAAGGTTGAGAAAGAGATAAGCGTAGAAAACAAGAAAGCAATAGAGGAATATGGAATAGAAAAATTCATAAAAAAATGCAAGGATTTCGCAACCAGATACATTGATGTAATGTCAGACCAGTTCCAGCAACTTGGGGTATGGATGGACTGGAAAAAACCATACTTAACCTTTCGCAATTCATACATAGAAGCATCCTGGAAAACTATTTATATGGCCCACAAAAAAGAACTTCTCGCAGAAGGAGTCTATGTTCTTCCTTATTGCTACCGGTGCGAAACTACAATGGCAAATTATGAACTTGAATACGGAAACAAATCAGACCCAAGCTTGTTCGTGAAGTTCAAACTAAAGGATAAGGAAAATGAGTATCTTATAATATGGACAACCACCCCCTGGACCCTCGTGGCGAATATGGGGGTCATGGTTCACCCCAATTTCTATTATGTACGGGCAAAGGTAGATGATGAGGTATGGATTGTTGCGAAAGAACTCCTTGATAAGGTCCTTGAAAAAACAGGAAAAAGTGGTGCTGTTCTTGAGGAATTTATAGGAAAGAAATTAAGCGGTCTTTTTTACGAACATCCCTTTCAGGACCAGATAAAAAAGAAATATGATCGAAAGGTTGTGCTCAGCGATGAATTCATTTCCCTTGAAGAAGGTACGGGACTTGTTCACTGCGCACCGGGCCATGGTCCTGAGGATTTTATAATAGGAAAGAGATTTGATATAGAAGCATTCTGCCCTGTTGACGGTACAGGTGATTATACAGAAGAAGCAGGAATCTTCAAAGGAGAGAATGTTCTTTCTGCAAACCCGGATATAATCCAGTTATTAAAGGACAATGGCTCACTGCTTGTTAACGAAAGAATCAAGCACCGCTACCCCCACTGCTGGAGATGCAAAACCCCGTTAATATTCCTCACCACAAAACAGTGGTTCATAACTGTTTCAAAACTCAAGGATAAAATGGAAGCAGAGATTTCTAAAACAGAATGGCATCCAGAATTCGCAAGAAACAGATTTAAGGATTTTGTAAGGGACGCTCCTGACTGGTGCATCTCAAGACAAAGGTACTGGGGAATACCCCTCCCAATATGGAGATGCAAGAACTGCGAGGAGATAAAGGTTCTTGAGGATGCTTCAGAGCTTGGAGGGATAAAGGACCTTCACAGACCCTATATTGATAAGATTGAATTACAGTGCCCCTCGTGTAAATCCGTAATGAAAAGGGTTCCGGATGTTCTTGATGTCTGGTTTGACTCCGGGAATGCTGTGTGGGCTCCTCTTTCAGAAGATGAACTTAAACTCTACGACCAGGCGGATTTTATCATTGAAGGCCAGGACCAGATAAGAGGGTGGTTTTATTCCCTTTTAGGCTCAGGCCTTGTAAGAAATGACAAAAGCCCGTACAAAAGAGTGCTCATGCATGGTTTCTTTGTTGATGAGAAAGGAGAAAAGATGAGCAAATCGGTCGGAAATTTTGTTCCTCTTGAGGAAATAATTGAAAAATATGGTTCAGACAGTTTTAGGTTATGGGGTCTTTCCAGCACCCTCTGGGAGGAGCAGAAATTTAACTGGACTTCTTTAAAAGAGGCCCACGGCACCCTTGACGTCCTTAATAACCTCACCACTTATCTTCTGAGATTTTATCCTAAAAAACAGCTGAAGGAACCTTCATTCTCAGCTGAAGATAAATGGCTCCTCTCCCGCCTAAACTCCACAATAGCAAACTATCACAAATATTTCTCTTCTTATGAAATGAACAAGGCAGTAAAAGAGGTTGTTTCCTTCCTTGTTGAAGACCTGAGTCAGTTCTACATGAAGATTGCAAAAGGAAGAATCTCTGCAAAGGACCAGACTCCCCTTTATGTAATCTACTATTCGGTTTTCAGCATCCTTAAGATGCTTTCTCCGATAACTCCTTTCCTTGCTGAAGAACTCTACCTTTCCTTTTTCCAAAAATACGAAAAAAAGGAATCAATCCATCTGATCTCTCTGCCTATTGCAGATGAGTCAAGCAGAGACCTTAACCTTGAAAAACAGATGCAGATAATCCGGGAGATTGCTCACAATGCCCTTACCTTAAGGCAGGAAGCTTCTGTAAAACTCAGGTGGCCTTTAAGAGAACTCGCCATTTTTTCTTCCTCCCACGAGGTTAAGGAAGCGGTTAACACCTTCTCAGGAGTGCTCAAAAGGGTGCTCAACATAAAACAGATTTCCTTTGAAGAGAAATCCACCTTCAAATCAATAGATTTTACACATGGAAAAATCTTTCTGGACACCGAGATTTATGAAGACCTTTTTGAAGAGGCAATGTTTTTAGAAGTTAAAAGAAGAATACAGCTCCTCAGAAAGGAAGCAGGTCTGGTTGAAAAGGACAGCATAAAGGTTAAGATAGATACAGAAGATGAACTTAAACGTATAATAGAAAAGAGTCTTGAACCCCTTTCCGCATCCGTAAACGCCTCAAAGATAGAATTCAAGGAAAACAAAGGAAAATCCTGGGTTGTTGATGGAAGAAAGATTGTTATAAAGATAAAGAAGGTTTAGTTTTTTCTTGTTTAGAACGAGAAAATAAGAAGAGTTTATGTTAAAACATGTTCTTTTAAATCTTTCTACTTATAATTATAGTTAGTGATAATATGCAGAAACAAAACCCAAAACAAAGAATAGAAAGAATAAGAGGAGAAAAACTTTTGGTTTTTGAAAGAAGAGAATATGAAAATTCCCTCTCCTTTATAAAAGCATTTGAGAGAGCGAATAAAGAAAAAAGAGTCATTGTTTCAAACAAAAGAATGGATAAAGCATTACACTCAGGTGAATGGGAACAAGTCAAAGAAGGATTATGGTGCTATACAGGGACATTGGCTGCTTATCCTGAACCAAATAAGAAATTAGGTTCTGCAATAGAATATATAGACCCAAAAACAAACCAAAGATGGGTTTTTCCTGTTCCTAAAGAACACCAAGATAAAGAGAATGCAATTCTTGTTGCAGAACACCCAAATTATAGTTTAGAAATAAATGGAAAAAACATAGTGATTCATGCAGAAAATCCAGGTATAGTTAGAGCATTCCCTTCGCAAGATGGCTGGCATTTAGTAGATTCAAAATATGGTATTCCTTATGGAAAGGAAGTAAGCAAAGACAACAAGGATGCTAGGTACCTGTGGAGAACTGGTAAAATGATATGCCCTGTTGCCCGTTATCACGTCGAGTTCGGTTACTATGGTGGACATGTTGTAGGCATTGACTTCAGTTCTTCTGGTAGTTATGGAATGATTGTAGAAGCCCCATAGAGAGTGGCGCGCCGAAAAAATTACAGACCAAAGAAGAACCGAAATTAACTATTACAGAAAAACCTGGAAAATTGATTATTGAAGGAACCCCGGAAGAGATTGCAGAAATCAAAAAATTAATTAAAAAATAAAGAAAATCATTCTTTCTTGAATTTGCCCCTTCTTTTCATGTTTCCCCAGCAGTCCTTGCAAATCACCAGTCTTTTCAGTTTTCCAACTATTTTTGCACTTTTTTTACACATGTTGCAGATTAATCTGTCACAATAATCGCATTTCTCCAGTTTTGCTGTCTGTTCTCCGCATCGTTGACATATTCCTATAGCCATTCTATCTACCTGTAAGTTTTACTCTTTGACTGCAACCGTTTAAAAATTTAGCGCTGAATTCTCATCATTCCTAAATTTGGTGTTATTACATCATTAACTTGACTTTACGTACATCAAGCCTGCAACCAAAATCAATAATACAAAAGCTGAACCGCAGCCGCTATCGTACTCATAATCATCATATTCGTTATCATCATAAGTGGAACCGCCGTTGTCGGTTTCCTCGCATAAGTACAAATCATCTTCAGTATAATGCGACCAGACAGGATAATCCATTTCACATTCCCTGAACGCAGTTGCGCAGTAGTCAACACAGAGTATCCATGAGGCATGACCTTCATTTGATTCTTTGTCCGGATTTATGCAGTCACAAACATCCTTGCAGCCATAATAATGGTCATAGCATGATTGGGGTGCTCCAAGACACTCATAATATGTATCATAACAGCCGCCCATAAGAAGGCATTCTAGATATGGCATTTCATTAGCGTAGTAATCAGTCATATGCCCGTCATCACCATGCAGATTTAAACATACTTCTTCACACTGCATCCTTTGTTCACCGCACTGCTCATACACTTCCTTTGATGCTGCAGAAAACAAAACAGAAAACAAAAACAACGAAATAATGATAAATTTTTTCATAATTAACAAATGCATCAAAAGGTTTATAAATAAAATTTTGTTTTTGTTGAATTCCCTGTCCTGAAAATACACATACACGTTGAGTTCTACTTTTTGAGTATAACCGTTTAAAAATTTAGCGTTGAATTCTTATCATGCTTAAACTTGGCGTTATTGCATCAGGACACGGTTCAAACTTTCAGGCTATCATAAATGCAATAGAAAATAAGGAGCTGGATGCAAAGATAGAAGTATTGATAACAGATAATCCAGATGCTTATTCTATACAAAGGGCAAAAAAACACTCAATTCCAATTGAACTTATTGAAAGAAAGAATTTTCCCACAAGAATAGCCTTTGATGAAAAAATAATCTCAACACTCAAATCCTACTCAATTGACCTTGTTGTATTGGCAGGTTATATGCGCCTTCTAAAATCCCAAAAATGGTTCTCAGAATTCCCTATCCGTATAATAAATATCCACCCTGCTCTGCTCCCTTCTTTTCCAGGCACCCATGCACAAAAAGATGCTTTTGAATACGGGGTAAAAATCTCAGGATGCACGGTCCATTTTGTTGATGAAGGATTGGATACTGGTCCTATAATAGCACAGCGTTCAGTAGACATCTCTGATTGTGTTTCAGAAGAAGAAGTAAAGAAAAAAATTCTGGTACAGGAGCACCACCTCTACAAATCAGTAATAAAAATGTTCACCAAAGGAAGTTTCAGGATGGAAGGAAGGAGGGTGGTTTACACCCAGGATTAACGTCTTCTTCCTCTTAAAGGCCTCCGGCTTGAATCGATTCTCTTTCCGTCTTCCAATCCCCTCTCTGTTGTATAAAATTCTATCCTCCTGTTTTTTTCTACTTCTGAATCCATGTGATCTGCAACCATTTTTTCCACCAACCCAAAAATAGTTCTTATTATTTTCTTGGGCTCTTCTCCGTTTTTCACATGCATTTTTATCTCATCACTTCTTCTTCCCATTGCATCAGGTATCAATTCTTTATAATCTAAAAGAACATCCAGCTTTTCTTCATCAAGTTTTTGCAAACCTTTCTGCAATTCAGCAACAGTCAGACAGTGTTTTTCCTTATTTTTAACTATTTTACTAAGTTTTCTTCCAAACAAACCGAGCAGTTCGAATTCTTTTTCTCCTCTTTTTCTAATTAGATTTTCAGCAAGAACATTGCCAGCTGGTTTGCCTGGTTTCTCTAATTGTGTTTCCCCTTTATTTTTCTTTTTAACTATCTGGTTCATTATTTTCACCTTTTAGCACTTTATAACAGTAATGTTTTTAACACTTCCCACCATTTTTCTCAATTACTTCTCAACTTCTTGTAACAATTTTTAAACCATCCTGCAGATAGATTTAAAAAAATTGAACATTATTTTAATCTTGGATGACTGAACAAGTATTTTTAATTTTATCAATTGTGGCTGTTCTTGCCTGTGTAGTAAATGGATTCGGAATCCTTGCTATAATAAAAGCCAGGGACTGGGCGAAAAAGGCAATGAATTATTTTATGCTTTTCGCTGCTGGAATTCTTATATCAATGCCGTTAATGTATGCAATCCCAATGGCTATTCAAAAAAATCCCCTTGCAGCAATAGCCGTATTTTTGGGATTTTTATTTCTTTATCTCTCCAATGAATTGATTGGTTACCATACAAGTAAAAATCTTAAATTCGGGATTATAGCTGTGATTGGAATAGGGGTTCATTCTTTTATTGATGGTATAATATATTCTATTACATTTAGCAGTTCAATTTTCATAGGTCTGCTGGTTGCTTTTGGTATGGTGCTTCATGAATTTGCTGAAGGAATTATAACCTACACGGTTTTGATGAAATCAAAGGTAAAAAAGAGCAAATGCGCTTTTTATGCATTTATTGTGGCTGCTTTAACAACACCAATAGGAGCCTTTGTTTCTTATCCATTTGTTTCAACTCTTCCACAGGACGTTATGGGGCTTTTATTGGGTTTCTCTGCAGGAGTTATACTCTACGTTGGCGCCAGCCATCTGTTGCCTGAAGCAAGAGCAAGTGGTGCAAGATATGGCTATCTTGCTTTTCTTGCAGGTGTAGCCCTTTCAGTAGGAATGATTCTAACAAAGATTCTTTGAGATTCCATATATCAAACAGAATCCTTGTTGTATAACCCTTTTCCTCGTATTTACAATTCAGAATATTTTTAAATGTTCTCTGAAAAGATTATTCGGTGGAATCCATGAGATATTACTTTCCTTTGTTTGCGCTGTTTATAGCAATTTTGCTTGTAGGATGCATAGGTCCCGCGCCCGACGGAGAAACGCCAGAGCTTGAGCAGAACGAGACACCTGCTGATGTTGAAGAACCCGGAGATGCAGAAGTGCAGGAGGAGGAGCCTGCATATGAGTTCCAGCCCTTTGCTTTAACATATGTGCTTGATGTTGGGGAGTGGGTTAGCGGAGAAGATAAAATAAATATTGTTTATTGGTTTGAGGAAGAAACAGAATGCAGTGGAAGAACCGCAATCCGCGGAATCGGCAAGATGTTTGTTCAGGGGCAGGATTACGAAGGATACGAAAAATGGTTCAAATTTACATTCTATGAGGATAACTGGGAGTTCGCCATGTCCCAGATGCTTGATAAGAGCGAGCTTTTATTTGACACGGCAATCAGCAGTACTAATGAGATGAACGTAGTGCTTGTTTTCAGCGATGTTAGCGGACAGAGCGACTTTAATCTTGTGGAGAATGATATGTGGATTTCAGATGAGCCAACACTCATAAAAAATATAGTGTCAAGCGATGGAATAATGAACTATTCCATAGTTATGACAGGAGAGGATACTGAGGCCGTTTATCCCTGCACCATATTTGACATGGCAGCCCGCTCTGAAACAGATGAAAGGTTCTTTGCTGAATTATGCATGGCAAAACCCAATGAAACAAACAAGGTGCCTTTTGCTGTGTGGTTTTCTTATGAAGAGAATGAACAGGAAATAGGATGGGAACTAACGGAATTCTCCTATGAAAAATCAGGTGTTTCCCGGCTTTTGCAGTGCCTTGAACCTGTTTACTGCGATTATGTGCCGAGATTTACATGGGAAGAGGAGCAGGAGTGTTATTCCCAGGGAAAGGTTGTTGATGAAGTAAGGGATGAGAGAGGATGCCTTATAGAAGTTGTGTGCAGGGAAAAACAAATGGGACCGTTTGAGGTCGAGGTTATCAGCCCGGACGGCGAGCCAATAATCGGTCTTGAGGTTGACCTCTGGATTGATGACACTACTCAAGGACCCCCAAATGTTGGAATTGGAACTACAGATACAGATGGCATCGTAGTATTTGAGGTTGAAGAAGGATGTTATAATATTGGATTTAATGTTCTGAATTTCCCGGAAGAGTATGAATATCCCCCCCTTCAAATGGAATGCACCTCGGATAGTGGTTTTGACCACTTTACGATAACCCTTGAAGAAAAATAAT
Organism: Microcaldota archaeon; assembly: GCA_023129075.1. Lineage (GTDB taxonomy): Archaea > Micrarchaeota > Micrarchaeia > Anstonellales > Bilamarchaeaceae > JAGMCT01. The sequence continues at coordinate 64,221 of JAGMCT010000001.1, forward strand.
TCTTTATTTTTTTCTTATTTTTTATATATCAAATAAAACCCGCACTAGATATCCTTTCTTTTCTTTCTTAAACTCAAATAAATGATATGTAACCGCCTTTATGATATTCTCTGGAGGTTTTTTCTCAGCTTTTAGATAAGCAGTAATCTTCTCCTCCCCCAACTCAACCCTTATAACTTCAGTAGGAGTAATCCCCTGAATCTCAACCTCTGCAACCAAGTTCTCAAGCAAAGAGATTATCTGCTCCCCCTTTTTCTCTCCCTTTCCGCTTATTCTGAATTCGGTTCCCCCCTTTCCTTTCCCCATCAGCCCTATAGTTCCTTTTAGCAGCTCGGTTATTGTTTCCTCCAGATTCTTCCCCTTTGCTTCAAGGTAGATATCAGAGACGTGTTCAAGGAATTTGTACATAATAATATTTCATTACCAGATAATTATTAAAGAGTTGCACCCCAACCCCAAAGGGATTTAAATGAGTAAAGCGGATTATAACTCATGAAATTATTCAAGCAGAAAAAAGAGAAATTTTCCCTTCTTAATAAGAAAAAACTTGGAGAGATAATTTTTCCGGGGTTTACAAACGAACAGCGTTCTGATTTGCTCGAATCATTGGAGCAACAGGATTTTTCTTCAAAGCATTTTGAAAGACTAAGAAAAATATCTCTTTTAGTTAAGGATACTCCGCTTTCAGAACCTACTTACTATTCTCTGTTTACCATCCTGAGCAAGCCCAATCTCAACCTCAGCCATTTGGAGTCATTTGAAAGGTTTTGCAGGTATACAACAGGTCATTACGACCTTGAACAGAGAGAGGAACTGTTCGGAACATTTATGGATTTATTCTCAGCCAGCAGTTCCCCTCTGAAAAACCTTAATGATATCATCAGAACTGCAAAGGAAAAGATAAGGGAGCGGGTTGATCCGGACCTTGCATTGAGAACTAATTTTATCAAGATATTTGATTTGCTTGAGAAGCACCCTGAAAGCGCTTCTATAGAACTAACCAAGGTTCACTCAAAGAATTATCGGGAGAAGGATAAGAATGCCATTCGTTTTGCTCTTGGAAGGGCCCTGGGCAAAAACTACAATATAAAGGATGCAGTAAAGGGTTTTAGGGAGGTAATAGAAGAAAGGAATAAAAAACTCAGGAAAAGATTTTCAAAACAGGAAAAAGAACAGCTGATGAAACTCGTTTTTTTAGCGATTCCCGAATCTGTATGGGATTACCGAATCTCAGGTGGGTATGCTGTTGGCCCCTATCAGTTCACATGGGCCACTGCAGAAGGATACGGCCTTATAAAGGGAAAAGAGGATTTCCGCGGGGATATTTATATCTCTGCAAAAGCAGCCGCCAGCCATTTGATAGATAATCTGATTGAACAGAAAAGAGACATGGGTCTTGCGATTGCGCGTTATAATTCCGGAATGCCTATAAAATACCGCAGAAACACTCTTAAAAATAAGAAAAAACCAACATATAACGGATATCTTAACTACCTTAGAGACGAGGCACGCAAGATAATAAGAGGACCCAAGGATGTTATTGTTGTAGTAAAAAGAGGAGACAACCTTACAAAGATTCTGAATGATGCGGGAATAAAACCAACCTATGGAAAGGAAGGTTCCATTGAGAAGGTTAAAAACCGCAACAAAATGAGGACTTCCCAGTTAAGAATAGGCCAGCGAATTACCATTCCAAAAGAGCTTCTTTCTACGAAGGAAGAACCAGAGATTCTTGATTCCAGAAAAGCAGGGTATATAAGAGAAAACATTAACTATCCTCCGAAATACTATGCAGTTCTTGACATCCTGAAATCAGACTATCATGAATTCATAGATTTTGCATTTGGAAGAATAAACTACGATACCTTGGTAAAAGAAGCAAAGAAAAAAGGAATCACCCCAACAGAGGTTGAGATTCCTTATATTCTGAAGGATTTTGTAAAACATGTTGTAGGGAAAGGAGAAAATCTCAGGAACATACTCAAGAAACATGGTTTTCTTGCTTCAAGAAGAAACCTCAGAGCTGTCATAGCGCTGAATAGAAGCTCTTTTGTTATAACGAAAAATGTTCTCCTTAAACGCGGTGCAACGCTGTATCTCTATACAGGATTAAGAAAACCCAAGAAAATCTCCAAGGCCTCTGTTCCAAAAAAGAAACCAATAAAACACAAGGTAAAGAGAGGACAGACCCTTACATTTATCCTAAATAAACATGGGATTCCCGTCAAATTTCTCAACGAAATAAAAAAATTCAACAGATTAAGGTCGGCTAATGATATAAAGGTGGGCCAGGTTATTACCATTCCCCGCTATCCCAAAAAAAGAAAGCAAAAGAAGTAATTTTTCAGGCAGGCACTGCAACCATAGTATCTGTAGTCGGCCTCTGCGTTAAGAACACTAGTTTGAATTTCTCTGCCACTGTTTTTGCTCTTTTCATTTCCCCATTCTCTTCAAGAAGCAGGTGTGCTTTGTGTGCGGTATTCCTTGCCATATACAATAATTCCTCTTCTTTGAGCAATACTGCTGCTTTTTCATAGCAGGAGGCCGCTTCCAAAGGATTGCTCTTTTTCATGAGCCGGGCAGCTCCAAGTAAGAATGAAATTCTTGTTGTTGCGGAAACCCCTTTTTCGTCCGCCCGGTCTAAAAGATGTTTAGCGTCTCTTGGGATGCCTGTTTTTCCATCTATAATATGAAGGTTTTCAAAAGGAGATTTTTTTCCTCCCTGATTAATTTTTCTATCTATAGGTTTCCTCTGTACTTTTTGCTCCATTCTGATCGCCGAAGTAACTTATAAATAAAAACTTTTATAAATCTGCCTCTGAGTTTTAGCTGAATTTTATTTATAGATATTTTTTCTGTGCCCTATTTTTATAATCAAAATAATCAGTTCATTCTTTTCTATCTCAAGAAGCACCCTGTAATCCCCTGCTCTTAACCTGTAAATATCCTCATCAACCAGTCTTGTAACAAATACTTCAGGTCTTATTCTGATTCTTTCAATCGCTGAAACTATTCTTTTCTGCACTTCTTTGTTTAATTTCTTTAATTGTTTTTTTGCACTGTCAGAGAAAATAATCCGGTACATCAGATACCAAGCTCCTTCTTTACTTCCTCCAATGTACTGTATTTCCCTTCCTTTATCTCTTTTCTTGCCTTTGCAATTTCTTTCTTGGTCTGTTCATTTAATTCTTTTGTGTCCTCCATCAAATCCCTGATTACACTTTCGTAGCTCTCATTGTCATGCAACTTTCTCTCTTTCAAAATTTTCAGCAGTTCAGTGCTTATCTGGATTGTTGTATTTGCCATAGTCAACTATAGAGTGCTATAGTTATTTAATACTTTCGGTCAGCGTGATGGTAATTTTTATATCCGATTCGTCGGAGTGGTTGGGTTGGAAAACATTTATAAATCTAATGCTGTTCTTTTTTTATGGAAAAAATAAACTGGTCTGCTTTGCTAAAAGCCTCCTTAATAATACCAGTTATTTACCTGGTTTCTCTTCTTATATTCAATTTCTCCATTGAGGTTTTAACAGAGGATGGTTCCCTTTATTCCATGTTCTCCGGCATGGAGATTCTTTTGATAATTATAAGGACAATTGGAACGATTTCTCTCCTTTTGAATACCCTGCTTTTGTTCCTTGTTTTAGTTTTGCCTGCTTTTTTCTATTTCAAACTCAGCGGTGCGGGAGGCTGGATAAGCGGAGGCCTTTCAGCTGTCCTTTCCATTATCCTTATGTTCGTTATAAACACATTTGATGCTGGAATAAACCTGGTTTCTGCTTCTGATTTAATGTATGGTTTGCTGGCCCTTTTGGGGATATCCTTTCTCGGTTTTGTTCTCGGCGGGTTTACGGGAACCCTTATAGATTATATGAAGTGATCCAGAACTCAGACGAACAATAAAAACGTTTAAAAACCCAAGCATCCATATCCTTAGTTTACCTTTTTAGAAAGCACCCTCTGAATATGGTGCAATGAATCTAATTCGGTTAGTCTATCCCATCTCTGATGGAAGGACTCTAAAATGCGGGCGAAGAGATGATTAATAAGAAGTTTGGATATGTTGCAAGCCATGTAGTGGATGGCTAGGCTATTGTCCGCATGGGTCCGTGGTAAGCTGCGATATGTCTCGGGTAGGTGCACGCAACCTTTGATCCGAGAATCGGCCTGTGTACCTTTCGGGCAACTGAGAGGTATAGTAACTCCGGGAATTAAAACATTCCAGTACCGGATGGAAAAGAAACCAATTGGGATGCGGTTAGTAAAGGCGATTGAAAGCCGCACAGACCAAGCTGAATTCCACGACTGTAAGGTTGTGGTAGATGTGGCGGGGAGTATTCTTTTTCTGAGCTTAAGTCTGCTGAAAAGCAGCACCGTAGATGGTGATAGTCCAGTAAGTTAAGGAAAAAGGAGCGATCCAAGAAGAGTAGCGTCCTATGGTTAGAGGGCGTGAATATGGGGGCATCAACCTCCAAGTCTAAATATGGGACAGTAGACCGATAGCGAATTAGTAGCGTGAGCGAATGCTGAAAAGTACCCAGGAATGGGTGTGAAAAGAACCTGAAATTACATGGTAACAGGAAGATTCGGCACAAAAGGGTTGAAGGGCCTTGAAGTGAAATTCCGAAAGGAATTGATCGAAAGGTTTTACCAGTGTCGTATCTATCTTCTCGAATCAAGAGCCAAGGAGTTTATGAATGTGGCGAGATGAAAATCAAAGCGAAAGCGAGTGCCCGCACGAAAGGAGGGGCATCCTCTGAAAGGGGGACCAGTCACATTCATCAGACCCGAAGCCTGGACGATCTATACGGGGGCAGGGTGAAGCCAACCTGACGGTTGGTGGAGGCCCGCAACCAGTGTTGGTATATTCCACTTGGGTGACCCCCGCATAGGGGTGATAGGCCAGTCGAGTCAGGCAATAGCGGGTTCTCTCCGAAATGTGTCTCAGCACAGCGTCTCTGGAGGAGGAAAATGAGGTAGAGCACTGAATAGAAAGAGCGGCTCCGAAAGGTGTCACTTTCTTATCAAACTCCGAATGCATTTTCTCCTTAGAAGGAGGCAGTGGGGTGCTACTGGGCAAGCCTGTAGGCCCTTACGGGAAAGACCGTACGTAGGGTTAAGGACCCTAAATTCTGATTAAGTGTTAACCTACAAGGAGTTTCTATCCTTAGACAACTGGGAGGTAGGCTTAGAAGCAGCCACCCTTTAACCAACGCGTAATAGCGGACCAGTCTAGGATGCAGATTCCGAAAATTGACGGGGCTAAATCAGATTCCGATACCTTACCGGAGCCAAAAGCTCATCGAGTAGGGGAGCGATCGGGTTGGACAGAAGCAGGGGTGTGAATTCCTGTGGACCGGCCTGATATGAAAATCTTGGTGTTAGTAGCAGCATATCCAGGTGAGAATCCTGGACACCGGATAGGGCCCGGTTTCCTCAGCCACGTTCATCAGCTGAGGGTTAGGCGATCCTAAGTGATGCGGTAACTCCAAAATCACGAAAGGGAAGCAGGTTAATATTCCTGCCCTATAAAGGTAGATGTGGTAACGCAAGTTCGGTTTCTGACGTCTGAGGATAGGTGAAGTAGAAGAGATTCTATCCAGAGGCAGTAGCTCTTCAGAGTCTTATTGTGAGGAGAAGAAGAGTAAGGTCTTGTGGGCAGCAATGCTTTCATTAATTCCCTGGACCCGTGAAAAGGAAATCGTTCCGATCCTTTATACTCGTACCTAGAACTAATACAGGTGCCCCTGGCTGAAAAGGCCAAGGTGTGACAGGATAACCCAAGGCAAGGGAATTCGGCAAACTAGTCCCGTACCTTCGGAAGAAGGGATGCCTACTCTTGAGTAAAGAGTAGGTGGCACATACAAGGGGAGCGCGACTGTTTACCAAAAACACAGGT
>JAGMCT010000010.1 GCA_023129075.1 Microcaldota archaeon
TTATTATTCCCTGCCCTACTTTCTTTCCCATCTTATCCAGTTCAATCTGAAACAGGGTAGGTTTGGACGGCACTTTTTTGAGTTCTTTTGCAATCTTTCCAATCTCTGTTCTCATCCCTGTTAAAGCAACAACTGCCTTTGCATTTCCGCTGCATACAAAGGTGTTTGTAAAGACCATATTCCTTCTTTCAGCAAGCGAGGTTTTCCCCTCAAGTATCCTGGTATTCTTGCGCATAGGAAGACTTTCCCCGGTAAGAACCGCCTCATCAACCACCAGTTCACTGCTCTCTATTATTCTTGCATCTGCAGGAATCTCATCCCCTTCTTCAATAAGTATAATATCTCCAGGTACAAGTTCTTCGGCATTTATCTCCTGCACCTTTCCGTCCCTGATAACCCTTGCTTTCACAACAGCCATCTTTTCAAGTTCTTCAAGACTTTTTTCTGCTTTATAGTTCTGAAAGAATCCAAATAATCCGTTCATTAATACAATAAGCACGATAAGTCCGCCGTCAAAAAGATATGTTTCGTCTCCATAGGCAATTCCAAGCCCAAAGGACAATACCGCAGCTGCGATAAGCACAAGTATAAGAAAATCCGTGAACTGCTCAAGAAATATTTTCCATATATTTATTTTTTTTCCTGTATCTATTTTATTCGGGCCGAATTCCTTAATTCTTTTCTCAACCTGCCTTTTTGTAAGCCCGTTCTTTTCTGTTCCCAGCTCCTTTAATACGTCTTCTATTCTTCTTGCATAGTAGTTCATATTATTTCCCCTCTTGCCTGCTCCAGCTGGATTCTTGCGACATCCTGCTTTCTTCTTAATTCAGGAAGAAGAGCACCTGAAAATCTTAATCCAATCAATGCATCATAAATTTTCCCCATAATGCTGAAAATCTCCTTTGCTTTTTTCTTGTTCCCTTTCCTAAGCATCTCATACATTTCTCTTTTAAGCTCCCCAATAACATCAAGCAGTCCCAATAAATATGCTTCTTCGCTTACCCCGAGTTTTTTCCTGCCGGCTATTTTCTTTTCCATCATTATTCCGTAAAGCACCCTTGCTTCCGTATACTCTGATTCCATGTGCTTAAGCCTTCCTCTCCAATCCTTCTTTTTCAGCCGTGTTATCCCTTCCTTAGCTTTTCTTATCAGCACGTCCGCCTCTTTGAATTTCTGATTGTGTATAAGTGTTATTGCCTTTGAACACATTCTTACTATCTCTCTTTCTTTTCTTATTATCTCGTCAAGTTTTTCCTCTTTCTTGATCAGCTTTTCCTCTATATCCTTTATCTCGTTTTCCAGCTTCATATTATCCCTTCTTTATATTCCATTAAAACATTTTTCAATTTATGGTTGTTCCTTTTTCCCAATCCCCTGCATTTTCTATGGATGTAATAATTACTTTTTTTCCTCCCTTTTCAAGAAATTCAATCCCAGCCTCTATTTTCGGTTTCATACTTCCTTCAGCAAAATGCCCTTCTTCAAGGTATTTTTTTGCTTCTTCTTTTGAAATTAAAGAAAGTTTTTTCTGATTTTCTTCCCCAAAATTCAAATAAATACCATCTACAGAAGTAATGATGAGCAGGATTTCTGCCCCAATCCCATTTGCAAGAAGCTGTGATGCTTTATCCTTGTCTATTACTCCTTCAATTCCTTTTAGTGTATCTCCTTCGATTACAGGGATTCCTCCACCCCCTGAAGCAACAACTACAACGTCCTTTTCCAGAAGCATTTTTATAATCTGCATCTCCACGATTTTCAATGGTTTTGGGGAAGCGACAATCTTTCTCCATCCCCTTCCGGCATCATAAAACATTCCCTCTTGTTTTTGCTCATAAAAAGGTCCAATCGGTTTTGCCGGGTTTGAGAAAGCAGAATCATTTTCATCAACAACTACCTGAGTTATGACTGTTGCAGTCTCCTTTTTGCTAAGGTTTCTGAGTGTTTGCTGTAAAAGGTAACCAAGCTGTCCCTGAGTCATTGCACCGCACACATCCAAAGGTATTGCAGGAGCATCCCCTGTTTTCTGCTGTAAAAGAAGATTCCCCACCTGCGGACCGTTTCCATGCGTTAGTACTATAGAATACTTTTCAAAGAAAGGCAGGAGTTTTTCACAGGTTTTTTTTATGTTTTTCAACTGCTGTTCTGTAGTTCCTTCCTCTCCTTTGCTGAGAATTGCATTTCCCCCGAGAGCAACCACAATCCTTTCCTTTGGGTTCATATTCTCACTTCAATCGCGTTGTTTTAAATTCTTTCCTTGTAATCCTTCTTTATGGGCCTCCTGAACAAATTTACTGCTCTTCTTTTTTATGGAGCAATCCCTCTTCTGATTCCTGCGGCCTACGGCTACTACCTTGGAGAAGAAATCTGGCGCACAATGGCCCAGGTTATCCTTGTAATGATGCTTCCTTCTTTACCCTCTATTCTTATTAATTTTGCAAGAAATACTTATACCCTATTTACCTCAATATTAAATCTCATTTTTAGAAGGGAGGCCCCATGGAATTACGCCACGCTCATAGACCTTTCTAAATTAAAGGAACAGGTTTCCCAGCTAAGATTGGGAGAGGCATTAGCACTTACCTCTCTTGCATGGATTATTATCCCTCTTATTTCTGCATGGCCCTATCTCCATGCAGGCTATGCCCCCACCGATGCATTCTTTGAGAGCATGAGCGGTTGGACCTCAACCGGCCTGAGTGTTATAGATGCTCCGGAAACCCTACCGCAATCCCTTATCCTTTACAGAAGCATAACTCAATGGATTGGAGGACTCGGAATAATAGTTCTTATGCTTGCGGTGTTCAAAGGAAAGGAAGGAAGGCATCTCTTAAGGGCCGAAGGAAAGGATTCCCTGGATGTTGGAATAGAAAAAACAGCAAAAAGTTATTGGGGAATCTACATATTCCTTACTCTTGTCGGCATTGCAGTCCTTCTCTTTTTCGGAATGGACATCTTCAATGCCATAAACCTTTCCTTTTCAGGTATAAGCAACGGGGGTTTCTTCCCTTTCTCTGATTACGCTTTTACAGATGCACAAAAAGTAACGCTTGCATGCCTGATGTTTCTGGGAGCCCTTAGTTTTGTATTCCACAAAAAAATTCTTTCCTTTAAATTCAGGGCTTTATTTAGTGAAGAATTCCTTTTCTTTCTTGTTATTATCGGCGTCTCTGTTTCCCTTATTTATTGGATTGGAATGGATGACCCATACAATAGTTTCCTTAATGCGGTTTCTGCTGTTGCTTCCGGAGGATTTGCAATAGGCGACCTTTCAATAATGCATGAATTCTCTAAATATGTTCTTATTCTCCTGATGATAAGCGGTGGAATGTACGGAAGCACCTCAGGAGGAATAAAAATATGGAGGCTTCTGGTCGCTGTAAAGGCCGTTCTGTTAAGAATTAGGTCTTTTTTTCTGCCCTCTGGAGCGGTACAGGTTGTAAAGGTAGAGGGTTCCCCTGTTCACACGGACCTGCTCATGGAATCCATAATATATGTTTTTGCCTATGTTTTTCTTCTTCTTTTCGGAGCAGGAGTATTCATTGCAACAGGAAAAGGAATGGTTGATTCTCTTTTCATAGTTGCCTCTTCTCTTGGAAATGTGGGCCTCTCCACACTTCAGGTCTCCTCCATGGGCGAGATTACTAAATATTGTATAATATTCTTTATGTATATAGGAAGGATAGAAATCTTCCCTACTCTTGCTTTGGTTAGGTTTATACTGAAAAGGTAATCCTTTCTGGAAATTGAAATTCCGGGCGGTAGTATTATAAAAATATCAACTCTATATATGCATCTGTGGTCTTATGGGAAAGGTAATTATTTTAGGAGCAGGAAGGGTAGGAACCTCTTTATTAAAACTTCTTGAAGAAAGAAAGCACAAGATTACTGTAGTGGAAGAGAGCAAGGAGCTCTGCGATAAATTAGCAGAGGATAGCTCTGCAATGGTCATAAGAGGCGATGCAACAGACCCGAACCTTCTTGATGAATTAAAACTCAAGGATATGGATTATGTTTTTGCAGTAACCGGAAGCGAAGAAACCAATTTCCTTGCAAGCGCCTATGCAAAACACGCAGGTGCAAAAAGGGTAATCTCAAGGGTAACCTCAGCAAAACATTCCAAGCTTTTGGAAAGATTGGGTGTTGAATCCGTTGTTTCTGAATTCACCCTTGCAGCAGAGCTTGCAAACCGTGTTTCTTCCCCTATAATACATCGGCTTCTCAATCCTTTGGAGAGCAAAATAGAATTAATAGAAAAGGAAGTGGACAGGTGGTCAAAGGGAAAGACGGTTGCTGAATTGGACAAGGATAAGAATCTTACTGTTGCGGCTCTTTTCAAGGAGAATCATTTTATTATTCCAAACCAGGATGTAGTATTGGAAGAAGGAATGAAGATGGTTCTTATAAGGAAAAGATAGAGGGATAGGAAGACAATAGCATAACAATATAATAGGTAAAAGATAAAGAATAGTCTTCCTATCTCTTTTATATTAATATAATAGGAAGACATAAGAAAAAGAATAATATAAGAAAAAGAAAAGATAATATATATTGTATTTATGTCCGTTCTTTGCCTTTATCCCTTTCGTTTATCAACGTAATACTTTCTGAATATTATAAATATTTGTTTACAATTCTACATAACCTTTATAAATATTCCCTTAAACTCTTTTCTTGAACTCAGTAGGGATATCCCTATAAGTTCTCCGCGGACTAATTGTTTGCGGATATGGGCCGGAGAAAAACAAGCCACCGTTAAAAATTTTTTAGCGGCCCAAAAGGTGGCTAAGAGGTGAAAACGTGAAAAATGTAAACTTTAGGAAAATTGGGGCAATTGTTGCAGGCGCAACAATTCTCGCAAGTTCGGTTGCATTTGCCGGCGGTCTCATGTATGGAGACACACAGCTGACAAATGACGACGGCCAGCCACTCGTAAAGATTGTGGTTGGTGAGAATGCAGCAGCCAGCGATGGTGTTGCAGCTGCCTACATTGCATCTACGATTGCAAATGAGGCATACAAGTCCACAACTCTTACAGCAGAGGTAGTGGGTGAGGCAACATGTGATGTTGGTGAAGGTGAAGAAGGAGAAACCGCAGGAACCTGCTCTGTAATAGAGGGTTCTGAGAAGGTAAACCTTCAGGTCACAGTCCCAGGCGCAGGCATTGGAGGAGTACATTCCTTTGAGGCAGCAATCGGAGACTACATCGACAGGGAATTAAAGACAAGAAACACAACTGATGACCTTCTTGATGATGATGAAGGTTACATCGTAATTGATGAATACGATGATACGGATGCAAACCCGTTCCAGACAACTGCAGGTGTTGGAGGAAACAACGGTGGTTTCCTTGATGGCTTTGCAGATGATGAGGGTGAGAACATTGCTATGTACAAGATTGGTGCAGGTGAATTTACACCATTTGCAGCAAAGATGGTAATGGACTCAACCGCAGGAAATGAATGGGAAGAGGAACAGGCTGTATGGTTCAACGGAGAAAACGAGTGGGTAGAATCTGATGATGAACTTCAATCAAACATAGAGTTTGCAGCATACACAATCATCTTTGACCCATCAGGAGACTACGGAATTCCATTGTGTCCTGGAGATGAAGGAACTCCTCTTACGACGCAGAATGCAGGTGTTACGGTTTGTGACGACATTGATTCACTTCCAGCACACAAGGTATATCTAAACTTCCTTGGAGAAGACTGGGTAATCAGCGAGGTTGAAGACCTTGATGATACTGGTCCTGCAGGCGGTATCGATGGAGAGACCTACAGGCTTGACAGTGCAATCATTAAGCTTGCAAAAGAAGCAGTTTCAGGTATCCTTAACGTAGGAGACGAGCTTGATGCAGGCACAGGATACAAGGTAAGACTGGACGATATTTCAAGGGAAACAGGCGCACAAAACGTGCACCCTGCAATTATCTCTGTAATTGATGCATCCGGAAACGTTGTATGCCAGGACCAGGTAAACCCTGGAGATACAAGGGATGACCTTTGTTCTGTAAGCACTGGAATAAAACTCCACGTTTACCAGACAGCACCAGGTCTTAACTTCATTGCTAAGTGGGCAGATTTGGCCATTTACTCTGATGAAATAGAGCTTGAGGATGGAGAAACATTCCTTGATGATGAAGGAGAGGACAGCGAATGGGAAGTAGTTCTTGGTTTCTCACAGAAGGGTGACTGGGCAGCAGGCGATTCTGATGAAGCAGAATACCTTAGAACGATTATGCTGTTCAACGATGACGGTGAGGATGAACTTGAGGATGGAGACAGCTTTGGAGTAACCGATGTTGAGGGTTATATGCCTTGGTCACTTACATACGATGGTATTGATGACTCAGGTACTGAATATGACTCACTTCAGTATAAGTTCAAGGATTCCAAGAAGTTCACTGTAAGAAACGCAACAGGAGAAACCTGTGTAGTAGAGGCAGATTGGGTAGAGGTAACCACAAGCAAAGGCGAGTTCAAGATAACCGCTCCATTTTACAATGAGGTAGCGGGAGGCATGAAGAAGGGTACAAAGATGTGGGTGCTCTACGATGACACAACATCTACTGGAGACACAACATGTCTTGGTCTTGATGCTGCAGGAAACGGAACTGTTGTTATTGAAACAGATGACAACGGAGACGACAAGTACTGGTTCTATGCTGCAGATGACCCTCTTGTAGTTGACTACAAATGGGCAGGTCCTGAAGGCCATATCCTTGTATATGATGACAGTGAATATACTGGAGGAGCAGGAGATGAGTACGTAGACCTTACCCTTGTAGGGAATGCAGGTGAATACAAGAACCCAACAGACCTTGATGTTGTTGATGCACTTTCAACATCTGTTGTTGATGACAACGGCTTCAAGCTCTACACAGTGGACGATGATGACGAGGACAAGGTTCTCCTTAACATGGCAGAGGAAGCAGATTCAGAGGATGCAAGGGATTTAACAATGTTCTACAACATCGGAAACTACGAAGACAACAATGAATACGAGGAAGGATTTATATCCCCAAGAGGTACAGAGTTCGCAGATGGTGCAGAATCTTCAAGAAAGTTCTCTGTTCCAAAACACCTTTTGTATACAGGATACACCTTCGCAGCAGCTGACTCAGAGGATGCAGACCCAGACACAAACACATACCTTCTTGGTGAGGGTGATGAGCAGGCAGTCGGAACCACAGGTGTAACAATAAAGGTTCTTGAGATAACAGAACAGCTTACACCATGCACCATTGGAGAAGCAGGCGAAGCACCTCTATGCACACCAAACATGGGAGCAGTTTCTGCTGTGATTATGCCAGAGAACACACCATCCGTTGAAGCATCAGTTCCATACAAGCTTACAAGCAACCTTGTAGTGCTTGACTCTGATGCAACAGCACTTGACAGCGGTGTGGTAGTCACAGTCGGTGGAGATGTAGCAAACACAGTAACTGCAGATGCTATTGAGGGCGCTGAAGTGGACTTCACAGCAACACCTGTTGTAGTGAAGGCAATTGGCAACAAGATTGTTGTTGCTGGTCTAAACGCAGAGGACACCCTTGCAGCAGCAGAGCAGTTTGTTGGTGAACTCCAGAGGGCCTAAACCCCTCTCTTTTTTTCTTTTTTCTTTTTTTCTTTCTCGAAAAAACAAAACACTTTTAAATAACCAGCGAGCAAGTATTACCACATGAATTCTAAAACTACTACAAAACAACCTAGTAATCCTATTGCTGTAAGAGTTAGTCCTTTTGATACAAACCTGTTGGATTCTGCAAGATTTAAGGGTTCTTCAGAACAGACTGTAGCAGGTTACCTTGGGAAGATAATAAGCACCTACACTAAACATCATTTTACAGATAAGAGCGAGAAGGAAGTAAATGACGGCATAAGATTAATCAAGAGAGCATATGAGATAGCTAAGGAGGAGCACCAGGACCAGGAAAGGGATGATGGGACCCCATACATTTTTCATCCTTTGCAGGTGGCTTTAATGACTGCAGAGAGAAAGTTCCCGGCCTTTGTTGTTGCAGCCGCCCTTTTGCATGATGTTCTTGAGGATACAAAAAAACAAACCTCTTATCAGGACCTAAAAAAAGAACTCAGCCAAAAAGTAGCAGATTTGGTTGCACGGATTACCAAGCCCAAATGGTCTGCGGGTGAGTGGGTTATGCCTATACATGAAAGTTATCCTCTCCTGAAGCACACAATAGACCTCCGTAAAAAGGAAGAAAGGAATGAGGTTTTTTATTCTGCATTGTTTCATTCAAAGAATGGAGAAAGAACAGATGAAATGGTTTACGCAATTAACATCAAGCTTTATGATGTTTTTCACAACATGCACAATCTTGATGGTGTTGCAGGAGAGAAGAGAGGAAGGGTGGTGAGAAAAACCCTTAAGAAAGCATACTGGCTTGCCCAGCGATTTTTTCCTGAACCTGATTTATGGACATTTAGTAATACCCTCCTTGAATCAGTTAAGAAAGAAAAAGCAAGGGCTAAACGGAATAATAACATCCCTTCGCTTAAGGGATGGGAAGAATGGGAAAGAACCCTTACTTTGGAGCCCAAATCCAAATCCATATTGATAGTTTTCAATCACAGACTAAACCTGAGTAAATCGGATATAAAATCCCTTCCTATTGTCGGCACCCCCCACATTTCAATATATGGAGATATAAACCATTTGTTCGCATTGGGCTGGCTTGAAATAGGTTTCCCCCCAGGAGTCCACCTAACAGGTCCTCTGTTGAGAAAATATCTTCCGGAAAGTCACAGAATTATTAAAATGCAGAGTTTGGTTCCGATAAGTTCAGGGGTGCACGAGCAGATGTTTTTAGTAACCGGCTTCAAAAAGATTCCCGAAAAAATAAAAATGGAAAATGGAGTCCTTTACACAGAGGGAGAGAAGTTGAGTATTCGTTCATATCGATTTAGAGATTTAAAGGAGAAATATGTCGAACAATTTGAACAAATGAAAAAAGAATACAAAGAGTTTAAAGAAGGTTTGAGGGTGCTTATGCATGAAATCTACCCAGAACAAAAATAGTGTTTATCCTCCTTCTGAAGACAGCTTCCTTCTCGCAGAGACCACTAAACACCTAAAGGGAAAAATCCTGGATATGGGGACAGGTCCTGGTTTTATTGCAATAACCAATGCACTTCTTAACCCTTCCAATCAGGTTACTGCAGTTGATATAAATCCAAAAGCTCTTTTTTCTGCCAGAGAAAATGCAGAAAAAAAGAATCTTAATATTCATTTTATAGAATCCGACCTTTTTTCAAACCTGAAAGGAAGATTTGACTATATACTTTTCAATCCCCCTTACCTCCCTTCTAAAAAAACACAGGAATTAGCTCTGGATGGGGGAAAAGAAGGAAGTGAAATAATCCTCAGGTTTCTTGAGCAGGCAAAGAATTTCCTTTCTCCAGAAGGAAATATATTCCTTCTTCTGAGTTCTTTTAACAATCCTGAAAAGCTTAAGAAAAAGGCAGAACAGATAGGTTATACTCTAAGAGAAATAAAAAGAAAAAACCTGTTTTTTGAAACCCTTTATGTGTGGAAACTCTCAAAGAACAATGTATAAACTGCTTCTTTTCCCAAGGGTTATTGCAGTTTCTCCAGAAAACTCAAAGGTTTTTGCGATTCCTTTTTCTATTTTTATGTCCTGTCCTGTTTTGAGCTCTTTTCCTTTTCCCTCAAATAAATAGATAACACCTTCATTCCCTTCAGAATCATTTACCAGAACCCTTGTAAAAACATCCGTTATCTTCTTGGTTCTCTGGTATTCAAGGTTTTCTACCTTTCTTACTATAAGGATATCCGTGGTTACACTTCTCATCCCGCTTTTAAGCTCAAGCAGAGAAGTGATGTTAACCTCTTTAAATCTCCTTTTTGCAAGTTTAAATGCAATTGCTATTTCATCCTCTGCATTCTTCAGCATCTTTTTCCTGACCTGCTCCATAATCTTTTCATCTCCTTCAGAAGCCATCATCGTATCATAAGCAAGCCTGAAGAGTGTATTGCCTGAGGGTCCTTCCTCTTTTTTCTCCTCAAAAACCTCAGCAATTTCTTCTCCGCCTTCCAGTTCAGAAAGCGCCTTCTGCACATCAATCTCTCTTTTTCCTACTTCCCCTAATTCTATTTCTTCAATCTCCTCAACTTCCTTTTTCTCACCGACAATATCATCTACATCAGAAAGCGCCTCAACATAAGATGAGAGAAGCTCCTGCATTTCCCCTGACTTTCCTCTTCTTTCCCTTACCACTTTTAGGTATATCTTTTCTATTGTTGGCATCATCTTTTTCTTTAAGAATTCTGCTTTTTTTGCCCCGAGTTTCCTTTCAAATATCTTTTCTATAGGTTTGAGGATTTTTGCCCTCCTGCTTTCATCTATTTTCTTTATCTCTTCCTTGTGGGGTGAGCCGAATATATCTGCAAAACTCATTAGTTCTGGTTCGTTTCTGTTTTCTTTAAGTATTTTTTTTGCGGTTTCCCTGACTTCTTTATCTTTATCATAAGTTAATTCAATAAGAGCAAACATCGCTCCAGGGTCCTCCAATTTTCCTATTTCCTCAGCAGTTTTTTTCCTTACCTTGGGACTTTCATCAAAAGTAAGCGAGATAAGTCTTTGAAGTTCTTTTTTATTCATCCTTTCCCTCTAATATACCTCTAAAAAGGCATAGCAGGCTTTTTCCCTCCTCATTTGTAGGCACGGCCCTTCCGAGCACATTCTTGAAGGAGGAGACAACCTTTTCCTTTTTTCTGATGTCTATTTTATCCACTATACTTTTAAATATGTTCTCCAATGCCTGTTTTTCCGGGTTTCCCATACCAGGGTACTTCCCTGTTTCTCCCCCTTTCTTTGCAAGTTCATAGAGTACTATGGCAACTGCATGAGAAAGGTTCAGCACCCCATAGCTTTTGGAGGTTCCTATTGTTATGAGCCGGTCGCACAGTTTCAATTCTTCTGAGTTCAGCCCTATTCCTTCTCTTCCGAAGACAATTGCGACCTTTTTTCCATTGTATTTCCAGCTTTCCTTTTTGAATTCCTCAAGTTTTTCAACAGTTCTTATTATGTTTCTGTGTCTTTTCCTTACAGCAGTGGTGCCTATAACTGAGTCCATATCCAAAACCGCATCCTTCAGACTCCCGAATGTTCTGGTTTTCTTCACCACGTCAGCTGCGTGTTTTGCATACATAAGAAAAGGAAGCCGTGTATCGCATTTTGGGTTTACTATTCTTAGATTCCCCTTACCAAAGTTTTTCATCACCCTGGCAATCATCCCCAGGTTTATCCCGTATTCCGGTTCAACTACAACAACGAAAATTTTCATATTATGCACCTTCAAGGAAACTCATTTACCTGTGGATACATGGTTGACGTCTCCCAATAGTTTTTAAACTTTTACTATTTATATCCCTAAAACTAATAAAACCTTTTCTGTGATAACCATGAATATAGAGGAAATTGAAGCAAGAGTGAAAGAACTTGAAGAAAAGAAAACAAAACTCATTAATGATATTAAGAAGAATTATGCCCGTATTAGATATAAGAAGTACGAGGAAAAAGCCCTGCTTCCGCTTCTCAAACAAAGCGAAAATGTAAAGATTGATCCTCTCAGGAAACAGTTAAGAGTGCTTGAATTTAAGATAGCAACCCAGGCATATACCTCAAAAATAGAAAAAGAGCTTATAAAAGAGGTCCTGAAGATAGAAGAAAAGCTTGGGAATGTAAGACATATAGAAAAGGCTAGGAGAAAGAAAAGATACATAGATAGGGATATTAGTGAATGCGATGAAGATATCAAAAGAATAGAGGAGAAATTGAAGGTTATAAGGACTGAATTAAAGGGCCTTTATCCAAAGGCGAAATCAGCCAGAGAAGGCAAGAAGCACGGAATAATATTTGGAGAAAAGCCCGATACATTCGTTTCCCTGGAAGACATTGTTGTAATAGAGGACAAGACAAAAAAGAAATAATTACTTATTCCATCACATTTTCTATTATTTTTTTATGGTCAGCTGCTAATTCAGGTAATTCACCTATTTCAAACCAGCCTACCTCTTTTGCATCATCCCCTGCTTTTGGGATCCCCGTATACTCGCATAGGAAAACAATGGATATTACTTTTCTCGGGTCCCTTCCAGGGTCTGAATAAACCCCTGCCAATTTTTTTATTTTTACATCCAAACCTGTTTCCTCCTTTGTTTCTCTTATACATGCTTCCTCAGCACTTTCCAAATCCTCTACAAGTCCCCCTGGGAGGGCCCACATATCCTTAAACGGTTCATGCCCTCTTTTTATAAGAAGTATCTTGTTTCTCTTGAGTATAATACAGTCTACAGCTATCGGTCTCATAAGAATCCCTATCTTTCAGGAAACTTTAAATCAATTACTATACACCTTTACCAGTATGGATTTGGGAAAAGGACTAAGACAGCTTATCTCCAAGATAACAAAAAAACCTTATATAGATGAGTCAGAGGTAAAACTATTCATAAAGGACCTGCAGAGAATACTTATATCCTCAGATGTAGAAGTAAAGCTGGTCTTCCAGCTCTCAAAGAATATAGAAAAAAGGGCATTGACTGAGGAAAAAAAACAGGGACTTACATTACGCGAGCACCTGCTGAAGGTTGTTTATGATGAGCTTGTTGCCCTGATGGGCGAATCCTATTCTCCAAGGATTGATAAGCACAAGGTTCTTCTTCTCGGTTTATTCGGCTCTGGAAAAAGCACAACCGCATCCAAACTTGCATATTTTTACAAAAAGAAAGGCCTTTCTGTTCTCCTTGTAGGGGCTGATGTTGAAAGGCCCGCTGCGCAGGAACAGCTTGAACAGCTGGCATCCCAGATTGAGGTTGAGTATTTCACAATAAAAGGAGAAAAGGACGCCTCAAAAATAGTTGATGAAGCCCTTAAAAATTCAAAGGAAAATGTGATAATTGTTGACTCCGCCGGCAGAAGCGCCTTTGATGGAGAACTAAAAGATGAATTAAAAGGAATATCTGATTCCCTGAAACCTGATGAATCCTTTCTTGTTGTAAGCGGGGACATAGGCCAGGTTGCTGGAAAACAGGCAAAAGAATTCAGTGAAGCCCTCCCTATTACAGGAGTAGTTGTTACAAAGATGGATGGGAGAGGAAAAGGGGGAGGAGCCCTTAGTGCTGTGGCTGCCACAGGCTCAAAAATCGCATTCATAGGCACAGGCGAAAAAAAGGATGATTTTGAAATATATAATTCTTCAAAGTTTGTGGAGAGGCTGCTTGGAATTCCTGATATTGAAGGTCTTATGGAGAAGATGAAGCATATAGCAGAGAGTGAGAAACTTGAGCAGAAGCAGTTTGAAAAATTCACCATAAAGGCATTCTACCAGCAGATGAAAGCCGCCAAAAAGATGGGCCCTCTTGATGGTGTTTTTTCAATGATGGGTCTTTCCGATGTTCCTGAAGAGGTTTTGCACCAGGGTGAAACAAAACTCAAGCGGTTTGAAGCAATCATAAATTCCATGACCGAAGATGAAAGGGAGAATGCCGAGCTTGTGAAAAAAAGCAAAAGCAGAATAGATAGGATCTCAAAAGGAGCAGGAGTAGCTTCCGAAGAGGTGCGAGAGTTTCTTTCCCAGTTCTTTAAGATGGAGGGCATGTTCAAGCGCTTTAAGAAAGACAGGGGCTTTAGAAAAAAATTAGAGAAAATGATGGGGCAGACAGGTATGAATCTCGGCGGTTTTGGAGGTTAGAATATGAGAAAAATGGAAAACCTTGAGTATTCCTATTTTATAAATGAACTCAGGATTCTTGAAAACAGCTTTTTCAAAAAAGCATTTGAACCTTCTCCAGGAATAATCCAACTCAGGTTCAGGGCAGGCGAACTTCTCATTCATTTGGGAACTGCCATGTATTTTTCAAAACATATAGCATCTGAAAAGGAACCCACCTCTTTTATAATGAAACTCAGGAAGGAATTGGAAAACCGCAAACTGCTTTCGGTTTTCCAGCATAAAAAGGACCGCATAATAATATTCTCTTTTGGAGAAAAAGAACTCATAGTGGAGATGTTCGGAAACGGAAACTTGATATTAACAGAGAACGGAAAGATACTTGCAGTGAGGTATCCAAGGGAATGGAAAGGCCGTTCTCTTAAATATAGGGAAGAATACAGGTTCCCTCCCTCCGAGCAGTTTGAGATAACCGAATTAAAGCAGCACCTCTCAGAAAAACCCGTCGGTGCAATCCTCAAAAATCTGGATATAGGTATGAAATACGTGAAAATCCTTTTAAAGATTGCGGAAATCGCACATTCAAAAAAAGGAAATCTGCTTACAGATGAAGAATTAAATAAGATACAATTGGCATACAACACTCTTATGGATTCACAGAAGCCAATCCTTGCTGAAGATGATTACTCTTTGTACGGAGAAGGAAAGCATTATAGTTCTTTTTCAGAATTGCTTGAGAGGTTCTACCAGCACAATCTAGAACACAAGGAAGAAAAAAAGGAAAATCAAGACGAGAAGATTCTTAGACATCAGTTTGACAGGCTAAGTCAGCTGGAGGAGGAAGAAAAGCAGGCAAAGCAAAAGGCAGATTATATCTATTCCAAATATATTGAAGTAAGTGAAATATTGGATGCTTACAAAAATGGAAAACTGGATTCAGTAAAGGAAAAATATAAAATAAAATGGAAGAATAAAGAAAAGAAAGAAATAGAGATAGAACTTTAAGGCTGTTCTTTGTCCAAAAGATAGTACTTCACGATTTCCCTTGCCCTTTCATAACCTTTGCTGACTGTCAGACCAAAAATGACATTTTTTCCGTCTTTTGAAACCAGATGCACATTATCCAGATTTATTTCTGCATCAGAAAACATCTTGCTAATCTCAGCAAGGTGTCCTGGTTTATCTTTGATATTTATAAAAAATGTATCATGTTCACTTACCTTGAAACCATTCTTTTGAAGGACGTTCTTTGTTTTTTCCCTGTTTTTTACAAGAACATTTATAACGGCCTTTCCACCGACCGAAGTGGCAGATACGGATTCAATATTTATATTTGATTTTCCAAGAAGATAAGATATATCTGCCAAAAGACCAATTTTATCATCTGAAATAATTGATACTTCTTTCATACATCCCACCCCCGCTTCAAAAGCGATACAATTGTATATATGGCACACTGTTTATATACTGTACAGCCCCTTCGTCGGCAAGTCCGAGTTCTTTTATGATTCCAACAACCTTCACTCCGACTGCAACCACAGAATCAAATACTTCCAATTCTCCTACAACTTCCGATTTTCGTACTACTCTCCCCACGAAAAATCCTTTATGAGCACTCAAATCCATTTCAACCTCCCTTTCCTTTAATATCTTTCCAATTAATTCTTTATCACATATTCCTATTATTCTTTTTCCATCCCTTTCGTTTATTTTTATATACATATTTCAATAATATCCGCTACCATTTTAAATTATTACATTTATTCTTTTTCCATGGAGTCAAAACCAGGAGATAAGGTAAGGATAAAGACAGATAAAGGAACCTATGAAGGCAGACTTATGCCTTCAAAAGAAGGGCATGTGCTCAAGCTGGACACAGGATACAATGTCGGATTTAGTGATAAAGTAAAGGTTGAACTCGTAGAAAAGTATATTGCCCCCGAAAAAGAAAATCCTGAAACAGGAGAAGGCGAGATTGTAATAATAGGAATGGGCGGAACGATTTCCTCAAAGGTTGACTATAATACCGGGGGCGTCCATCCGCATTTAAGTCCAAAAGACCTACTCAAATTATTTCCCGAACTTTCTTCCTTTCCTTCTATAAAAACAATTCCTTTATTCTCTATTCTTTCAGAAGATATGAATTATAGGTTCTGGCAGCAGGCTGCTGAAGTAGTCTATAAAGAGATAAAGAACGGCGCCAAAGGAATAATAATCCTTCATGGAACAGATACCATGTCATATTCTTCTGCAGCACTCTCATTTATGCTCAGGCAGACACCTGTTCCTGTGGTTTTTGTAGGGGCCCAGAGAAGCTCTGACAGGCCTTCATCTGATTCCCGCCTTAACCTTATGAATGCAGTTTTTACTTCCACCAATAATATTGCAAATGTTGGTGTGATTATGCATGCAACAACAAATGATGATTATTCATTCTTTCATTTGGGAACAAGAGTAAGAAAGATGCATACCTCGGCCAGGAATGCATTCAAATCTATTGGGGTTCCCCCCCTTGCAATGGTTGATTACCGCAGAAAGATGTTTGAACAGCTTTCACCTGCAAGAGAAAGAGATATGAAAAGAAAAACATTATTTGATAAAAGGTTCAACCCAAATGTTGCAATGATTTATATCCACCCAGGAATAAAACCAAAGCTTATAGATTCGCTTTCTTCCTATGATGGGGTCGTCCTTGTTGGAACCGGATTAGGGCATGCTCCGACAAATCCTAACAAACACCCTTTTGCAACTAGTATCCTTGAAAATCTGAAACAGCTCATCTCAAGCAACATTCCGGTTATTATGTCATCTCAAACCATAGAAGGAAGACTCAACCTGAATGTTTACAGTGCAGGCAGACTGCTTTCAGAAGCAGGAGTAATAGGGAGCATGATGGACTGGACCCCTGAAACAGCTTTTATAAAGCTTTCCTGGATTCTCGGCCATGAGAAAAAAATAGATAAGGTAAAGGAAGAGATGCTTACTCCTCTGGAAGGAGAGATAACAAAGAGAAGTGCAATCCTGTCAACTACCTATCTACAAGTAGATAAGCTTGCTCAACCACACGTGGGAGCAATAGGCTGGTTGACAGACAGCCCGTTAATAGAGGTATAACGATGCAGAATATTGAAAGAAGCATTGATGTCGGCGTTGAAGGATGCCTTGCAGGCTTTACATCTGAAAATATCTCCAATTCTCTGTCCTCTCCTGAGACTTCCACAGACAGAACAAGTCTTAGAAGTATTTTTTGCTCTCACATATTCAATAGCAACCCCGTATTCCTCTCCTTTATATTCAAGGAATTGCTGGAGTTGATGGAAAGCCCAGTTGGAGAAGAGCCAGTTCTGTTTTCTTCTGTGCCTTGCGTATCTTATCCCCTTCAAATTTTCCAGGACAATTACTCCATCTTTCCCTGCATCTTCAATCAATCTCTTGCTAATGCAGTGGTTGATATTACGCATAAACCGTTTCTCCTTGCCAGAGACCTTCTTAAGGTGTCTTCTGGCAGAGCGAGTGCCTTTGCTCTGCAACCTACTGCGAAGTTTAACATAACGCTGTTTAATCCTGAAAGTTTCTTTGCCATCAACAAGCCAGTTCTCACTTGTGGCAATCAAATTGTTTATTCCCCTGTCAACCCCTATGATGTTTCCTGTTTTATTGGAAGGAGTGAAGTTCCTTTCAATAGAAATCATAAGCCTGAGTTTTCTGTCTTTGCAGAGAACAAGGTTGCTTTCTTTAATATCCCAGTCAACATATTTTTGAAAATACTTAGGAACTTTAAGGTTTACCTTCAATCTTCCATTAAGGGTAAGAAGGTTTGCTCTGCTCTCTTTAAAGAAAATGTTACTACTCCTCTTATCATAATGGATACAGGTCCCCTTAAATTTAGGTCTTTTTCCTTTATCCTGAACAGCACGTTTAACAGAGACGCAAGCATATTTATTGGCAATTATTGCAAGTTGTGCAGGGAGCTTGAATTTCTTCCTAACATTGTGATAAACAAACTTATGCATACGAAAGCAATTGCTATCCTTATGCTCATAGCAACTTTCAACAATTTCATTCTGAGCTTGAGACATATTATCCATTGCTTTGAGCAGAACATCTCTCTGTTCTGCTGTTTCGTCGAGAACTGTTTGTATAGTTTTCAACATAGTAATAGATGTGAAAGGGAACTACTTAAACCTTCCCCCCAATTCCTCCCACCTACAAGTAAATGGGTCTCCTTGGAGGTGCTTATATGAAATGCGGTATAGAGATTCATCAGCGCCTTGCAACAGAAAAATTATTCTGCAGATGTCCTTCAATACTCTCTGATTCAGAACCTTTTAAGGAGATAAAAAGAAGACTTTTTGTTGTTGAAAGCGAAACCGGAGAAATAGACAGAAGCGCAAAAGAACAGCAGGAAAAAAAGCAGGAGTTTACTTATCAAATTTTCAATGAAAACTGCTGTCTTGTTGAGACTGATGAGGAACCCCCCCATGAAATGAATAAGGACGCCCTTTTGATAGTTCTTGGGATTGCACAGCAGATGAACTCCAATATTGTGGAAGAAGTGCACACCATGAGAAAACTGGTTATTGACGGAAGCAACACCTCTGGTTTTCAGAGGACCTCTTTAATAGCTCTTGGTGGAAAACTTGAAACTTCAGAAGGAGATGTCGGAATGCTCACTCTTGTTTTGGAGGAAGAAAGTGCAGGAATAGTCTCTGAAAACAATGGTTCAAGAACCTACCGCTTGGATAGACTTGGTATCCCTTTAATAGAGATTGCAACTGCCCCGGATATAAAAAACGGAAAACATGCAAAAGAGGTTGCTGAGAAGATAGGGATGATGCTCAGAGCCACTGGAAAGGTTGCAAGAGGTATTGGAACAATAAGACAGGACCTGAATGTTTCAATTGAGAATGGTGCAAGGGTTGAAGTAAAAGGAGTGCAGGAGTTGAAATCCATTCCTTTGTATGTTGAGAATGAGGCAAAAAGGCAGGAAAACCTGCTCGTAATAATAAAGGAATTGAAGAGCAGGCTTGGAGAAGGATGGAAATCAAAAGCAAAACCTATTGAACTTACAATTATTTTCTCTTCAACAAAAAGCAAATTCATAAGCAACTTGGTAAAAAAAGGAGCAGGAGTTTTTGGAATAAAACTTGAAAAACATTCCTCTCTTTTGGGAAGTGAGTTGAATCCCAATAGAAGATACGGTTCAGAGCTAAGCGATTATGCAAAACTGGCAGGAGTAAAAGGCATTATCCATTCAGATGAGGACATGGAAAAGTATTCTATTTTAGAAAGCGAATGGAAAGAAATCCAGGATTCCCTTAACTGTTCAAAAGAGGATGGGTTTGCAATGGTTGTTGCTGAAAAACAAACTGCAGTCAGAGCCTTTGAACATGTTCTTAGAAGGGCAGAGATGTTTTTTGTCCCTGAAGAAACCAGGAAGGCAAATCCTGATGGAACCTCCTCTTATATGCGGCCTCTTCCAGGAAGAGCAAGGATGTATCCAGAAACCGATATTCCTCTGATTAAAATAACAAAACCTCTGCTTTCCGAAGCAAGAAAAACAGCAGGAGAAGGAGCAGAAAAGAAAATGAAAAGACTTTCCTCTCTCCTCAATGAAGACCTCGCAAAAAAAATATTCAGGTCTCCACTGCTCCCTGTATTTGAGCAGCTTATTAAGAAAGGAGCAGAACCCAAACTCGCAGTCACAACACTCACAGAAACCCTTGTTTCCCTGAGAAGGGAAGGCTTTGAACTTAAGGACCTCTCTTTTATTGAAAAAGTTCTTTCAATTTACAATGAAAAGAAAATAACAAAAGCAGCAATTCCTGAAATAATAAAATACCACATCCAATCCAAAGAAACTGCAGAAGCAATAATAAAAAAACACAATTTAGGTTTGCTTTCATCGGAAGAGATGGACAGGATAATCAAGGAGTGCAAAGGCGATATAAAAAGAATAATGAGCAAATACCGTTTGAGATTAGATCCAAAGGAACTTATGAAAAAAATAAAGGGTAGTGGCAGATGAAAGAAAAACCATTAACTGAATCCCAAGAGAAAAAGATAAGAGCAGCTGCAGAAAAAATTTTCAGCCCTACCTCCATGGTACAAATAAAATCTCTCGGCATTCTCCTAGATTATGCTGAAGGAGGAAGGGACATCTCCGCTGCAATTCCCCAGCTTGCAAAGACCATGGAAGAAAATTTTGGGAGGCAGGCCGCCAGAATTCTTTTATTGACCCTTCTAAATGAAAAAACAAAAGAAAAGACACTGGAATCTATTATACAAACACTTGAAAGCAGAAACCCAAGAGCAAGGGAGAATGCAGTTTGGATTCTTAAAAAATTTGCTGGAAAAAAAGCAGTTATTTTTCTCTCTGCAATTCCTGCTCTTGCAAAGGCACTTGAAGACGAGAATATAGAAGTAAGAAAGGAAGCCTTCCAGACTCTTGCAAACTTTGTTGAGAATTGGAATTTTTCATCCGCTAACCTCCATCATTTTCTTAAGGCTATTATCAAAGGAAGTAAAGATGAGAATGCAGAAGTAAGATGGAATGCTAATGCGATTCTTGAATACGTTAAAAGAGAAAGCATGAATAAGTCAAAGGAAGAACTACTTAGATTTCTAAGAAAAACAAAAAGTTCTCCTGAGTTCAAAGAATTTGCAAGGAAAATCTTTAATGAGTGGCTTCAAAAACAAAATAAAGAAACAGAACTGCAAATCCCACGAAATATGAGAAAACCACTAGAGAAACCTTTGGGAAGGAGTATGAAAAAGCTTAAAAATTAATGTTTGTATTCATTAAGTCTTATAGGTGTTCATATGAAAAAAGAGATAAATGTAATAGTTGAAGGCGGAAAAGCATCTGCCGGTCCTCCTCTTGGTCCTGCACTCGGTCCGATGGGAGTAAATGCAGGCCAGGTGGTTGCCAAGATAAATGAAGAAACCAAAGAGTTTGAGGGCATGAAAGTTCCGGTCACTGTAATTGTAGAAACCTCTGACAAATCATTCGAAATAAAGATAGGAAGCCCACCTATTTCCGAACTTTTGAAAAAATCTGCAGGAGTGCAGAAAGGAACAGGTTCAAAGGAAACCGTTGGGAATATCTCTTTGGATGACCTTGTAAAGGTTGCAAAGGGAAAAACCAAAACCTCTCTTTCCGTAGACCTTAAGGGAACAGTTAAGGAAGCAGCAGGAAGCTGTAAGAGCTTAGGTTTAACCATTGAAGGAAAAGACCCAAGAGAGATTATAAGAGAGATTGATGATGGAAAGCATGATTCTCTCTTTAAAGTGGGAGCATGAGATTCCTTATTCTTTTTTTACTTCTTGTTTCCCTTCCTTTCGCCGAGATTGCAGGAGAAACCGAACTGGCAAAACCCCTTACTACAAAACCCCTGGTTGCAGGAGTTTACAATATTATAGGGGCAGAGGACGGGAGGCTTTATGCTGAAGCCAACGGAATAATAAAATGGAAATATTATGGGTTACACACCATAACTGTTGACCCGATACTGCACAAGGGAAACATAATCGGCGCCTCAGGTTCAAAACTTTTTTCCTTAAAACAGATTGGTACTTTTCAATGGGCGCAGGAGCTTTCCAATATCTATGGTATTGACTCCGGGGATAAGATTTATGTCTCAACTGAGAAAGGCCTTTATGCGATTTCAGATGCAGGAAAGGTTGCATGGTGTTTTGAGACCGAGAAATCAACGGCAACAGAACCAACTGTTTCAGCAAGCTATATTATTTATGGAACAGAAGACTCCCTTTATGTATTAAGGTCAAACGGAGAGTTGTTCCACAGCATTCCTTCCGAAGGATTCTGGAATGTTAAGCCTCTCATCTACAAAAATAGGATTTACATAGGTTCGGTTGATGGGAGATTCCATTCATATGATTTGTTCAGCGGAGAGGAAAGATGGTCTTTTGATGCACTTTATCCCATAGTTACAAACGCGGTCAACCATGGCAGCACTATAATCTTTGCTGATGAGAAAACGGTTTATGCAGTTCTTTCCGGAGAAGAGAAATGGAGGTTTGACGTAGGGGAGCAGGTTGTAAACAAAAAACTGGAAATAGGCATGGTCTCCGGCAAAACACTTCTTTTTGTGACAACAAGAAATTCAATAT
The DNA here is from genome assembly GCA_023129075.1 of Microcaldota archaeon. Taxonomy (GTDB): domain Archaea; phylum Micrarchaeota; class Micrarchaeia; order Anstonellales; family Bilamarchaeaceae; genus JAGMCT01. The sequence goes on from JAGMCT010000010.1 coordinate 21,849, forward strand.
ATGTTCTTGATGCCGGCACAGGGCAGTTTCTTACCAAGATTACCTTTGATGAGTGGCCTACATCACCAACCCTTGATTCTCAGAAAGGAATTCTTCTGGTTGGCTCCAAGGATGGCGTTCTTTATTCGTTTAATGTAAATAGGGGATGCGGGATAACCAATCCAAAGCAGGAGGCAGTTTTAGGATTTAGAGAATTGGAAGTAGAAGGAGTTGCATATTCCGCAAAAGGAGATTTCGAAACCTTCGTAAGGATAAATGAAGGGGAATGGTTTTCTGTTGGTTCAGAGAATGCATTTAGTTTTGAGATGGACCCTAAGGATTATGCTTTCGGCTCTGTAGAAATAGAGTGCAGGGTAACGGATTCATCAGGCGAGGAACAGTCTCCTTATTCCAAAGTAAGATTTATACGTTCTTCATCAATAGAAGAAGAAGAGTTTGTTATTACATATCCAACAGTTGTGAACGAGGGGGAACCCTTTACAGTACATGTTACAGACCAGTACAATCAGACTCTTAAAGAAGTAGAGGTTGTTTTCGGAGAGGATTCTTTTATAGGGGATTCAAGTATTGAAGCAACTCTTTACGGCGGGGGAGAGCACGCAGGGGTTGTAAAAAAACAGGGTTTTGAGGATAAGGAATTTAGTGTAGAGGTAAGACCCTCAGCATTTCCTGCCTATGTAGCTTTCGGCCTTTTTTCAATAGGATTGATTGTTTTTGTATTTAATTTCTTTATTAAGAAAAAAGAAGAGTAAAGGATAAAATTATCCTACTATATCTACTCCTTCCGGCTGTACCTGGCTTACCCCTTCTATTTTTGCAATCCTTTCTTCTATCTCGTCTACTCCGCCGGAATCGTTTATTATAAATGCTATTCTTAGAACCTTTACCCCAAAGCCGATATCCTCTTCTTCTGCAGCTGCAAGTTTCACAATCTTGTTTATTTCTTCCTTAACCTTTTCAATATTTTCAGGGTTTTCAGGATAAATTTTTAGAGTTACTTTAACATCTCCCATGTTTCCACCTTTATGGCCCTTTGAATCCGCATGGACACTTGTAAGCGACCCTTGTTTTTTTGCACTGTATACACCTAACTATTTTTTTTCCGCAGTCAGGGCAGGGGAATTCTACGAACTTTTTTGTTATCTTTCCGCATGAAATACATCTTTTCATCTGTTCACCACTTCGCGTTTTTTCCTTAATGGGGGTAAGCACTTAAAAATCTTCCCATGTTTTCTTTTATCAGCCCTCATAGTCTAACCTGGATAGGACACAAGATTGCGGATCTTGGAATCCGGGTTCAAATCCCGGTGAGGGCAACATTCCCTTTAGAAAAGATTTAAAAGGAGTTTTATCCTACTCTACTCTTTAAGGTTATTAATATGGGAAAGGAGGCAGACTACAGAATTACCGAAGCAAAAAAAGGCACCCTCAGGAGAATAAGAACAAAGAATAGAATTGTAAAGGAATTCGGGAGGGCAGGTCTAAAGGTAATAAAGGCTATAGAAGCCGATAAAACTGCACAGGAGATTTCTGAAGAAACAGATTTGGATATAGAAAAAGTCGGGGAAATACTTACTTTTATGGAGAAAAATGGAATAGTAACACTAATTCCTGTTTCTGAAGCAATACCAAGAGAGATTAAAGAGAAAGAGGAAATCAAACCTGAAGAGATTCCAGAAGAAGTAAAACCACCAGAACCAGAAGAGCTGGAACCTAAAGAAATAAAACCACTAGAACCAGAAGAGCCGGAACCTGAAGAAATAAAACCCGAAGAAATAACACTGGAAGAAAAACCAAAAGAAGCAAAACCACCAGAAGTAGAGCCGGAAGAAGAAATTGCACCAGAATTAGAGCCGGAAGAAGAAATTGCACCAGAATTAGAGCCGGAAGAAGAAAAACCCTCTGAACCAGAAGAGCTTTTGTTTGAATCAGAAGAAAAACCAGAAGAAATTCTGCCTGTTTCTCTTGAAAAAGAATTACCAGAAGAGCCGGAACCTGAAGAAATAAAACCCGAAGAAATAACACTGGAAGAAAAGCCAAAAGAAGCAAAACCACCAGAAGTAGAGCCGGAAGAAGAAATTGCACCAATTTCCTTTGAGGAAGAAACCGAAAAACCAGAGATTGAGGAGATGCCTACTGAAGAACCCCCAGAAGAACCCCCAGAAGAACCCCCAGAAGAACCCCCTGAGGAAGAGTCTGAGGAAGCAGGAGAATTGGAACCTTATGAAGGTATTGAAATTCCTCATGGAGAGGAAGAGAAAATCAGTTCCCCTGTATCCGTAGAGGATAAATTAAGAGGAAAATATGGAGATATTGGAGTAAAGGTATACGAACTTATAGATGGTGAAAGAACAGCAGAAGAGATAATGAAACAGACAGGTGTTTCAGAAACCAAACTTATTGAGATACTTGATTTCATGGACAAGGAAGGAATAATAGGGTTTGAACATCCTTCTTCTTCTGCTCCAAAACCAGAGATAAAGGAAACCGGTTTTGCACCGATGCTTGATGAGCGTTTGATTCCTGCGAAAGTTCCTGAAGCAGAGGAGATGAAGGAGCGTCAGATTGATGTTCCGGTAAAGATGGGTTTTAACATAATAAAGTCCATACAACTCAGGACAAATTTTCTCCTAAAGATGGGTGAAAAAGGAGCAAGGATTTTTGATGCAATAAACGGAAAAAGAGATGTTGTTGAGATTGCAAAGACAGTAAAGGAGGCGTCTCTTATTGATATTTATAAGGTAATTGGCAAACTCATGGAAAAGAAAGCGCTTATACTAACCCCCCTAAACCGCACAGAAATAAGAAAAAAATATGGCGAGGATGGTTATGTAGTTTACAAAAAGTATGGAAGGGAGGGAGTGCTTTTGTACGAGTTGATAGGCAGTGATATGGGCCTTGGTGAGATGGCTGTAAAGGTTTCAAAAGACAAGAAAAAGGTTGTAGATATTTTTATGTTCATACATAAACTGCTTGGAATAGACCTCCCTATAGATAAAGATATTCTTTACAAACAGGTTGGCATTACTCCATGATTCTTGCCAGAGATATCCTTTCTATTGCTTTCCATCCAGACTTTTTTTTCATATTGTTTTTTTCTTTCTTGTCAAAGTAAATTGCAAGTATTTCTTTTCCTTTTGCACTGTATTCCTTTGCTTTGCTGAATCTTGTAGTTCCTGCAATCCACAATAGGAATTCCATGCTGAATTCCTTTGAAATATTTTGTTTTTTTCTAAATGCTTCTTCAGTAAGCTGTTCTGCCAAAAGAATCTCTTCTTCACTCTTTATCTTTTCAGGATTAAGGAAAACTATTTTTTTTCCTTCTGCTTCTTTGAACAATTCTTTTAGGCCCTTCTTTGTTTTCATACACACAATCTTCATGAAAAAGAATGCTTTACTCACTTATTTTAAACCTTTCCATCTTTTTATCTATTTATGGCTACGGTGGTGTAGTGGCTAGCATGGGGGCCTGTGGCCGCCCGTTCTTTCTTTTGCAAAGGAAAGAAGCCGCATGGTGCCGGAAGAAAGAAAGCTCTTTCACGGGCAGCAGAAAGCCCTAGATCCGGGTTCGATTCCCGGCCGTGGCCCTTTTTTATTATATATAAAAGAAGATAGAGAGAGAAATAAAGATAAAAGAAAAAGAAGAAAAAGAAAAGAAATTATTTTGCAAGGGTTATCTCTATTGCAGAAACCTTGCTGAGACTTCCATCCTCAGAGGTGAGCTCCTCTGTTTTTATCTGGATATCTTTTATTGTTACACCAGTAAGGAACCTGTTTTTCGTTATCTCTGCAACATCCACAGCTCTTGAGATTAATTTCCCTCTTGCTTTCAGGATTACTTCAGACATTCCGTTGTTAAATTGGGTTACTACAGCCAGAACATATCCCATCACTCCTTTTTTTCCAATAAAGACTACATTCTCGTTTTTTTTCTCTTCTGTCATTTCGTTTTCGTCTTTTTTCTCTTCTGTCATGTTTTCACCTCGTTGCATTAATTGGATTACAAAAGAGTGGCACTGTTTTTAAATCTTTTGGAGTTCGTTCAGCGAAAGGGTTATAAATAAAAAATGCGTTATTAATATGGTGGCTAAGAATGGGTGACATACGTTTTAAGAGACGAACAGGAAATCTTGAAGAAAAATTAGGAAAGAGAGTTCCAGTTCCCAAAAGAACCCAGAGTCAACAGATTGATTTGATATATAAAAAAGCAGAGCATTTTGTTGAGGAGAATAAAAGATATGATGGATTGATGAACAAGGAAGCGGATTTGTTTGCCTGCACCCTTGTTCTTGAGATGATTCAGCAGGAAAAGGCAGTAAAGGAGCAGAAGATTTCCTTTTTGGAGATTGAAAAACCTTCAGCTTTAATATCTAGGTCTAGAAGAGCCACAAAGCTCGAAGAAGAAATCAAAAATGTTAAAGCAGAAATAGGAAAAATTGAAGAAGAGATTGGTAAAAAGCACATGGAGATTGATTCTGCTTATGAGCACCATCTTGCTGTGCTGGAGAAGACTTCCGGGATTCCGAATAAGGATATCGAGCCACTCTTTGGCATTGCAGTATCCGCAGAGGTTACGGACAAAGCCCTGAAGAATCCATCCAAGGTTTCCATTGCCAAAAAAGCAGGCAGATTCTGGGGCCGTATTACAGGTTCGGATAGAATAAAAGAAGCAGAGAAGGTTGCAAGAGGTATGCTCAGGTCCCACGAAGCGCGTGCACTTATGGGAGAAACATTTTTCAGCAGGCAGGTATTTACCAAACTTGGATTGAATCCAGCAGGCAAATTCAAGATAAAAAATCTGGGTGCACTTAATGAATATATTGTTAATGTAAAAAAAGGCTACCCAACTGCCGAATATGAGATGCTTGCCAATGCAGTAGGGGAAGAGGTTAAGGAAGCGCAGACGAAATTTTATATGAAGGAACTTGGTTTGAAAGAACCAGGATTTATTAAGAAAAAGGCCTTAAAAGCAAAAAACCTTGGATTAATCCTATTAAAGAAGATAATAGGAGAAAAAATAGAAGGAAAACAAGGTTCTTTGGTCTCAAAGGAATTTTGGGAATACACCCAGAAAAATGAAAAGGAATTCATAGAAAACCTGAAGAAACTCATAAATCTTGAAGAGGAGTTTACCCCCAAATTCTCGGACCTTATGAAGAAAAGATGGGGCATCTTTCCTAAGGAATATGTAAAACTAAAGAAAGGCGTGGGAATCGGAATCGGAGAGCTGATAGCTGAGCTGGAGAGTCTTAATGAATTGGAAAGCCACTTCGGCTTGGACATGGAGGATTTTCTCAAGAAGCATCCTTTCAAGAATTTTGAAAAGGAGTTGGAAAAGATAAGGACCCTTCTCGCTTCAGGAGAGCCCCTTGGAAAGGCGCTTAGCGAGGCATTCAAGGAAACCAAATTGTTTTCCAGAAGAAAGTTCAGCATGTTGTTCAAAAGAAGATTCGGAATTGACATAAAGAGATTAACATCTTCGGAAAAACTTTCTTATTTTTCGGATAAACGTGTTTTAAGTCTGCTTGAAGCAGGAAAAACAGAAACCCTTGGCCAGATTATTGAAAAGGCCATAAGGAAAGAGTCAGTAAATGAGGCAAACCGGCTCGTTAAATTGTATTCTGAAATCGTTGGAAAGGATACAGCTAAGGTCGTGGAGAGAGATGGAAAACTCCTCCTGCAAAAATCAGAAAAGCTTACCGAACTTTCTAATGAGCAGATAGCCAAAAAGATTTTTGGTGATTTCAAGAATGTCTCTAAATATGTAAGTAATGATATGCTGGCTGAAAGAGCAGTTGAATTGAAAGAGCGTATCGGGCTTCTGGAAGCTGAATTGAAAAAGATGGAAGGAAAGCTCAAACCTTCCGCTCTTAAGAAATTAGAAGAATATATCGGCAGGTTAAAAATATATGAACAGATGATTGTTCTCCTCAAAAAAGGAAACAATAGAGGAGTAATACTTCTTGCATTACAGGCAGAAGGCAAAACCAGTAAAGAAGCTCTGGAAACGGTTCAGGTATTATTCGGTCCGAAGGGAAAATTCAGACATCTTGGCTTAAATTTAAAGGATAAAGCCCTCAGCATGGTAGCTGATTTTGAGGAAGGTCTTCTTGGACTGCAGGCAGAAACAGGAAAGAAGCTTCTGAAGATAGGTGAAAAAGGAGGGTTTGTTTCACCATTTTCCGAAAAAGGAACGGAGGCTTTTTCCAAGGTTGAGATTCTTTCTTCTGATATCCGGGTAAAAATAGAACAAAAATGGTCCTCCATGCTTGGGGAAAGAAGAATCTCTGTTTTCAGAAGATTCGGAGAAAAGGTTACATCCTTTTTGCGTGCCAAGCCCATCCTTTCCAAGGAGGTTCTCAATATGTTTCTGGAAGAAATTAGAGAGGTTCCTGGGAAGGCAGTTTCTTCAAGAGAGAAGCTAAGGATGCTGAGGTCTAGGGAATACATGAAGAAGATTTCATCTCCAATATGGAAGGTTGTCAGGCCTGCAATGAGCGATGCAGCGCTTGTGAGAACAGCACTTGAATCAGGGATGTACAAACAGCGTTTCCCAAGGATTTCAGGAGTAGGGGTTCTTTTCAGGACAACTATGACCGGAACGACCATTCTTTACACCAAGCGCGCTTTTTTCTTTACCGCAAATACGATTGCCTATCCTTTTGTTGAGATTGGAAGGGATTTAGGAAACATCAAAACATATGTTTTGGAAAAAGGCAAGGAGTTGTACATGGACAAAGCCCACGGCTGGAATCAGTTTTTGAAGAGAGGGAGAGGGGGATTAGGAAAAAAAGCAAGGGCAACAGGCTGGGCTCTTTGGGAAGGAGCATTTGGTTTTGGAAGAGCAGGAAAAGACCTGGCAAGAGGAGTCCTGAGAAGATGGAAACCACTGGCTGTTTTAACGGTTCTTACTGTTACACCTTATTATATTTACAAAGAATATTCAAGCCCGGAGGGCACACTCCAGAAATTCTTCGGGAAGGAGGAGGCGCCCACAAGGATTGTTAAGAAAGGCGGAGAAAAGAAATCCGTAGTCCATCCAAGAAGTAAGGAATCCCTTGCTAAGTTTAGAGGGGTAGAGTTTGGAGTAAAGAAGAGTATTGGAGAGGACCTTTACAATAAATACAGAAAAGGCATCAGAAAGAGAGCAAGTGAAGCAGTTAAAAAGAAGGAAGATACGACAAAGGTAATAAAAGAGTTGAAAGAATTGATTTCTCTAACTGAAAGTACTGTTGCTATGCTAAAGAAGACTGAGCTTGGTATGATTAGTTATGGGGAAGGAGGACTTGAAGAGGATGTTTTTGACGCCCTTATAGATGGCAGTTCTTCTGAAGAAATAGTTAATATTTTTAAAGAGTAAGGAGTATATATATTGGATGGTGGTTATATGAAAAAAACTAAAACAAAGATGGAAAAACGAAAAGCACAAGCTAAAGGGATTAAAGCACGTATTGATGAGAAGGGAAAAAAAACTCTTGCTAAATTGGGGAATTTATTGGGGCGTCCTGCCAGCCCGACAACAAGGAGCAGTAAGAAAGGACCAGCAAGGACTGCACCGACAACAAAGGGCGTTAAGAAAGGACCTGCAACAAGAACTGCAATTAGTATGAAGAAGTCGTCCACAAAAACAATGATAAGCGAAAGACCGGTCTCAGGAACCAGAGTAAGCATGAAGCCAACAAAAAGGAAACCAAAACCAGTAGAAATTACACCCAAAGATATAGAAAAAATGAAAAAAGGAAAATTTATTCTTATCTCTCCGAAAGGGAGAAGATATTACTATAATGATATCAAAGCAGAATTAGAAACTGGAAAAGAATCATGGAAATTCAAAAGACTGAATGAAAAAGGAAAAAACCTTACTATTTTTGGGGTGGTCAAGGGAAGGCTTAACAAAGGATACAAAATGTTTCCTCCTCCCGGAGCTGTTCCTAAGAAGAAGGAACCCAAAAAACTCAAGAGAATAATCGTTTCCCCTAAAAAAGGAGAAGCCCAGAAAAAGGCAGATGAATTCTGCAGTGCATTGGATTCAAAGAAACCGGTGTTTAGTTATGGTTCAAAAGGAAAGGAAAGAAATCTTTTTATGGATTTGCCTGCCCACACCAAAGAAATTCAGGAGCAATGGAAAGGAATGATTTTAGTAGAGAAATCCGAGTTCAAAAAGAAACTCTCAATCTATTTTTCTGCAGCAGGAAGCGGAAAGGTAGGTGTAAAGACCCTTGCTAATTTGATAGACTTAACAATGAGGAAGAACCGCCATTTGAAGAATGTATGGACTGCTTTGAAAGAAACAAGGAACTGGAGGGTTGTTGGCGCCCAGTGGAAAAGAGCCTATATATATAATAAGATTCTAAAGGAATACAAGGAAGCCCCAAAACCACCAGTAGAAAAAAAAGCAGTAGAAAAGAAGCCAAAAGTAAAAGAAGAAAAAGAAAAAAAGAAACCAGAGAAAAAGAGACCGGAGAAAAAGAAACCGCCAAAAGTTGATACTATCTCAGGAGCAGCCCCCATTGTAAAAAAGAAGGATGCATTGCCACCAAAGAATGTAAAGATATCCAAAAAGATTCAAAAAGCTGTTGATAAACTTGAGGAGAAATTAGAAGGCGAGGATAAAAAAGAGGTTACTACAGCACTTAAGAAAATAATCTCTGAACACTGGGAAGGCTCACTTCAGATGAAGGATCTTGCAAAAGAGCTACTTAATGAACTAAAGGAAGGTCTTCCTAAAAAGGAGTATGATGAGTTGGCTGAGAAATTTCATCATAGGGGTTATGTTTCAGTGATTCATGCTTATTGGAATAATCTGCATCCAAAACCTGTCTTAAAAAAGGAAAAGCCAGCCAAACCCGAAGAAAAATTGGATGTAGAAGAAGCAGTGAGTGTAGATGAGGAAGCAGAACCCGTTATTGGTGATGAAGGATTTGATCTTTCAGAAGGAGCATAATAAAAAATGAATTGGATTCAACATTTGATTGTAGGAGCCCTCGCAGGGCTTATCCTTTGTTTTTTTATTAGCGTTCCTATCCAGTTTGCTATAATCCTTATTATTTTTTCTGCTTTTTCTGCCCTTGCACCTGATATAGACCACAGCTCAAGCAAGATAAGGCAGATTGCTGATTTCACTGTCCCTGTTTTCTCCCTATTTTTTGCATTCTTCAGCACATGTTCTGATTTTTCCTGTGTAGTTGCAAACTGGATGGAGATAATAAAAACAGCATTAATCTTCACAGGAGTATATGCAATAATAATGATTTACCTAAAGCCAAAGCATAGGGGGATTACTCACACCATCCTATTTTCCTTTATCTACGGTGCAATCCTTTTCTTTTTGGCAGGATGGTATTTTGCTCTTGCCGGTTTTGTTGGTTATTTTTCCCATCTTCTTGCAGACAGACATATAAGACTTATTTGAATGAATTTGGCCCTGAAAGCCTGATACTCTTTTTTATTCCTTTCTGAATAAAATAATAATTATATGATGAGATGCAGGTTTCCTGACGGCTTCTTTTTCTTTTAAAAGAAATGGGAGTGGAGTGATGAGAACCTGGAGCTCTGAATGAAACTTTTTCGGGTTGCCTAAAAATTTTCATCAAAAATTGAGAAAAGAAAGGTCTGGTGGAACCCCAAAGAAAACATTTTTCATATAATTTTTTGTCTTTCTAGAGTAACTATAATTGAGTTTTCTCATCAATTCTTCACCAGTTATCCTACTTTCAATAAAAATGAGAAAGAAAAGATAATGAGGAAATTGTTTTTTTGAAGAAGGAAAAATAGCGGAAACACCGGAAATGAGGTGTATAGATAGTATTTAAAAGAAAAAGCATCTTGTTTAAATCGATTGAAATGTTTGAAAAAGAACCCAAACCGTTTGTTAAATGGGCAGGAGGTAAACGTCAGTTACTAGACATTTTACTTAAAAATATACCTGAATCTTTTTCTAATTACCATGAACCTTTTGTTGGGGGCGGAGCTTTGTACTTTAGGTTGTGGTCTGAAGGATTAATCAAGAAGGCACATCTCAATGATTACAACCCAGAATTAATGGAAGCATATAGGGTAATAAAAAGCAGGCCCAGTGAATTGATAGAAGAACTAAAATCAACAAAATACAGGAATGAAAGCGAAACATACTATGGAATAAGAGCAGAAACACCAAGAGATTCAATTGAAAAAGTCGCACGTTTTTTGTATCTTAATAAAACTGCTTTTAATGGTCTTTATCGTGTTAATTCCAAAGGTGGCTTTAATGTTCCCTTTGGAAAATATAAAAATCCGAAGATTTGCAACGAAGAAAACATTATGTTAGTTTCGGAGGCATTGAAAAAAGCAACTTTGTTTAATGATGATTTTTCAATTGTTTTGAAATATGCTAAACCTAAAGATTTTGCTTATTTTGATCCTCCGTACTATCCAATATCTAAGACATCGTCATTTACGAATTATACTAAATTAGATTTTACAGAAGAAGATCAGAGGAGATTACAATCTGTTTATTCTCAATTGGATAAGAAGGACATTCACGTGATGTTAAGCAATAGTGCAGCGCCATTCATAACGGAGCTTTATTCAAATTATAATACGGTTGGGGTTATGGCAAGAAGAGCAATTAACTGCAAGGCCGATAAAAGGGGGCCAGTTCCAGAAATTGTGGCTTTGAATTACTGAGGTTAACAATGAGATTGGAACCTGGCGATTTTGAAGTTCAATATAATACTGTGTGGTCTTTTCCTGATAGAGGAGATTGGGCAACTCACAAAGGGGATTACAGGGGTAATTTTTCACCATATATACCTAGGAACATTTTGTTACGTTATTCAAAAGAAGGAGATTTAGTTTTTGATCAGATGTGTGGAAGCGGCGTTACTCTTGTAGAATGTAAATTATTACATAGAAACGCCATTGGTTTTGACATAAATGAGGAAGCAGTTGACTTGGCAAGGAAAAGATTAAATTTTGATTTTAAAACTGGCTCAAAACAAAACGTAAGGGTGGAAGATGCACGAAAGTTACCTCTAAAAGATAATTCCATTGACTTAATCATAACCCATCCACCCTATTTGGATATAATAAGGTATAACCCCAAAAACAAGAAGGACGTTTCAAACATTCATAATGTTGATAAGTTTATTGTAGAAATGAGAAAGATAGCAGACGAATCATATAGAGTATTAAAACCTAAGAAATACTGTGCAATTTTAGTTGGTGATACGAGAAGAAATGGAATGTACCTTTCTCTGGCCTATAAAGTAATGCAGACGTTTCTTGAAGCTGGATTTAAACTTAAAGAGGACGTAATCAAGAAACAATGGCATTGCACAAGTACTCCTTATTGGAGGAAACAATCAGAAAAATATAACTTTCTTTTGATAATGCATGAGCATTTGTTTATCTTCAGGAAATAGAGGATTATGCCTTTCCCCTAGTGGCAGTGTTCACAACTGAAAATCTATCTCTTTCTCCAAAATCCGTATACAGTTTCTTTGTTAATGAGCCTTTTGGATAATTGGTTTTTTCTTGTATCATTATCAGCTCTGTAACTACTAATAGAAATTCTACACTGAACTCACCCACTTTGTTTAAGCCAGCAAATACTTTCTCGTCGCCTTTCTTAAAAACCTGTAATCGTGGTGGGTAATAATTGATGGGTTGTAGTTTATCGAAAACTTCTAAAAGTTGGTTTCTAAGCTTTATTGTTAGTTCCGGAGCATGTGCATATTTAACATACATTTCAACAATCAAATGAATGTGTTTTGGCGTTCGTTCACGTTTACCTTTACCTTTTGTTTTGTATTTGACTATAAAGTCGTATTTTGATTCAGTTTTCTTACCTGGGAGTATGTAAATTTCTGTACCTTCCCCAGTTGTATACAGCAGTATTTTTTCCGTCATAGGAAGATACAAGATTATCAACCTTTAAAAACAGCACCCATCACTTGCCTGATGAGAACCTGGAGCTCTGAATGTCAGCCCAAGGGGGTGCTAATGTTTATATATAACCCCCTTAGTCCGACACCGCCCAAACCCCCAATGGTTTACCTCCGGCCGTTAGGAAAAATATTCCATTACTGTTGTCAGCCTAAGTGGTTCCCAAAAAGTTTCATCAAAAAGTAAGAAAAGAAAGGTCTGGCGGAACCCAAAAGAAAAACATTTTTTATATATTATTTTTTGTCTTCTAAAGTAATCATAGCTGTATATCATCAACTGCCTTTATAAAAAAATATCTTGGAATAAGGTTTTTTTACTCACTTCAGTTGAGAACATTGAATTAATCTGTTTTAACAGTTGGGACATTGAAGCTGCACGAGGTTTTCATTTGGTAACGGATTCTCATCAATATCTGTTCCGTAAATTGTCCCAATGTCATTTACCCAGTAGTAATTTGAACCGCTGTCCACTATATAATGTTCTCCAGTTTCAGGGTTGTAAACATTCTCAATGCCAAGGATGTATTCGTCCCATTTTTTGTTTAATTCATCCAGAGTTTGGCTTCTCATTTCAAATGTTGAGGAGATAATATCTGATATCTCGTTCTGGCTTTGCGCCAGAATCCCCATTCTTTTCTGCACTTCAATCTGTTCGCGCGCGGCCCATTCTTCATCAACCTTGAACGAGCGCTGCATGTTCAGCACAAGCAATTCTGTTTTGTTCATCAGCTCAGCAGGAGCGTAGTATTCCATCACGGATGCGTACCAGATGCCAGTTCCTGATATCTCAATAAGCACGGTCCGCACGACCACTGAAGATTCTATCTCTTTTCCGTCGCTCTCGTATTCAAAGGTCAGCTCTGCCGCGGACTGCTCTGTAACCAATGGATTACCGCCCATGAGCAGGTCCGGCCGTTCCTTAACCTCTACATTCTCTGCTTCAACACCGCTTTCCTCCAGCAGTTCAAGCGCGAAGTCCGAAGCTTCAGCATAGTTTTTCACTACCATTGGATTTGAAACCCCGCCAGACGGGTCGTAGAAAGAGCCCTCTGTGAACCCTGTAAATTCCAGCATTGCATTAGGGGTGGCGTACATGTAACCGTACGGGTCCGCAAAAAAGAATCCCTGCCCGGATGGAGATTTTGCCTCAAATAGCACTGCCGCATCTATGTATGGCCGAACGAGCCCGGATCCCTGGCTCACGGTCCATCCTGAAGGCACCTCCAGGCTGAAAGCCCCTTCGTTAGGATCCGCGAATATCTTGAATCTTTTTACATTCACCATTGTATACTTTATCTTTGCCTGAGAACTAGGTACTTGGAAATTCAGGTCCGTGTTCCCCTCTGCGTCCTGTTCCTGTGAGCCGTTTCCTTGAATCCAATACATTCCGGCATCGTGATTCAATGGATTGGTGCAACCAGCGCTTAGCAGAAGCAAAGCGCAAATAAAGGCAACCTGCAAGAGTTTCATGTTAATCGGATTGTCTTCAAACCTTTTATAATCGTTGCCTATTTACCGCTAATAATCCAATGCAGTGGCCCTCTGAAAAAAATAAGATAGAATGCCCATCTATTTTATAAAACACAGCTTTTCAAGGCGAAAGCAGTTTTGTAGAATTGCCTTTTTGTAAACTAAAGATTATTAAATAATAAAGAGCCATACAATAATATGAAATTGATTATAATCCATGGAGCACCAGGTGTTGGAAAATATACTGTCGCAAAGGAACTTGAAAAATCAACGAATTTTAAACTGCTCCATATACATTCTATTTATGATTTTTTGGAGAACATATTTGGTAAAGAAAAATATGAAGTAAGTCTGAAGATCATGAATAATATGCTTTTAGATATTTTTGAAGAAGCAGCCAAATTAAAATTTGAAGGAATTATTCTTACATATGCAACACTTGCTGAGGATAACTTTTCGTTTGTAAAAAAATTATTAAAAAGATTAGAAAAATATAAAACAGATCTCTGTTTTGTGCATTTATCCTGCAATATGGGTGAATTACGTAAACGTATTCTTGCCAATTCTAGAAAAAAATTTAAGAAAACAAAAAATCTTAAAGAATTAGAATATTTACTTTCTATAAAGGATTATGGATCAACTTTTCCAAATTCAAAAACATTAGAAGTGGATAACACAAAAATATCTCCAAAAAAAGTTGCTAAAAAAGTAATAGAACATTATTTGTTGAATAAATAAAACTGCTTCCTTTAAATTCATTAAACCGGAATTTTATTCTTTAAGAAGATTTTTAAGGAACGAAAATTAGATTTACAAGGAAAAACAATATTTCTTATTTCTTTTTCTTTGAAGAGCCGTTTCTTCTTGCGTTGTATTCAAGGATTCCAACGATTCCCAATCCCACTAATATAAGCGATATGTTGCATACTTCATCTTGTGGAATGTTCCAGTTTTCAGGAGGGATGCAGGCTTCCCCTATACATTCTCCATTTATACATTCAGCAGGGATATATTGCCCACCCTCTATGCAATTTATAGTTACTGGACAATCCTCATCAATAGTGCATCCCCCTTCCGCATATCCAATTCCAGAAAATAGCAGTATCACGTTCAGGATAAAGGCAAGACAGGACTTCATGATGTTGTTGAACCTGCGAACCATTTTTAAATCATTTTATTCTTACTAATCATTGGTGGGTATATGAAGATGCTGAAGGCGACTATTCTGGATTCAAATGAACCTGTTTCAAAGGCGCTTAATTCTCTTTTGAAAACAGGAACCATTGTTGTTATAACAAAAAACAAAAAATATTTTGGGATACTTGAAGACAGAAACCTGAAAAGAACCTTTTCAGACCCTTCAAAGATAAAATGCGGGAGCATAGCAATAAGAGCGCCTGCTATTTCAGAAGATGGAAATGTTGAGAGTATTATCACTTCATTTCTTGCTGGACATTTTAAAGGTCTCCCGGTCATAGAAAAAAATAAAATATTAGGAATATATACAAGGGCAGACCTTTTGAGGCTTCTTTCCAGAAAGAAACTTATTCCGAAAACAACTGTTGCAGCACTAATGAAAACGCCTCTCTACACTATTGAGTATAATGAGAATATGCAAGTTGCAAAAGGACTGATGAGAGAGCTTAAGGTTCACAGGCTTGCTGTTAAGAGGAAAGGAAAGGTTATAGGAACTATCTCAACCCTTGATTTTGCGGTTATGATGCTTAAGCCCAAAGGAAGGGACCGGTTTTCCAATATCCCAAGTCTGAAAAACCAGGACGAAAAACCTGTCTCAGATCTTGTGAGGGAAATACCTATCAAGGTAAAGGAAGACAATAGTTTGCACTCTGCAGTGAATGAGATGGCAAAGCGCAATGTTTCGGCAGCGATAGTAATGGATTCAAGGAATAAAGCAATTGGCATACTCACCGCAGCAGATATAATGAAGTTCATAAAGAAAATTTACTTTACCAAAAGTCTCAATATCTTCATAAGCGGTCTTGGAGAAGATGAAATGATGTATTATGATGCAATTAAAGATGAGGTTGAGGCCCTTGTAAAAAAATACAAGAGCATTGAGATAAATGAGATTAACATCCATCTTAAGAAAGGAAAATCAATATACACAATGCGATTGCAACTTAGGGCTGCCAGTTTCCGTCTTTCAATGGGGACTGAGGGTTATAATGTGATAGAGGTTAGAAGAGAATTATTGGAGGAATTAAGAAGGTTGCTGAATAAAAGAAAAAGTAAGAAGAAAAGAAAAAAGGTTTTTATATACGAGAGTGAATTTGTATGAAAGAAAAAAAAGGACAGGTTAGCACAGAACTTCTTCTTGTGGTAGGCTTTGTGCTCCTTCTATTTATACCTCTTCTTTTTATCATGTATCAGCAGACAGATGCTCTGATAGAGGGCTTTTCATATCTTCATGCACACCTTGCGGTGCACAGGCTTGCCTATCTAATTAATTCAGTTGGATATATGGGAGACGGCTCTAGTATTGTCCTGACTATTTATCTTCCACACAATGTTGAGAGTTTAGAAGTGCGCAGTTCTGATTTATCCGCAGGAAGTGAGGTTATGGTAAAATTGAGCAAGGGAGATTCCATAGCAGTTCCTGTTTCTTTCAAAGTAGATACCTCCAAACTTGGAGATATAAAGGAGGGAAAAACAACCCTCTTATTAACGCATGAAGAAGAGAAAATAAGCATAGAGAAGAGGCAATAACAATTACCTTAGAATAACTCCTTTTCTTTTTATAAATTTTCCATTTTCGTAAATAATTTCCCCTCTTAGGATTACCTTTTCAACTTTTCCTTTCAGTTTCATTCCCTCAAATGGACTCCACTCTGCTTTTGTATTCATTTTCTTGCCCTTTACAATCCATTCCTTTTTAGGATTCACAAATATCAAGTTTCCTAAGTATCCCTCCCTAATAATCCCTCTTTTCTTTAACCCGAATATCCTTGCAGGGTTTTCCGCCATTCTTGTTAGAATCCATTCCAGGTTTACTCTTTTTCTCATATAAGCATCAAAGAATAAATGAAAGGATGTTTCCAATCCAGGAAAGCCCTTCGCACCCCCTTTTTTATCCTTAAGAGTATGCGGTGCATGGTCGCTTCCAACCGTATCAAAAAGTTTCAGATTTTGCCAGAGCAGTTTTCTCTCCTTTATATTCCTCAATGGAGGATTCACCCCTTTCAGATAAGAAGGAAGTTTTTTTCCATCCAGAAACAGGTGATGCGGGCTTGCTTCTGCAAATCCATTCCGATATTCCTTTATTCTTTTCAACGCCCTCAGGGTGCTCACATGAGCAACATAAATATTTCTTTTTTCATATTCTGCAATAGAAAGAGCCTTTTCAACAGCAACCCATTCAGCTATAGGCTCCCTTTCAATTTTCATTTTTTCCATTGCCCTTAACATCCCCTCATCTTCTGCATGAACAACTATCGGCTTCCTCTTGTCAAATGCATGGAAGTGCTTCCACATCTCATACTCATCGGAAAGAAGCAGGTTTCCTGTGCTCTTCCCCATAAATATCTTCAGCGAAAGCGGATTCACTTTTTTCACTTCCTTTAGATTTCCTTTTGCACCTCCAAAATGAAAACCTACATCACACCATATCTTTTTTTCCGCCTTCTTTATTTTCTCTTTATATCTCCTATAAGTTGTTATCGGATTTTTATTATTGGGCATGTCCAAAACAGTAGTAAAACCCCCTGCAATGGCTGCCTTTGTTCCGCTTTCAAAATCTTCTTTATATTCCATTCCCATGTCCCGTAAATGCACATGCGGGTCTATTAAGCCTGGAAGCACAAGATATCCTTTTGCATCCATTCCTTTTCCTTTTATTTTTCCTATCTTTTTGATGATTCCATTTTCAATAAGAATGTTTTTCTCCACCAACCTTCCTTTCAGATAAATTTTTGCATTTTTTACAAGCATGGGTTATACCTCTTTATCCGGGTTTAAATCCTTTATCCTTTTTCTGGTTCTCTTCATTATAAAGTTTAGCATATCCGCCTTTCCTCCGCGTTCTCTGTTCCACTCTTTAACTATTCCAGCATAAGCTATAATCTCTTTTTTATACCTCTCTCCTCTATCGCCAGAAGGGAAGAGCGCAAACAGCAGGGAAGAGCGCAAAGGACAGCGTTTTCCGATTCTTAGCCCTCCTCCTGAGGAATAGGGATAGAGCTTACAGGAGAGAGGAGAGGATTCATGTATTGAACATCTGTTATTTTTCAGGAATATGCATGGATGGGATTTAAGGGAAAGAATCCCCTCATTCGTAATTCCTTTCTCATGCCATTCAAGTACAAGCTCAACATTGTAATTCAGCAGCCTGGGAGCTGGAATATCAACAAATTCTTCAATTTTTTTCCCTGTTTTTTCACTTATCCTCAATACATCAAAGGAGGTTATTGTAATAAGGTGTTCCTTGCAGCAGCCGGCATCGCAAAGAATGCAGGGGGAAAACATGCACCTATTTACCATTTCTCTTTTAAATCTATCCTGCATATTATCCCTTCATGTTTGAACTGGCCATTCTGCTTGCTTCCTTTATTGCAGGTTTTTTCCTTATGATTTATTGCGGAGGCAAAGCGGTCAAGGAAGCAGAAGCCCTTGCAGTGGCACTCAACATCTCTCCGATTATTATAGGCCTTGTTATACTCTCCATCGGCACGGACCTGCCTGAGATCGCCACCTCTATTATTTCCTCAATACAGGGACACGGGGATATAGTTGTTGGCGATGCTCTTGGTTCCTGCCTTTTGCAGATAACAGTTGTTTTTGGAGTTATCGCTATTTATTCAAGAGTTAAATCTTTTAACACCACAGAGGTTCTTTTTGCAGGTGGAGGTGCGGTTGTTGCGCTTATTGCAGGTCTTTTTATAATTTCTGATGGAAACATCCAAAGGTGGGAATCCATTTTTCTTTTCCTTGTCTATATTTGTATAATGTTCTTCCTGAAGAACAAACTGAATAATACAGTGCCTTTGAAGAAACCACCTTTCAAGAACTATGCGATTCATTTTATTCTGATATCCATCGCCCTTACAGGTGTTCTGCTCGGCTCTTTTGTTGTTGTAAACTCCATAATCGAATTCTCGTTACTTTTCGGGATACCGGAATACTTGGTAAGTTTCTTTGGAGCAGCAATAGCTACCTCGCTTCCGGAATTGGTTATTGATTTCACTGCGATAAGAAGAGGGAAGATGAGCCTGGTTATAGGGGACCTATTCGGAAGCAACATTGTAGACTGCACATTAGCATTGGGAATCGGGCCGTTAATCGCACCTATACTTCTTTCCGTAGGCATAGCATTAACGACTGGTTTTTACCTGCTTTTTGCAACTCTCGCAGTTATAGGCATTCTTTTATGGAGGAAAAAACTGGATATCTGGACAGGAATTGCATTCATCCTTCTTTACCTTGGTTCATACCTTACCCTTTTCTTTGTCTGAATTTATTCATTGTATTCAGATTCAAGCCCAGACATAGACTTTCCCTAAAACATTTAAAGGATAACATGTATTTCTATTTCTATGAAAACTCTTGTTGTATTCTATTCAAGGACAGGAACCACAAAAAAGGTCGCAAAAATGCTTTCGGTTCTTCTTAAGGCAGACCTTGAAGAGATTATAGACACAAAAAATAGAAATGGTTTTATCAATTATTTAATCTCTACAATTGATGCAATCCAGAAAAAGTATACAAAGATAAAGAAAACAGAGAAGGACCCTGCAGATTACGATTTGGTAGTGATTGGAACTCCAGTATGGTTCTATAATCTTCCCCCTGCAGTAAGAACATATCTTTTTGAAAACCAGATGAGATTTAGCAAAACCGCTTTCTTCTGCACCCAGAGAAGTGCAGGAGCAGAGGATATTCTTAAGGAAATGGAAGAATTATGCGAAGAAACCCCGCAAGCTTCCATGGTACTGACAAAAAGAGAGGTAATGAAAAAGGAATACTCAAAAAAACTGAAAGAATTTGTCGGTGCATTAAAGAAACCAGAGCAGAAGTAAGCAAAACCTTTTTATAAAGTATTACGTTTTTTTATCCATGGTTGAACTTTTATCCTTCCTTATATTAATCTCGGCAGGATTATTCTTATCTGAAATTTTCCGCAGGCTTCATGTTCCATATGTTGTTGGATTGATTATTGCAGGAATCCTCATCGGTCCGTATGTTTTTAATATTCTTACAATTGATCCGATCATAGAATTCCTTGGTTCAATAGGGCTTATTTTCCTGATGTTCATGGCAGGGCTTGAGATAAGGCTTTCAAGCTTTGAAAAACTTAGGAATGGTATTGCAGGTCTTACATTGTTGAATGCATTGATACCGTTCACAGCAGGCTTCCTTATTGCTCTTTATTTTGGATATGGTCTTCTTTCCGCATTCCTTCTTGGAATAATATTTATCTCTTCCTCAATAGCAATAGTGATTCCTTCACTGGAAAGGCACGGCCTTCTCAAATCCAGGGTGGGGCAGTCAATAGTTGCCTCAACAATCCTTGAGGATGTTCTCAGCCTTGTCCTTCTTTCTATTGTTCTTCAGAGCATCAACCCAACAACTTCAATTCCCCTGCCTATATTCTATGTTCTTCTTTTCTCAGCACTCATAGGCCTGAAATACATACTTCCAAAAATAAGGGAATACCTTTTCCCGAGAAGCTGGAAGGAAAAATATCTGTTTGAGCAGGACCTGCGCTTCATCTTTGTAATTCTTATAGCAATAGTTGTATTCTTTGAGATACTCGGTGTGCATCCAATAATTGCAGGTTTCTTCACGGGTTTTGCCCTTTCTGAATCCATAAAAAGCGAGAAACTAAAAGAGAAACTCCATGCAATAAGCTACGGCCTTTTTATTCCTGCATTTTTCATAATTATAGGCGCCCAGACGGATATAGGCGTTTTCCTTACAGTTGGAAGTGCTGCAGTAATAACCGCAGTCGTTCTTACTGCTTCTATCGGCTCGAAATTCATAAGCGGATGGATTGGAGGAAGATTAATGGGATTCAATTCTACTGAGAGTGCACTTGTAGGAGCTTCAACCATCCCACAGTTGAGCACCACCCTTGCGGTTGCATTCGTAGGCCTTGAATTCAACCTTCTTGACCAGCAATTAATTACTGCAATGATTGCCCTGAGTATTGTAACTACCTTTGTAGGTCCTCTGCTGGTTGCTATGATAGCAAATAAACTGAAGGAAAAGATCCCTGTTCTTAAGAAATAAATTACTCTTCTTCTGCAAATTTCTTGATTGCCTCTAAGTTTTCAACAATCATTTTTGCCTTTACTTTCCCGAACCTGAACGGGAATTGGTCATTTTCATTTCTCTTGATGACAATCAGCTTGTTTCCTTTGTATTCCGTAAACTCTATTGTAGACATAATTTCACCTTTATTATATAAATTTAAATACATTTATAATTATTCCTGAATTTTTTCCAATTCAACTTCTTGGGACAAATTTTCTGTAACTCCCTTTAAATGTGCACTTCCAATTTCTGCAAGAAGCTTATCTATTTCATCCCTTTCTAATAACTCCACAATACTTTTTGCCATTACCCTATCCCGTTTGTCTATTACTGGTTCCTGGAGTTCTCCAAAATCGTATTCGTATTCGTTTTCATTTGGTATCTCCCCGATTGTATTATAGTACTGAAAAGGAGAAATTAACAGAGAGAGTGTGAATTCACTAAATAAGAGCATTTTTTCTTTAAAAGATAGATTGTCAAAAAAATCATTAGAACCCTCTAATGGATATATATTATAATTGTTTTTTGCAGTATGGGCCAGTGGTTTATACCACCTTCCAGACCCTAATCTATAATATAAATAAGATGTATCAAAGAAGCCCCTATAAATCCATCCATAAATATAATTTTTTGTAGAAGTATTTTTTCTGAAACCAATACCAACTTCACATGCAAAATACTTGTGCTCCTCAATAAGTTTTTTTGCAATTTCATATTCTTTTTTTGTATACATATGTGTTTCGCCGACCAATGTCAGATATTTTTCTTTTCCATTGATATTTACTTTATATCCATTAATTTCCAATTCATTGATTGTCATTCCCTGCTCAATCTCAGGTTTCCTGTGTTTGAAATAATGGTAGCCAACATGAGTAGACAATGTCAAAAATGCAGTAAGATATGCTATGCCCGCCATTCTCAGGCTCTTTTTTGCAAACCATTTTAATTTCCTGAATCTGCGGCCTTTTTCCGCAGGTTTCTTCAATTTTTTCATACAATACTATATAAGCACACAATTTTAAATATCCCTGTTACCCCCCTAATTGAGTTGAAAAAAAATGCAATCAAAGTAGATACAAACTCAGTGCCATCACGAACATCCCCATTATTATTCCAACTATCGACAAATGCGAGTTTTCACCTTTAAAGGTTAATGGAAGCAACTCATCAAAACTTATGAACACCATTATACCTGCTACAAATGCTAATATAGCCGACAAAAGCATGGGAGTGAGAAAAGGACTCAGCAAAAGAAAACCTATTACTGCTCCCACAGGTTCTGCTACTCCAGAGAGAAAAGACCACATAAACGCCTTCTTTCTACTTTTTGTTGCATAAAAAATCGGCATAGAGATTGCTATTCCCTCAGGAATATTGTGTATTGCTATTGCAATTGCCAGGGGAATCCCCAGATTGACATCCTTCAATGTGGCCATGAAAGTCACAAGCCCTTCAGGAAAATTGTGTATTGCGATTCCTAAGGCAATAAAAACCCCAGCCTTCATTAATTTCCTATTTTTTTTGTCTACTTTCATATGTTCTGCGATATACTCGTGCGGAATCAGAAAATCGATAAGTGCGATGAAGAGTATTCCAGCAAAAAAGGCTAAATTCCCGAATAGAAAACCAATATCCGCAACTGCCGAAGGTAAAAGTTCAGAAAATGAGATGTAAATCATAACCCCTGCCGAAAAGCCCAATGCAATACACAGGTGGGAATCTTTAAATTTTTTAATGAATAACGCAATCAAGCTTCCGATACCTGTGGATAATCCTGCAAAGATAGTCAGCGCGAGTGCAAGCCAAATCACTGTTGTTTCCATTTACGCACCGTTTCATTTATGTACAAATTAGTAGTACTCCAAGAAGTTTTAAAAAGATGAGTCAGACCGTCCGTCTCTCATCATCCGCTTTCGCGTAAGAGATCACCTTTATCATCATCCTCAATTTTATCTATTGGTGCGCAAAAAATAAAAGCATGTACGGTAATCCTATTCTTTTGAAATCTTCCATATCAACTTAAAATAATTTCTGAAAGAATCCGCGGTTTCCTTATTGTCTATAACTACTGCAGCAGGATTTTCCGTCCATATTGCAATCAGTGTTTTGTTCCCGTAAATGTTGATTGCAGTGGGTGTTACAAACTCCCTTGGGATAAACCGGACATTTGCATACTTTTCGCCTTTTCTGTCCTTTCCTATGCTGTCTTGCAGGTCCTCGTTAATAATAATCCAGAGTTCCACCCCTTTTTCCTCCCTTTTTTGATGAAATTTCTTTATGAACCTCCTGAATCTTGGAAAAACCTGGGGAACCGTGCTCACTCCAAAAACATGGACTTCATCCCCTCTCTCAACACTCCTCAGCATATCGTCAAATGCACTCTTCATCCCGTTCCATCCGGTAAAAAATCTTACTTCCTGAGGTTTTTTTCCTTCCTTCTCAAGTGCAAGAATCCCTGGAATCATCTCTTTTATTTTTTTCTTTTGTTTTTCTATCTTCTTTTCCTTTTCCTCTAGAAGTTCTATCAGCCTGTCAGGAGGAGCAGCTTTGAAGTATTTTTTATTATTCTTTATTATATAGCTTGCAAGTCCCATGGAAAGCAGTCTTTCCAGGCAGAAGTAGACGGTGGATTTCTGCATCTTTATCTTTGAGATAATACCTGTGGTTGTTGTCTCCCCCAGCCCAATCAACGCAAGGTATACATTTGCCTCTCCTTTTGTCAGCCCCAGCTCCTCAAGTTTTTTTGTTTCCATGACATTATTGCTCTCTTGGAGTATTTAAACATATGTTTTTTTCGTCCAGTTAATAGACTACTTAACTATAAATTCATAGTAAGCCATATCTAATAACACCAAAGTGATTATTATGAAAGAACAATACATTGAACCCGAAGAACTGCAGAGGATTATTGAGCCGTTGGTAAAACCGCGGGATTATCTTGAGGAAGAGGTAAAACGATGCGAAAAAGAACTTATAAGACTTTATAATGGGCATAAATTAGGGCGCATGAGGATTGTTCATGCCCTGCTTGAACTTGGGATTGAGCCCTGTGAAGTAAGGAACACAAAATTTGGGAGGATTGCACTTCCAGTAAGAACGATTAAGGAAGCATGGAAGATGGTGATGGAGAATGAAGGACTTATAAAAACAGCAGCAAAAGTGATGGGCTATGTCTTCCCTTTCTCTGAAGATGTACTGCAGACAGTGAGGGAACACATGTTCATAGCGGCCCTGTTCTGGGATAAAAACAAAGCTAAATTTTCAACCTATTTCTTTTCCTGTCTAGGTCATTGTAAAAGGCAGATTCTTAAAGAGAGATACCATGCAAAGGTTCCAGTTTACATTATGGAAAGATTGTACAAATTATATAAGATGAAAAAGAAATTTCCCTGGAAAACCAATGAAGAGATTGCAGAGAAGCTGGGAATTTCTGAGGAAGAACTTGGAAAACTTAAACAAATAAGCAGAATGACTTGGTCCCACTTGGCAAGGACGGATTTGGATTTTTTCCTGTACCAGGGAGAAGATGACATGGTTCTTACTGAAGGCTGGAGGAAAAAATGGACCCTAAGCAATAGGGTTCTTTCCGAAGAGCTTGTAGAAAAGCTTGAAACACACAAGCAGATAGAAGAGAGTTTGTACCAGCATGAACTTGAGAATGCAATGGAAGATGCGTTCAAGGTTCTCTCCCTTGGCAAAAAAATGGTTTTGAAGAAGAGGTTCGGTTTTGAGGATGATAAGGAGCAAACTCTGCAGAAAGTGGGCGACCATTTTGGTGTTACAAGGCAAAGAGTGGAGCAGATAGAGAAGATTGCCCTGAAAAAACTGCGCGGAGGAAAGACAGGAAAAAAACTCAAAGCATTCTTGGTGAGGTGATTTTGGGGTTATTATTTTAAATCCCACCCTTCAAACAATCCCCATGAAAAAAATTTTTGTTCTCTTTGTTTTAGGATTACTGTTTTTACAGGGTTTTGCAAGTGCGCAGTTCTTTACTAATGCAGACGACCCTGCAGCACAGGAGGTCCTTGAGAAAACCGCACAATCTCTTGGCTGGCCCACTACTATGGCTCCAAAGACCGAAACAACAGGTATTGGATATCAGATTTCCCCTTATGGGGCTGTGCAGGACCCTGATATTTTTGCAGCGATTGCAGTTGCACAAAACGATGAGCA
This sequence comes from Microcaldota archaeon, assembly GCA_023129075.1. Classification (GTDB taxonomy): domain Archaea; phylum Micrarchaeota; class Micrarchaeia; order Anstonellales; family Bilamarchaeaceae; genus JAGMCT01. Next base: position 46,685 of record JAGMCT010000010.1, read on the forward strand.
GGTTTTCAATATTCTTAATATACTTCAGGATAATGGGTTCAGGAGAACAACCTACCAGGGAAGGGATGCGGTAATAATGCACCCAGGAGACCAGATATGCAACCCAAAACAAGGAACGCAGTTGTGGTGGATTCTTGAATGGGTTAGAGGAGCTGCAACCGTTATTGCACAGGCATTGGGAACAGAAAGTTTTAATGCAGAAGAGATTTGCTTTGACTCTTATGAAACATACGGCTGGAGATGCGGAAAATATCTTTTTATTGTGCAGGACCAGACAGATGCTGGAAATGGAGCATCAATAGCAAATAGCCTATACTTAAGGGCAGAAGAGGCAAACCTCTGCGGTATAGAGGATTCGGTTGTTATTCTAGTGGAATCCTCAGATAGGTCAGGAGTAAAAACCCTTTCCCATTTCCAGGATATTGCCCAGGAGGTCAATGCATATTACAGCTACAATGGATATGGAGAAATAGGGTTCACCTACACATTCTTTGATGCTGACGGTGCAATGGGTTCAGATGACTGGTATACATTGAGCCAGCCAGCCAATTCATACAAATGGAGCAGTTTTATAGGTGCAGCAATAAAAAAAGCATTCACAAACAAGGACCTTCCTGAACATGTTTATCTTGAAAGGATTGTTGTTGTGCATCCGGGCAAAGGATCTCAGATGGGTGGAGGCCCGAAGGATACCTTCTTCTCTGCATGCATGTGGATGAATCCAAGTGAGGTTTATGAGGTCCAGGGGCTGAACAACAAGATAAAGATACATGCAAAAAACGTTGTAATGGTAAGCGAATACGATGAGGTAGGGACATGGGCGCATGAATTCGGCCATACATTATATGGAAAGAATATTCAGCAGAACGGTCCTGGGCAGGTTTACCGCATTGTTGATAGATATAACTATGATAGTAATCCCTCAAGGAAATACGGTTCAATCTGGTCCTGGGGGCTTATGGGAACAGGAAATTGGTGGGGAAACCCTTCCCAGACCTCGCCGGTTCACATGAGCGGTTTTACAAAAGAAGCTGCAAATTGGTTAAGGTACAAAACAATAACCGAGTTTGATAAAACCTATACAGAAATCTCTCTTGAAAATAAGAACATGGGAGACACCATTCTAAGGATTGATGACCCGCAGAAAGCAGATGCAAGATTCTTTTATATTATGGAAGCAAGGGATTCCTCTGTTGCTTTCGGGGCTCCTGAATCCGGTGTTGTACTATATAAAGTAGGATATGATACTACATACAATCATTATGTTGTCAATAATATCTGGCCTCAGAAAGGAAAGACAATAGGCAAGGTAAGTGAAGGCGAATATGTTATACCTACACTCAATTCGGTTTCAGGAAATGGCTCTGAGTACATAAATGTTCCTGCAAAGTTCAAGATTACACTGCAGTCCGAAAGCACTTCTCCTTACGAGGCAGAGATTGTAGTTGAGGAATACATTCCCCTGAACTTAAATGGTGTTATTACTACACCCAAGGCATTGATGAATTTATTGGGAGGGCTTATTGCAGGGACCCCTCTTCCAATGGCGCCTCCGGATTCCTTTGCAAACATACTGGGCCCGATACCACAATTGGACCTGCATGCTTATGATTCATATGGAAATCACGTAGGCATGAATTATGAAACCGGAGAATATGAAAACCAGATACCTGGAGCCATTGCTTCAGGAGATTTGAAGGATGATGAGGAATGGATTTTCGTTCCGGAAGGTATGGATGTAAGATATGAACTTTCAGCAGAAAGGGCAAAGCAGTATCTTGAGAATAATCCTGAAGATGTTTCGGACTTTGAACCGGAAAAAGCAGAGCTTACATATGTGAAATTTGATGCATCCGGAGCAATGTATGTTGCCGATGGCGGAACTACAACAGTATCTCCAAATGTGCATACAAACCTTAAGCCTGCGGATGACCCTTCTCTGGATTATAGACCTGATAATATTCCCGGACTAAACAACAATGAGGAACCGTGCTGCTGCTTCCCTGCATTCATTTTGCTTGGGTTGGGACTGCTTGCAATAAAATATAAATAAAAAGGAAAAAACCCTAAACCAGGGGACAGCAACGTTCCACCGCATTAACAATAGTGTTGCTGTTTACTAATTGTTCAATTGCTTCAATATCCGGATAAAGTGGTCTGTCTTCTTTTATGAATGGAGAAATCCTCCGTATCACTTCCTTTGCAGAACCCGTTGCAGAGCCTATCTCTTTTTTCCTCAAATCCAGTGCCTGTGCAGCAGCCATGAATTCAACAGCAATCACCTTCTGTGTGTTCCCAAGAATATTCCTGATTTTAAGTGCAGTATTAGTGCCCATGGAAACAAAATCTTCCTGGTCTGCTGCTGTTGGTATTGAGCCAATGGAAGTAGGTGTGCAGAGCATTCTATTTTCATTCACTAAAAATGCTGCAGTGTATTGTGGAATCATTATGCCAGAATCAAGACCAGCACTTTCAATAAGAAATGCAGGCAGGCCGTTGCTGAGATTTTTATTCAGCAACCTATTGATTCTTCTTTCAGACATTACAGCCATTGTTGCGATTGAGATTGCAAGCATTTCAAGCGGTATTGCCAATGGAGTTCCCTGGAAATTTGCACCTCTGCAATAATACCCGCCTTCTTCACAAGGGATAAATAATGGATTGTCACATGCGCCATTCAGTTCTATTTCCACTTGTGTTTTTACATATTTTATACTATCCTTGAGGGTTCCCAACACCTGTGGTATTGACCTTAAGCTGTATGCATCCTGCACCCTTGTTACACCTTTAAGCAATGCTGAATCCTTTAGCAACCCCCTCATGTTTTTCCCCACTTCAACCGCACCGTTAAAGCCCCGCATTGCAAGCAATTTTTTGTCAAATTGTTCCAGTACTCCAAGAAGCGCTTCAAAACTCATGGCTGCAGCTATCTGGGCATTTTTCAAGAGGTTCTCGCTTTCGTATATCTCAAGCGCAGCCAACCCGGCAATAAGGTTTGAACCATTGATTACTGCCAACCCGTCTCTTTCTTCATATTCAATAGGTTTAAGACCTCCTTTTTCAAGCGCCTGTTTTGCAGGAATCCTTTTTCCTTCGCATAAACACTCTCCTTCCCCAAGCGGTACGAGCATCGCCTGTGCAAGCGGTCCCAAGTCCCCTGATGCCCCAACTGAAGCAGGATACATCACCGGAGTTATCCCTTTATTCAGCATTTTAATAAGGAATTCCACTACTTCCAGCCGGACACCTGAAACACCTTTGCAGAGCACATTAATCCTTGATGCGATGGCTGCCCTTACAATCTCTTTTTGGAGCGGCTCGCCAGTACTTGCTGCGTGGCTGTAAACAATCTTTTTTGAGAATGTTTTCAGGTCTTCTCGTTTTAGTTTAACGTTTGCCAGCTCGCCGATTCCGGTGTTGAGACCATATACAGGCTCGTCTTTCTCCAGAAGTTCTTCAATTACCTTTCTGCTCTTTCTGATTTTTTCCCTGGTCGCTTCATTTATGCTTATCTGTTCATCTTCCTTTGCTATTTTAGCAAGTTTTTCAACATTGAGTGTTTCTCCATCCATTTCTATCATAGATTCACCCGGTTGTTGGCGTGTACATTGCCCGTGCCTGCCCGTATTCATCTTCCAATTCTTCCATGGCCTGCTTGTTCTGTTCTGTTGGTTTTTGCTTGTACTGCCTTCTTGCTGAAACCAGTTGTTTGAACACTGCAGTTACTTCACCATCCTTTCCAAATGGGTCGTATCTTCTTAGAGAAGCAAATTTCTCCATTCCCACATTTGTTCCATTTCCATTTTCTTTTTTGTTTTTTTGTTTATTTTTCATATTAACACCTCCTTTACATTCTTTGAAATATTCCTTCCCTTTTCCACAATCTCAGAAGAGGCATCCACTTTTTTCATTTCTAACACTAGCGAATCCTCTTTTGCTTTGCAGATGGTAAGAAGCACCAAATCCCCTGGATTAGCCAGACCTATCTTTCGCCTGATTTTTTCTGGGATTACAATTCGGAATTTTTTATCTGGTTTAATGATGAACAGAAGTAGAACTACCTAGGTTTGACTTAAAGCAGGGGCTTTCCCCAGTATTTTTCTTTCCTTTGTTCTTTCCTTTGTTTTTTGTTCTGTTCATTTTTTTCACCTGTTCTTATTCTGGCTTTCCCACTATTTAATACTATTGTTTGTTCTTCGGTAATGATGGTATTTTATGGAAAAAAGAGAAGTAGGTAGGCCGACATTTTTTCATTTCCTTGTCAGCCTAAATAAACTCTTCTATATATAATTCTACTGCTTCTTTTAGGTTTTTTATTGCCTGTTCTATAGTATTTCCCTGACTTGCAACATCTAATTCAGGACACAGTGCAATATATTTTAATTTTCCTTTCTGGACTATAGCTGTGTAACTCAAGAATACCACTAGATACATATTGGTTGGTTTTCATTTATATTACTTTCGAAAGCAGTTCAAATCAACCTAAATAAACAATAAACCGAAACAGAGAAGCACTCCTTTTCTGTTTCTATAAAAAGAAATTCATGTTGTTTCTGCAAAAGGATTAAAAATCTCTTTATTCCATCTCCCTTTGGTGTACTCCCATGAAGAACATAATGTGGTTTGAGGAATTGAGCAAGGACAGCCTTGCTGAGGTCGGAGGAAAGGGCGCTAATCTAGGAGAGATGATTAATGAGGGTTTTCCTGTTCCCAATGGATTCTGCACAACAAGCGAGGCTTATTACAAACATCTTGATTATAACAATTTACGGGAAAAAATAGGAGATATGTTAAAGGATTTGGATGTTGATGATACAGAAAAACTGCAGAGCACAGCAGAAGAAATTCGAAATCTTATCCTTGAAGGGGAGATTCCTGCAGATATAGAGGAGGACATCAGAAAGGCATACACTGAATTGTGTGATATGAAGGGAAAGGAGGTTTATGTTGCGGTAAGGAGTTCTGCAACAGCAGAAGACCTGCCGACCGCGAGCTTTGCAGGCCAGCAGTCTACATTCCTTAATGTCCATGGAGAAGATGGATTGGTTGAGGCAGTAAGGAAATGCTGGGCATCCCTTTTCACGGCCAGAGCAATCTTCTACAGGGTTCATAATAATTTTGAGCATATGAAAGTAGCGCTTTCAGCGGTTGTGCAGGACATGGTCCAGTCCGAACGGGCCGGAGTACTGTTCACAGTTGACCCGGTAAGCGAAAAGGAAAATGAATTGATGATAGAGGCTGCATACGGCTTGGGAGAGGTGGTTGTTGCTGGTTCTGTTACCCCAGACACATATGTAGTGGATAAGGAAAGCATGAAAATACTGAACAAGAGGATTGCAAAGCAGACATGGATGATTACAAAGCAGGAAGGAAAGAATGTTGAGGCAGAGATAAATGAGGATAAACAGGAACTGCAGAAACTGGATGATGAGGATATTGTTGAACTTGCGGCCATGGGAAAGAAGATAGAAGAGCATTATGGAGTTCCGCAGGATATTGAGTGGGCATACGAAGGTGGAAAACTCTACATAGTGCAGTCAAGACCGATAACGACCCTGAAAAAAGAACAGAAGAAAACAGAAGAAGGAATAGATATTTCAGAGGCAAATGTTCTTGTTGAGGGTTTGGGTGCAGCACCAGGATATGGAGTTGGAAAGGTGGACCTTATTGCTTCTTCAAAGGAAATCGGCAAGATGACAAAAGGCGAAATTCTTGTTACTGAGATGACAACACCAGATTTTGTTCCTGCGATGAAAAAGGCAGCAGCAATAGTAACCAATACAGGAGGAATGACCTCCCATGCAGCAATAGTTAGCAGGGAGCTTGGAATCCCGTGCATAGTTGGCACAAAGAATGCAACCGAGGTTCTGAAAGAAGGACAGATGGTAACGGTTGATGGAACACACGGAAAGGTTTATGAAGGAAAGATTGCAGTTGCAGAGAAAAAGGCAGAAGATAAAATAGTTGTAAGCTCAGCTCCGGTTACAGGCACAAAGATTTATGTAAACCTTGCAGAGGCTTCTCTTGCGGAGAAGGTTGCAAAGCTTCCTGTAGATGGTATTGGTCTTTTGAGGGCAGAGTTTATGATAGCTGAGATGGGTGTCCACCCAAGAAAGATGCTTGAAGATGGAAGGGAAGAGGAATTTATAAACAATCTTGCGAACGGCATGAGGAAGTTTGCATCTGCTTTCTACCCAAGACCTGTTGTTTACCGCGCAACCGATTTCAAGACAAATGAGTACAGGAATCTTTCAGGTGGAGAAAAATACGAGCCCAAAGAAGCAAACCCAATGATGGGATACAGAGGAGCTGCAAGGTATATAGAGGATGCAGAAGTATTCAAGATGGAATTAAAGGCATTAAAGAAAGTAAGGCATGAATTCGGACTAAGGAACCTCTGGCTCATGATTCCTTTTGTAAGAAGGATAGGAGAGCTAAGGGCGATTCATGATATAATGAGGGAAGTGGAACTCTATAGGACAAGGGATTTCCAGTTGTGGATAATGGTTGAGGTTCCAAGCACAGTATTTATTATAGATTCCTTCTGCAAAGAGGGAATAGATGGAATTTCAATAGGAACAAATGACCTTACCCAGCTTGTTCTTGGAATAGACAGAGATAATACAACACTGGCAAGCGGATTTGATGAGAGAAACGAAGCAGTACTCAGAGCGGTAAGGCATGTTATAAAAACAACAGCAAAATACGGAATAACATCTTCCCTCTGCGGGCAGGCGCCGAGCGTTTATCCTTCCTTTGCAGAAAAACTCGTTGAATTCGGAATCACAAGCATTTCAGTGAATCCTGATGCTGTTGAAAGAACAAGGAGGATTGTGGCTTCGGTTGAACAGAAAGTAATGTTAAAAAGACTGGCAAAGCTTTCAAAAGAAGATGAAGAGGAATTTTCCATTTGATTTTTTTATTCTTCTTTTTCTCCTTTCCTTTTTTCTAATCAATAACTTTTTATTCCTATTTACTTTATTTATAACCAATGAGTGCAATCATCAATCCCTTAGCGAATCCCGAGATATTTTTATTGGTTGGGGCCGCATACATGATATCTGTCCTAGTTGTTGTGCTATATCATCTTTTTGCAAAACTTATGCAGTCTCCTAATCTGGATGCATTGTATAAAGAAGAACTTAACCAGATTATATTAACCAGTGCTATAATTGGTTTGTGGGGAGTATTAGCAGGTCTTGCAATAACATTTTCTTCTGCCATTGCAGGCACTGCAGGAGAAATAGGGCATATAGAACTTGCTTATTATGCACTTGATATATTAAACAACAGGGTCGTGGATGCTTACTTAACATTTTACAAAACAGAATTGGTTGTTGGTTTTGTGTCCACCCTTGGGCTTTCTATCCCGCTTCCCATGCCGGTAGCAGCAATAATATGGGTTGGTATGGCTCCGCCTGCAGGGATAAGCTTGCTCAGCAATGCTTTGATAACCCTGATAGAATCAACAGGAATGGCGTTGGGGCTTTTATTCGCAAGAAAACTTCTGCTTGAATTTTTCAAGTATATAATCCCCGGGGCTTTGCTTCCTTTGGGCCTTTTCCTGCGTGCATTCCCGTTTACAAGAAAAACCGGTTCCTCCCTTGTAGCCATCTGTTTTGTCGGCTTTTTTGTATTTCCTCTTTCAATACTCCTTACCCATTCACTTATATTTGATTACTACAAAGCTCCGGTTCTTATCCCTATGAGCTCTTCAACAGCATTCTGTATGGATGAGGATGAGTTTGAGGATTGGGAGGAAAAGATTCTTGAATTTTCAGAAGAGAATAAACAGACTTTCAGCGACATACAAGGTGCAATTGAGGAGGAGATAGAGGAAGGGTCTGCAATAAAGGAAAATGCAGGGGACGAATCCTGGTTCAGCATCAGGTCCGTTGATAATCTTTTCAGAGCCGCAGCAGATAAGGTTGGACTGCTTGGAGCATATGATTCTATTAAATGGGCGCTCGGCAGTTTCGCTGATTTTTTCCTAATCTTTTGGGATACTAGTGCATTTCTTTGGGAGTCCAGGGAATGGTCATTTGATTTTTTATTTTCATACATACTTCTTCCCTATGGGTTCGGAGCATTTGCATTTGAAGAGGTGATGGAATTAATTCCAAATGCAGCCCAGATAGTAGTGCTTACATTGGTTACTTTTGTGATTGAAATAATAATTTCAGTTACAATGTATAGAAATATATCCCTTGCAATAAAAGGAGAAATGGATATCTTAGGATTTACAAAATTGGTGTGAATATGGCGTTATATCCTGGTTTGGGAACAGAATACCTTGGTATCATGGGTATAACGGTAGCCATAATGATTCTTTATATCGTTCTAGTTCGCACTATTTCTGTAATAATAAAAAGGCCTGAGTGGACCGCTTACTCAAACATAGAATTATACCAGCTTTTTATATCAGTAGGCATAATGGTTCTTGCATTGGGGATAGCAGCAGGAACGCAGGTTTTCTTTGAAGAAGCCCTTGGAAAAAAGGCTTCGACACCCGGAACCTCTGCAGTAATAGAAGCAGCATCTTCTTTTATCCAGAAAAACCTGAATAGGGGCGTAATTCCCCTGCTTGTTGACCTGATGAGTCTTGAGGCAAAGTTCTCCTTCTACAATGCAGTGGAGTTAAGGACAGGTCCAACTGTATGGAACTGGACAATAAAGATGTATCCAGGTCTTGAGGCAATAATTAATTCAGTAAGGGTGCTTTTTTTCACTGTAATGGTGATGTATGGAACTACAAGCGTTCAACTTTTTATTCTTTATTTGATAGATGCCGTTATGTATCCCTTTGTTCTGCCTGCAGGGGTGGTGCTTAGGTTCATACCGCAGACAAGGGATGCTGGAATATTTCTTATAACGCTTGCAATAGTGTTCCAGAACATCTATCCTGCGCTTTATGTAATAAGTGAAATGGCTCTTGATGATATATGGGCAATCCAGGAGTGGGGTTCCTCATTTGAACCTTATTCCTCGCTTTCTTCTTCTCCACCTGCCATGTTTTCTTCAGCCATGACAGTGGTGCAGATTCCTGTTGTGCATCTGTTCAATTATGTTTTCCTGGTGCCTTTTTTTGAAGGAGTCGCAACCATCTCTTTGGTAGGTCTTTTTATTCCTTCTTTAGTAATGACATTATCCACTGCATTTGTAAACGCGCTCACGCGATTCTTTACAGGAAAGGGATAAAGGATGGACCCATTTGCTTCTATAAATTTTGACTGGTTCCTTTTCGGAGGGCTTATTATTCTTGTAAGCGGAGCGCTAAGCACCATTGTCTACTTAATCGGTATTATCCTTATGAATGAGAATGTAAAGACATGGGCAAAAACAGAGTTTGTGGAGCTTTTCTTTTCCATGTTTTTTCTTGCTGCAACGGTTCCGCTCGTGCTTTCCACGGTTTCTGCTGCTGATGTTTTCTCTGCTTCTATATACCCTTCTACATATTCTGATTGCATCTGTGCCGGTAATTGTGCGACTCCTGAGATGGCCAGTATAATGCAGGAAACAATGCCTAAAGATGCACCCTGCCACATAAAGTTAGCAATAGATTTTCTTCAGGAAACCTTTAGGGAAAGCAAGGATTTTATGAAAAGTATGTTTAAAACATATGTCATCTGGTCGTTTCTTTCTTCCATATCCTTTAACATGGATTATGTGGGCGGTGCTGCAACAGGAAGCTTCAATTTTTCTCCGTTCCAGCCTTTCATGGCAATCCAGCTTGAAATAATCGCTTATATGTTTGATTTTCTTATAAAAACGATGTTCATACTCAAGTTTCAGGAGATATTAATGGGTTTCATTTCCACTGCTCTTTTCCCTGTGCTTCTTATCTCAGGGCTCGTGCTTCGCTCCCTTTACCTCACCAGAAGACTCGGAGGTCTCCTGATGGCCATAGCAATCTCGCTTTATTTTATTTTTCCGATGTTTTATGTTCTTGGGGGAATCGTTCTTCACCACCTGCAGGATAATGGAAATGGACATGCAATCTCTGCCTTTTATGTTAAAGCAGATGGACAGCTTGGAAAAATGCTGGATGATGATTCCTTTGAGGATGCAGAAAACCTTGCTGATGCAAAGAAAAAGATATGCAACGCAAAAACGAACCTTGATATAGACAATATCCAGGGAGGCTTTGAGCAGGTTTATTCTCTTTATAACGAAGTAAAGGTTCTTGATGCGGACGCGATTTCGGATTCCGGGTGGATAATGGGTGAAGGAGGAATAATTGATGGAACTTCCAGAGTTATGTTTTTCAGTTTTTTCTTCTCGTTTCTTTCGCTGATGTCAACAATAGCAGCGGTAAGGTCGCTTTCTCCAATGTTAGGAGGGGATGTTGAGATAGCAGGCTTAACTCATTTGGTGTAAATATGAAAAGATTATTGTTTTTCTCTTTGCTTCTGCTTTCGGTGTTTGCCCAGATTGAAGCAGAGAATCCTGCTTCTTCCCCTGAATCAATTAATGATGTATGGGAGCAGGCAAAAGGAACGGTTGATGAGTTCACATCCTCCATGGATACATGTGCGAAAAAAGAAACGCTTGACATGGTTGCACCGGTTCTTATAATAACGATGATTGTTGTGTTCGGAATAATGGGAACCTACCTTGCAGGTGATTTGCTCTTCCTCCCGCAGTTGAAAGCAATAGCAAAGCAGGAGGGTTATGAGGTTATAGTTACGGTTTTCATAGTGGTTGCTTTTATCTCTTTTGTAGGGCTCACCAATGATAGCGTTGCCTATAATATCATGGGAGACGTTTCACAAGAACAACCAGGTATTTTTACCAAGGCAATGGATTATTCCAATATAATGGTTGCAAAGATAAGCCAGGATATAACCTCGCTTGCCCTGATAACCAATTTTATATATATGGTTTATTCGGCTCCATTCAGGATAGGACCCATAAACCTTAATTTCAGGTTTCAGATAGGACCGATGCTTAAACCAATTGTAGATGGTCTTATCCTCTCTTCACAAAGCCTTTCTCTTGCATTGATGGAATGGATGGCAAACTCCCTTTTATTGTGCTATGTAAAGCAGTGGTTTTTACCATTTGTTCTGCCGATGGGCATTTTCATGAGGTCTATTCCGCAGACAAGGGGGGCAGGAAATGCACTTATCTCATTTGCATTTGCAAGTTTTTTTGTATATCCGGTTCTTCTTAACATAAGTTTTGAAGCATACAAATTGAAATACGGGCATCTTCTGCAGGCAGGGAGTCAGAGCCAGATACAGTTTATTCTTGACAATTATGTGAAGGCCAATTTCGTTGGTCTTTCTATGATTTCAATTTTCATGAGAAATATAATACTCTCTACAGGGGTTCTGTTCTGGTTCGGGCTTATTGAAGTACTAATGTATGTATTCATAGATACAATCTACACGGTTTTCATATTGAGCCTTTTCCTTCCTGCAGTGAATTTCTTTATCTATTTCACAGTTGCAAAGGAGATATCCAAGTTTCTCGGTACTGAGGTGAATATAAGCATGTTTACGAGGTTGATATGATGGAGCCCATAAGCCAGGCAATATGTCCTTCATCCGGGATTTCCTCCCTTTTCTTTCTTCCGGACTGGCAGTTTCTTTCATTCCTTGCGGTGCTCATTTCAGCATCTATACTATTTCTTTTGTATGTACTAAACCGTGCATTTGAGAATAAAGAAGGAGAGGCTTGGGTTAAACTTGAGATATATGAAACATTCATAACTTTGGGCCTGATTGTTCTTCTGGCGCTTGCTGTGGATGCATTGTGCAGTATAAATGTGGGATTCCTTTTCTCGGGATATCCCCTTTCAAGTTACACAGGTGGAACGGCACTCACACTGCAACCGTTCAGCGAGATAGGAATGGATGAATCCTTTTTTGATGTGGGCCTTATCTACCTTGATGAGTATAGTGATGCCGTTGTAACAGCCCAAACAATACTTTTCAGTTTTTACTCATACTTAAATTATATAACATCCATGACATTTACCCACCAGCCAATAGGTTTAGGCACCGTAACCCAGCCCACAGCGGGCTTCGGCACAATGATAAATTCAGTATTCATTACTGCATTGAACGGCATGGTTATTTCATATTTGGTAAACAAGACGCAGATGCTGGTTTATTATTTCGGTCTTTATGGTTTTGTAAAATACTTCCTTCCGCTTGGAATAGTGCTCAGGTCTTTTACCCCAACAAGAAAGATAGGCGGAACTTTGATAGGAATAGCAGTTGGTTTTCTTTTGATTTATCCGATTCTTTTGACTGTTAATAAGATAACTATTGCAAAACCCTTTAATGATACAATTGAGGGAGTTTCAGGTTCCATTGGAAAAGCATGGGACTCAGCTTCTTATGAATTCTTTAACATATGGGAAAGTGTTGATTCTTCCGCTTGGGACATGGTTCTGCATGCCCCTGTTTTATTCTCCCATGCACTGGGTGGTTTTGTAAGCTTTGGGGTTCTTATGTTCATATTCCAGACCGCAAATTTATTTTCTCTTGTTGCTTTTGGAGGCTATGTATTCCCTGCGTTCAATGCACTTGTGCTTGCAACAGGCATAAGGTATTTAAGCAGGTTCTTCGGTGAGGAGATAGATATAACAAATCTTACGAGGTTGATATGATGGACCCTGAAACAATCAGCATTATTTCAATTATCGTTCTGCTTTCCATAAGCGGTGCTGTAGGAATGTTTCTTTTATCCAGAATATTCCAGGTGAAGCGCCTTGAGCAGGTTGCCAGGGCAGAATTAATATTTGCAATCTCAACGGTTTTTCTTGTTGCTTTTTTTATAGGGATGGTTACCTATGGAGAGGAAAAAGCAGTTCTTATAGTGAAGGATATAATAGAGCACCAATATTCCATGGAAGGAGAGCAGGCCCCTGAATTTCTTTCGGGTGTTACTCTTATAGGCATTACAAAGATTTACATGGCTGAGTTATACGGCTGTCTTAAATTTATCTATGCTTCTGCGTACTGGTTTAACATAATCCCGGAATTCGGAACCGCACTTACCTATGATGTTTTTATGCACGATGTATTGAGCGGATGGGCATGGAAACCCCTTACTTCAGTGTTCCATTACCTTGCCTCAACCTCTGCTTTTATGGCGCTTCTTTATTTCCTTTTTGTCCATATTCTTAATTTCATCCAGGCTGCAGCAATACCTCTTTTCCTTCCATTAGGAATACTTCTCAGGGCATTCCCCCCTACAAGAGGAGTCGGGGCATATATACTTTCTTTTTCTCTTGGGTTCTATCTTGTTTTCCCATTTGCTTATATAATTGCTATGTCACTTACTCCTCTCAATGTATGCACCATGCCGGATACAGAGGAGTTTGGATGCGTGACTGTCTCCCCAGGGTTGGCAAATTATATGGTTTTGGAGGCAGAGAATTCAGAGCAGGAGATGACTGATGCCTATGTTAATCTCTGGAGGGATTTAGGAGGGCTTACAGCCAATCTTTGCTGTCTCCCTTTCATAACAATGATGATGACATTGAGTTTCATACTTGCGACCACCAATTTATTCGGTGCAAATCTTCCTGAAGTAGGAAGGGGTTTCATAAAATTAATATAGGTGATTTGATGGATATCTTCAATGAATTTTTTATAGAGCCCATAATAATGAAAACAGGCTATAATATTGTAAATACGCTTGTTTATGCTCTTATTGCAGTAGTTTCAGTGTATTTTCTTTTCTACCTTTTCAAAAAAAATAGGATTTCAATAGACTGGAATTTTGTAAAGAATATCCTTCCATTTATATTTTTTGGTTCAACCATGCGTGTTGTTACCGATGCCATAGATGCAGGTGTTTTTCAGCCTATCACCCCTTTGCATGAATTCATACTTTCATCCCATATCTATGATTATGGTTTTGTTACAGTAAGCCCGGGTATATACATACTTACTGCTGTTATTACCCTGTTCTCGGTTTTTCTATTTTATAGGATAAATAAACCAGAATATGTATTCTACACAGGAACACTTCTTTTCCTTTTTCATCTCCTTCTTTTAATTCCATTTATGGGGTTTATTCTTCATGCTATTCCAGTAATAATACTTGCAGCAATTCCTTTGTATCTTTCATACATTTATTTCAGAAATAAGGAAGATGCAATGGTAGTTGGGGCGCATGCTCTTGATGGTGCAGCAACATTTTACATAATAGATATATTCTCCGGCATAAGCGGAAAAACCTATTTTGAACAGCATGTTTTCCCAAGATTTTTAGGTGAGTTTGCAGGAACTTATTTTGGGTTTTACCTTGTAAAGGTTCTGCTTCCCCTGGCTGCGGTTTACCTGATAAGAAAAGAAAGGATGCAGAGCGATGAAAAAACCTATATACTTCTTATACTTATGATAATAGGCCTTGCCCCGGGAATGAGAGACCTGCTCAGGATGGTGATAGGTACATGAGTCTTTCTCTTGTAGGTCTTGGACTCTCCCTTGACATAACCCTTAAAGGTATGGAAGAGCTAAAAAAAGCAGAAGTAATCTTTGCAGAGATTTACACCTCCCCTATAAACAGGGATTATATTAATTTTCTTGAAAAGGCTTCAGGAAAAAAAATAGAAATGATAGGAAGGGATGAGGTTGAATCGGATTTCTTAATAAAACATGCAAGGGAAAAGAAGGTTGTGCTTCTTGTGGTTGGTGACCCTTTGATGGCAACAACGCATTCGTCTCTTATTTTTGAAGCTGAAAAGAATAAAATCCATACAAAGATAATCTGCAATTCATCCATAATAACTGCAGCTGCAGGTGCTTCCGGCCTGCAGGCATACCGCTTTGGAAAAACAGCAACCCTTAGCTATTGGAGAGAAAAATACCAGCCAACTTCATCCCTTGATATTATAGAAAAGAACCTTTCCATAGATGCACATACGCTTGTGCTTCTGGATGTTGCTGAGGATATGGGCGGTCCAATGGATGGGAAGCACGCCCTTGAACTGCTTGAAAGGATGCAGGATAAAAGAGGAAAAAATATTCTTGAAAAAATAATCGTTTTGAGCAGGATTGGTTTTGAAGAAGAAAAGATATCTTATGGCACAATAAAAGAACTTGGAAAAAAGGATCTTGGAAAACCCCTTTTCTCTTTAATAATTCCTGCTTCATTCCATCCTGCAGAAAAGGAATTCCTAATGCTCAAAACTTTCAAAAATAAGGTCGCTGAATAAATATTTTGACCTTTCTTCGGTCCTTACTCTTGTGTATTCGCTTCCCGAGAGCAGAGACCCGCTTTCCGGATTAATAAGATAATTTTCATCTTTCCATTTGAAATAGACGTACGGCCTTTTTGAGGTAAGAAGAACAGCCGAGCTTTCAGAGCCAAATGCCCTTAAAAGAGATGCAAGAAGGATTGCCTGTTCTCTTGTTTCCGCTGCCTTTATCAAATCTATTTCCTCAAAACTAAGATAAAATTCAACAGGCATATGAACGTTTTCTATTCCCTTTATATATTCTGTTGCTTTTTCAACAGCAGAGAAAAAGTGGTTGTCATAGTTATAGGGCTGTATCCCCTCCAGAAGTCTTTCTTTTAATGCTTTAATAAATTCATTATAAGGCGAAACCATAAGTCTTAATTCAGAAACAGAGCGGTACTCTTTTTCCTCAATCTCTTTTTTGTACCTTTCCACCATCCTTTGGTATATTTTGCACAGTTTTTCTTCCATAGTTGTTTTTTTCAATCCTTATTAAAATAGTTTGCCCTGTCTATTCCTGCTTATCAACACAGTAGGCTGCATGTTTAACAGCGTAACCAGCAAAAATATTTCTATAGTATGCCACATCCGTTAGTTTTAGCCCTAAACCTTGAAAAAGAACCCTCCACTCACCATCAGTTTTGTTTGAGTGGGGATGCCCAAAAAATTCAAGGTTCATCAAACTGTCTATGATGTAAGTAGTGTACTTTTGGAAGATGTTGGTATATATATCTTCTATGATTATTATTCTTTTGGAAACCCTCATAGCTTCTTCAACGATTTTTTCAGGGTTTGGTGTGTGGTGCAGGACCATAAGCAGTAAAGCGCAATCAAATCTATCATCTTCAAAAGGAATTCTGTCGCCATTATAAATAAGCGGTTCTATTCCTTTCACAAAACTCATATCTTTGATATCCAAAGGCAAGACGTTTATGTTTAGGTCATTCAAGGCTTCGGAAACGGTGCAGATTCCTGCTCCTATATCCAGCACCCTAGCATCACCAGGGATGTATTTCTTTATCTGTTTTACTATATTCCTTGCCCTGAGCCTGCCTACTTTCTGAATTACTTTGTGTAGTAGTTTGTTCTGCCTAAGGATTTCTAAAAGCATGAAAAGAGATCCGCGCCATAGGTTTTTAATTCTGTATGCTTTAATGCCTTTTTGGTGCTCTCATGTCTATAGAAAATTATGTTGATGTCAACACAAAGCTGATAGGACAGGAGATGGAAAGATATATTCCAAAAGAGCCCAAAGAAATTTATTCAATCATCAGGGAATTTATATCCAGGGGGGGTAAACGGGTAAGACCAATACTTCTTCTCACTGTTGTGCAGGCCGTTGGAGGAGGACTGAAAACAGCGCTTCCTTATGCCGTGATTCTTGAATTATTCCATAATTTTACCTTAATTCATGATGATATAGAGGATGGCTCTCAAGTCAGAAGAGGAAAACAAACCCTGCACATCTCGCACGGCATCCCTGTTGCGTTGAATACAGGAGATGCTCTTTACACCCTTGTTATGAATTCATTACTCACTATTCCTGATGATAAGGAAAGGCTTCTGACTGCTTCAAGGATGCTCACAGCTTCATTTAGAGAAGTGGTGGAAGGCCAGGGAATAGAACTGGAATGGTACAGAACCAATAGAATGAATATAGAAGAATATGAGTATTTTGAGATGGTTAAAGGAAAAACAGCCTCTTTAATCGGGCTTTCCTGCTCCCTTGGAGCCTATCTGGGCGGAGCAGATAAAAATACAATTGAAAAAATGGATTCCTTTGGAAAAAACATTGGGCTTTCCTTCCAGATACGGGATGATGTTCTGAATCTCATTGGCAGTGAAGAGAAGTATAAGAAGGAGATAGGGGGAGATGTAAGGGAGGGAAAGCGCTCTTTAATTTCTCTACATGCACTCAATCACCTTCCTGAAGATGAAAAGGAAACTCTGAAAAATATCCTTCTTGCAAAGGAAAATTCCGATGATGAGATAAAAGGGGCAATTGAACTAATGAAAAAAGCAGGTTCAATAAAATATGCTTCAGGAGTGTCCGAAGATTTGCATAAGCAGGCGCTGGAAGCACTTGAAATTCTTCCGGAGTCAGAACACAAAATGACCCTAAAAGGACTGGTTTCTATGCTTAGGGATAGGGAAGTGTGATTAGAAAAGTTTTTTTAATCTATTGCACAATTTCTTATGTATGCTAAGAAAGTTATTTATATTTCTGCTTGTATTGGGTTTTAGTTTTGCTTCAAATGTCACTAATGAAACTGACGTAACCGGCTTGGGAGCGAACGCCTCGCTTATAGTCTGCGAATGCGATATTGCACCATACTTGTTTTTGGATGAGATAGTGACCGATGTTGTAAATTTTTCTTTAACCGGAGAAAATGGAGGCCAGTACTGCCTTGTTTATGTTGATGACATCAGAACATTTCTTATAAAGGAAGGAGAACTAATGCTGGATGCGGATGATGTCTCCGAGATTTTGGGCGAATATTACACCTCTCTTTATTATCCTGATGAGGATTCCATAGATGAACTCAAAACCATTTTTGTTGAGTATAACCTAAGCAGAAACAACGGGGATTTCTTCAAAGGTGTAGAAGAAGAGAAGTGCGCCATGACCCTTCTTTTTCATGCATTTCCTTGTGTGGATGAATCCACTTGTTTCTTTACTTCTACTGTTTTGTGCGATGAATACGGAGATGTTTTCGGATGCAGCACCCCTTCAGATATTTTTGAGGATGTTTATGAGTTCGGCATGGCCACCAACGGCCTAACCAACTCTCTTAATGATATAATGCAGAAACTCAACAGCCTAAACTCTGACAATGTCCATGATTCCCTGACTGAGATAAAGGATGAAATCCTAAACCTTCTGGATATGCAGGAGGACTTGGAGAAGACGATATTCAGGTATCCTACAGGGGGAGACATCTGCAGCAACTGTTATGCGGTTTGCATGGCTATAGATATAAACGAATCCCTGATGGATGATGCCGAGGATTCTCTTGATGAACTTCTTGAGAAAACATCTTATCTTGGGGATTATGATGCTGTTGCAGAGAATATAGCTTCCGAGAGCAACGAGAGAAGCAACCTAAAGGATTTGCAGGCTGAGATGAAATACTATACGCTTCTTCTCAAACCTTATGAGGAAAAAGCAGAAGATGTGCTTCCTCTTGCCAAGGCGCTCCTTGAGACAGTTGACAATCAAACTGTAAGGAATAAGGTTGAAAATGTTGAAGAACTTTTTGATGGGGTTAGGGAATCAATAAACACCACGGAATTTACAGGAATAAATGCTTCTCTTGAAGAGATAGGAGCACTTCTTAATGTAATAAATAATTCCATTGAACCTGCATGGCAGATATATAATGATACTGAAAAAGAGCAGGTTAGGGCTTCCAGTTATATGTTCGCTCTGGAAACCTCTAATGTTCCTGAATTTGACCCAGAGACCTATGATGATTTGAAGAAGAAAAAAAGAACACTTGATTATTCCTTTGTGGAGGGTTTGACACCCGAGAGATATCTTGAGATAAGGGAGGACTACGTGAACATAACAACCACAATAATACCTCTTTTAAGCGGGGTTCAGATATATACATTTGAAGATCAGGTTAAGAGCCAGGGCAAATCCCTTACAGAAGGTGTTCTCGGAACTGTACAATCAATCCAGCCTCTTTCAAGAGAGGACAGATCTGAGCTTTCATTCTACCTTCCGCTGGGTTTATCCATATGGTTTTTCATTTCAGTCAGCTCCTTGCTGTTTTTCATTGTAATATTGGTTTCCTCATTTGTTGAATTCTTTGAGAACAAGGTTGCATTTGTAGGTGCAATGCTTGTAGCTTTATTCCTTATCATAGGAGTGGGCTTCGTCTCGGGTGGTCTTTATCTCCTTATTGACCAATCCACCAATATTGCAACTGTGAATGACTTCAGGGAAGAGATGCTTGAGAGCGAACACATAACCATTTTCCTGGATGCGCAGGATGTTGAGAGTGCTACTCTGGATGAAATGACCAATTGTGCAAAGCTTCTTTCTACTACACTCACGAATAAAACAGTAACAATATATCAAAAATACAATGAAGATAAATGTATAATAGAAAGCAGCGGGATAAGCACGAGCTGTTCCTCTTCCATAAAAGAACCTATTATTACTTTTAGGTATGCAGAGGAAGAGAAACCCCCCACATTCTCAGTTGTCTTCAAGACAGAAGGAATATTTGAAGGCGATAAGGATTATTTCCATTCCTGTGATATGGGCCATTATCTTCTGGTGAGCAAATGAAAAGAGCGGTTCTTGCATTGTTGATTGTGCTTGCGGTTGTTGCGGTTTATTTTATTCTTTTTTTAGGAGAACAACATGTTCCTCCTGCCGGGGATTTGGATGAGATTGTGATAAAGGGCCTCCCTGCCCCTATTGAAAATTTCACTACTAACCTTGAGAATTCCAATGTGATTTATATAGTGATGGACCTAAAAAGTGAAGACCCTGTGGTTCGTAATAACATAATGCAGTGCGGGATTGACCTTAGCGCCAGTGTTTCTACAGGTTTTTACGAAAAAAAGGTGTTTGCGCTTGAAGATGACGCTTGCACAAGAAAGGACGGGATTGTTTCGGTTCAGGAGTGCATAGAAGAAATCAATCAAGGAGAAGGAGTAATCTTTTGGATAAAGGAAGGGGAAACCCTGGTTTTTGAGAAGACAATAGTGGTTGGGATAAGTGAATACTATCAGCCAGGTGGATGCAGTATAGACAAATCTGACCAGGAAGAGGTTTTTTACCCTGAAGACAATAATACAGCAAGCACACCATTAAATGAAACGAATAGTACAATAAATTAATATTTACTAAAGTAGAAATTAAATGAATATTAATGGAAATCTTTATTAACCCTATTATTGATTATCTCTTCATGGAATTGGATGACCTCCTTATTTCAACAGGTGTAGATGCACTCATAAAACTTTTAAGTCAGAAAAAAAAAGTAGAGCTCGGTGTTGCAGCAAAGCTTCTTCATCTTTCTCCTGATAAAGTGGAGGACTGGGCGCACATACTTGAAACTGAAGGAATACTAAAGATAGAATACCATCTTACAAAGGTTTTTCTTGTCTGGGCTGAAGCCACACCGGTTGAGATAGAGAAAAGAGGCGTTGAATTCGTAAGAAAGAAAAAGGACTTTTTGGAAGAAATAAAAGGGATAAAAAAGCTCCATGCAGAAGAAGAACAACAACTGAAGATGCAGAAAGAGTCCTTTTCTTCATTATATTCCTCTCTTTCTTCTAAGTTTGATCAGATTGATTCCGTTGTTACAAAGGCAGAAGGAATAAAAAAAAGACAAAGAGATTCAGTAGATGAAGTAAATAAAAAGTTTTCTGCTCTTGAAAAAAATCTGGAGAGTTTAACCAGCTCCATGAAGTTTCTTGAATCTCAAATACACTCATCAAAAAAGACTCTTGAAGGCACAAAAACCGATGAAAGTTTAAGTGAAATAAAAAATAAGAAAAAAGAGATTGAAGGGTTCAAGGCTTCACTTGAAAAGATTATAAAAGAGATAGGAAAAGCAAAGGAAATGGGTGAAGGAGCTCCTTCTTCTGATGAGATTCAGCACATGAAAAATGATTTTAATTCTTTAAGGTCTAAGCTTTCAGGAGTTATCAGTGAATCAAAGGACTTGAAAACTGTAATAGGTGATTTCAGAGAGAGCAGTGAAATTATTTCTTCGGCAAGAAAAGAGCTTGAGAAGATTTTAAAGAGTGCGCAAAGATTGCGAAGTGAGCTATCCCACGGTTTCAGGGATGCCGGTGAAATGAAAGAAAAACTGCCTAAAATTACATTTGAGCTTAAGAAAGACCTTGAGGATTTAAAGCATGTGGAGGACACAGTCTCTCACTTGAAGGAGACGTTTTCACAAGAAGATGTTTCTTTGCTTGAAGGAAAAATAGCAGAGCTTGATAAAAAGGAATCATCCCTTCTTGAGGGGATGTCTTCTCTTGAACATGAGATTTCAAAGGTTTCAGCTTCTGAAGGAGGACTTCCTGAACTGCAGGATAGGCTTGATGACCTCAGGGATGAGATACTTTCTGAAAAAGAGCAGTTGATTGATGAGACAGAAATACTCTTTAAATCAGTTGAGGAAGAGATGGGAACTTATTCTACATTTCAGAAGATAAAGGAGAAAGCAAGGTCTTCTCTTGAGGATTATCTGTCGCAGCTTGGTTCCCTAAAGAATGATGCAGAGAAGATAAAAGAAGGTATAAGCCAATTGAGAAAAACAGAGATACCCAAGATAAAGGAGGATGTAAAAACAAAGGAGTTATTTGAGCTGGTTGATAGGTTGAAAAAGCAGAAGGAAACGCTTGGGGAAGCTCATGATAAGATAGTAGATATGGAGAGTATGCTTACTCGGATTAATAAGAATCTCTCTCTTCTTTCCAAACAGGCCAAATTGATTGAGATGAGGGGGGGAGGTGTTTCCAGAGAGGAAGAAGAAGGAGTAAGGCAGAGTATAAGTCTCTCAAAAAATGAAACTAAGGAGTTTGAGAAAAAGAGAACTGAACTTAAGGATTTAATAAGGAGATTGTGGGAAGAAGGATAATGGGTGTTGTTATGGTTGAAAAAGAAACAAACAAAAACAAGGAAAGGGTTGCTCCTGGCGGGAAGGTTATTGAAACCTACAAATTTCTAAGCGAGAATATTCCGGTTGAGGTTTCCATACTACGGAAGCACGATTTTGTTCCTCATTATGAGGTTTCCATACCTGGAATTGCAGGAGGAACGAAACTCATACTTGAAACGAAACTCAGGGCTGACCTTATTTCAGATGTAAAGCTTGATATCTCAGATATACTTGACCCTAAGAAGACAGAGATGGTAAGGAACAAATTCTATGAGTCTGCATTCAATGTGCTGAAAAAGAATTTCCCCACACTTCCAGAGGAAAAGATGCAGGTTCTTGCATCCTATCTTTTGCAAAACACCCTTGGTCTCGGTCCGCTCGAAACTCCGCTTCATGATGATAGATTAGAAGAAGTGGTGGTAAATAATTCAGAAGAACCGATATGGGTTTTTCATAAAAAGCATGGTTGGTGCAAGACCAATATAAGACTGAAAAAAGAGGAGCTCATATACGATTATGCTGCTTTAATTGCCAGAAAGGTAGGAAGGCAGGTGAATATCCTGAATCCTCTTCTGGATGCGCACCTCCCAAGCGGGGACAGGGTAAATTCAACAATGTTTCCGATTTCAAGCAAGGGAAATACAATCACCATAAGAAGGTTCTCAAGAAATCCATGGACCGTCACAAATCTTATAAAGAATGAAACCGTTTCTCCTGATGTGGTTGCGCTTATCTGGCTTTGTGTCCAGAATGAGCTTTCTCTTTTGATTACAGGCGGAACAGGAAGCGGAAAAACCTCTTTTCTGAATGCTTTGACCGGTTTAATTCCTGCCAACCAGAGAATAATCAGTATAGAGGATACAAGGGAGCTTACACTTCCATCATTCCTTCATTGGGTGCCTATGGTTACAAGGGAGCCGAATCCTGAAGGAAAAGGAGAGGTTTCCATGCTGGACCTGCTGGTTAATGCTTTGAGGCAGAGACCTGACAGGATTGTTGTTGGAGAGATAAGAAGACAGAGGGAAGCAGAGATTCTGTTTGAGGCGATGCACACAGGACACAGTGTTTATGCTACACTGCATGCGGATAATTCTGAGCAGACTATCTCACGACTTGTGAACCCTCCGATAAATATACCCAGGGAGATGCTGGACTCGGTTGCAGGAGTCGTTGTTCAGTTCAGACACAGAAGGTTTAACATAAGGAGGACGCTGGAATTCTCAGAGATATATAAAGGAGGAAAACTTAACACCATTTACAGATGGGATGCAAAAGAAGATTCCATAAGAAAGATTTCTTCCCTGGACAGGATAGAAGAGCTTCTTGGATTATATGCAGGCTTTACCTCCAAAGAAATAGATGAAGAGATAGAAGAGAAAAAGAAGGTGCTGAGCTGGATGGTGAAAAAAGGCTATGAATCTGTTGATGAAGTAGGGCACGTAATCTCAAATTATTATCAGGATAAGGAGGAGGTGCTTAAAGCTGTAGAGTCCAATAGTACATGGAGGTTTTAGGTGTTGGAATGAAATTCAAAGAAGGAATAAATGAAGCCATAAAAATTGAGAAGGATTCTCTACCTTATGAACAATATAAAGGAGATCTTTCCTTTGAGAGCAAGGTAGATTTATCTCCAAAGGATATTGTTGAGATGGATTTTCATTCTTTTCTGCATCTTTACAACAGGATTGAAAAGATAATGAAAGCGCTCAGGTTTGAGAAGGAATTTATAGAGAAAAAGCCAAAAAAGGTTGCAAAAGAGGTGGAGAATATTGAAAGGGATTTCAAGAAGATTACTTCCACAACAACCTCTGAAGTTAAGGAGATGCAGAAGATTGTTGAAGAAAAACCAGAGTTTGAAAAGCCAGAGGAATTGAAAAAGGAGCTGGAGAAATTAGAGATGGAAGAAAAACCAGAAGAGGAAGAGAAGGTTTCTCTTGGGGAGCACCATTCACCTATATTCAGCATACCCCCTCTGCTTAGGCTTTTACCTGAGGAGGAAGCTGAAAAGACAATTTCTGCAATAGATGTTTCCTTAGAAGGAGAAACAAAACTTTCCCATCCTGAGCTCAAGAAGAAAATGTTTCAGCTAACAAGAGAGTTGTTGAAAACAAAAAGCAATGAGCAGAGAGTAAGATTAAGGGGAGAGATTACAAAGATAAAAATAGTTCTGACAACTTCCGGCAAAAAGGCCACAGACCTTGTTGGCACTCTGAAATTAGAGCAGGAGAAGGAGCTAAAGCAGGCAAAGGACCGCTTGGTTTCCTGGTATAAGCACATGCTTGAGGATGTTAATACCTCTTTCGGCGAAGACCTTTCCCTTGGTATGGATGAAGGAAAAGCACTGGAGTATTACAGGAAGGATGCAGAAAAACTAAAATCCCACGTGGCCAAAACTGTTGGGAAGTACAAGGAGTTTATTGTGGCAAAACACCACTTTGAGATAGATAAGATGGCTGAAAGGCATGGGGAGTTGTCTGCCCAGCTGCTTGGACTAAAAGGAGTTGTTGAGAGTTATGAATCACAATTTGCTGAATCCAAGAACACTCTTTCCAGGGAAATAGATGGAATAATAAGTTCAAAGGAAACAGCGGTGAAGGGTAAAGAAAAGGGAGAGCATTCTGAGGAGATTGCAGGTATAAATGAGAAATCAGATTCAGAGCTCCTCACTTATCTCCAATCTAATGACCTGGAATCCTATGAAAAATATGCAAAAGGAGAGTTATTGAGGTCTCAGGCCCTCATCCATGCAAAGAAACTTCTTGCAAGGGAGAGTGGAATTGATGAGGAAACAATAAATAAATATTTCGGTTAAATATACATGGGTGTTGTTATGAAATCAAAAATTTTTTCTTCCAAGGCAGGCGGGTCAAAGAGAAAAAGACCTGTTATTTCGTTTTCAGATACCTTTCTTCAGTATTTTCCTTATCTCAAGCGGGAAATGGTCCTTGCAGATATGGCGATTGGACCTGTTCAGTTCATGGATAAGGTTCTTAAATCTACTTTGATTACCTCTGCGGTTCTATTAATCCTTGGTTTCCTTATTTTTGGCATTTTTAACATAGATTGGTTCTTTATCATACCAATGTTTTTAGTTGTGGTGCCCATGAGTTTTTTTTATTTCCTTTCATATCCTTCTATTCTTGCCCTTAAAAGAAAAAGAGAGATAGAATATGAGATTGTTTTTGCAGGAAGACATCTTTTCATTGCATTGAAGTCAGGTATGCCTCTTTTTGATGCTATGGTGGGAGTTTCAAAAGGATACGGTTCTATAAGCAAAGAGTTCAACAGGATTGTGGAGAAAATAACTGTGGGAGTTCCAATGACGCAGGCAATAAGAGAGGTTATAATGAATTCCCCGTCCCCTGCTTTCAAGAGGATTGCAATGCAGATAGCTAATTCAATTAGCTCTGGTTCTGATGTTGCAAATGCTCTGAATATTGTGCTTGACCAGATATTCAAGGAGCAGGTTATTGAATTGAAGACTTATGGACAGAGACTTAATCCTATGATAATGTTCTACATGATTTTTGGAATTATTTTCCCTTCCATTGGGGTGGCTTTTGCAATAATACTGCTTTCGCTTTTAGGCGGTGGAAATGTTTCATCCTCTTTCCTGGGTTTCGTATTTATATTCATAGGGGTTGTGCAGTTCCTTTTCCTTGCAATGATTGAGAGTTCAAGGCCAAAGTTTGCGTTATGAGGTGATGAGATGGCTGAAACTATAGATATTCTTTATGAAACTGTTGGAAGATTTCTTTCACGTGAACAGATAAGGGGAATAGAGAAGTATTTGCAGAATGCAGGTTTTAATACAACAGCAGAAGCATTTGTAGGGTTTTCATTGATAATAGGTTTGCTGCTTTCTGTGCTCGTATTTATTGTCTGCTGGTCAGTTCCAGAATTATACAGGTTCTTTTCAGAGATTGTCGGGTTCTTTTACCCGCTTCCTTTGTGGGCAATTGTGCTCTTTTTGTTTGCATTCTCCTTTGTTTTTACATATGGCATCATGTATACATTGGCTCTTGTCTACCTGATGTTCAGAAGTGAGGCACGAAAAATGGTAGTTGAGGCAATACTTCCTGATTTTCTTTCTTTAATGGCTGCAAATGTTCGTTCAGGGATGACCATAGACCAGTCTATGTGGTATGCGGCAAAACCAGAATTTGGAATCTTTTCAAGGGAGGTTCGTGCGATAGTGAAGAGTTCTTTTTCAGGTGAACCGTTTGATAAGGCTTTGAATAGACTGGCAAAGAGATTTAATTCAAGGACCTTTGAGAGAACACTAATTCTCATAAAACAGGCTATGGCAACAGGAGGAGAGGTTGCAGATGTTCTTGAGATAACTGCTGAAGATGCAAGGGAAACCGCAATCCAGAAAAAAGAAATAGCTTCTTCGCTCACGGTTTATGAGATATTTATTGTTTTTGCTTCTTCAGTAGGAACACCGTTCCTTTTTTCTGTTGCTGGAAAGCTTATACTCGTGCTTGAAAAAGCATTCACATATATTCCCTCAGGCGGGATTGCAATGGAGCAGATGGGCAACCTTGTAAGGCCTACAGCACCAATTGTTACTTCATTACAATTCTTTTATTTCAGTATCAGCGCAATATTCATAACTACCCTGTTTTCTTCGTTAATTCTTGGTTCTATAGAAAAGGGTTCAAGAATTCAGGGAATAAAATATTTCCCGTTTTTGCTTATGTTATCTTACATAATATTTTGGGTTGCATCTTCTTTACTAGATGCTTTCTTTTCAGGAATGCTTATATGAGGTGAAATGAATGATTACAAAAAAAGGACAGGCTGCCATGGAATACCTGATGACCTATGGATGGGCTTTATTGGTGATAGTGATAGTGATTGCAGCGTTGATTTATCTGAATCCGTTCAGGGCTCCGGAAACATGTATCTTCCAGCAGCAGGGATTGAGTTGCAGTGAACCGCTGCCTATTGTTTATCTGGACAATGGGGAGGTATACATATCGGTGAGGGTGTGGAACAAACTCGGGCAGACAATAGAGATAAGCAAGGTTATCTGCACAACCGCTAGAACCTCGCAGATAGATACGAGTACTATAACAGGCAAAGTTGTTGATCCTGAAGTGCTTACAGAAGGAAAGATAACGCCGGGTTCTGATAGTGATTTTCTTGCAGTTCCATGTGTGGGTGCTGACGGCAATATAGTTGCTCTTGCACAAAACCAGGAATTCAAGGGTACTTTGATTATTCTCTATAATTATGAGGATGATATAGACCCAGCCATCAGACATGTTGCGACTGCAAACGTGATTTCAACAGTTGCACAAAAATAATCTTTTTTTCTTTTTTATTTTTTTCCTACAAAAGGATTCTCTTTAAGAAATCCTGAATGCAGAATTATTCCTGTCATTCCTGCCTCTACTTCTTCATCGTTCAAACCATTCAGCCTTTCAATCTCTTTCCTGAAGTAGGGTTCTATCTTAAGCATACTATTATGCCTTTTTGCCATGTAATGGGTAAGCTCCTTTCCTTCAAGCCTTTTCTTCAGCTCTTTCTCGTCCACAAAAAAACCGGTTTCATCAGAACCCATCACAAAGCTCCAGTCAGAGTTAAAGGAATTAATATAGGTAACATAGAATACAGCATTCTTGAATATCCTTCTGAACATTTCATAGAACCTCAGCGTGACGAAATTGTCAGAACTCTGTGAGTGTGTAACAAGTATCCCGCCTTTATTCAGCAATCTTTTGTACTCCAGGAGTTGATTTTTTAGGTATAATTTCCTGCACTCTCCCTCGGGGTCTACAAGGTCCATATAAATAATATCAAATTTTTCAGGGGTTTCCTTTACATATTTTACAGCATCATCTATTATAAGCTCCAGTTTTGGATGTTCAAGCGCGCCTTTGTTTATCTCTTTAAGGTGCTCCTTTGCCATTTCAACGACTTCCCCGTCTATATCTATCATCACTACCTTTTCAATATCCCATTTTACAATCTCTCTTACTGCACAGCCGTCTCCCCCTCCAAGAACAAGTATCTTTTTTGGATTCGGGTGCACAGCCATTGCAGGATGGATTAGATGTTCATGGTATCTCTTTTCATCTTTCTCTGCCATCTGTATGTCGCCGTCAAGTATGAGAACCTTTCCGAATGCGAGTGAATTTCCGATAAAAGCATTCTGGAACCTGGTTTTTTTCCTTATTATTTCTTCTACCTCAAAAAAATATCCACTGCCATCTTTCTCATATTCATAATGCAGCATCTGAAAAACCCCTATTTCCCTGAGGGAATCTCCCCTCTATCCATTACAACAACATCTGTTTTCTTTGCTTTTAGTTGCTTTTTCAATTCCTCAAGCGCTTTTTGAGGTTCTTTTCCGCATGTGTAGATATCTACAGCCGCATATCCATATTCCGGCCAGGTATGTATTGAGATATGGGATTCTGCAAGAAGAGCATAGGCCGTCACTCCCTGAGGAGTAAAATGATGGGAGCCGGTGTCAAGTATTGTCATCTCTGCTGCGTTTGCTGATGATATTATGATTTGCATTATCCTGTCTACATCATCCAGTAATTCCTTTTCATCTGTCCAGACCTCTGCTATAAGATGTCTTCCAAGGACTGTTTTTGTAATCGTATCAGAATTTGCAGGCATGAAAGAGTTTGTTTACCAGTTAAATTTAAATATCTACTGTTTAGGTAAACCTAAAAATTTCATATAGAGAAAAAATTCAGGTAACCCTAAAATCAATTACAATCTGTATTTTGCTTGGTGAGTATGGCCTTACTTTTTTCCAGTTCAGAATACCGGCTGTTCTGCCTGTGTTTTCTGCCGCCTTTTGTATTCTTTTGAAAATTTCATCCGGTTTCTCCCCTCTGGATAGAAGCGTGTAAAAATGCACAATCCCCCCCTCTTTTGCCCCTTTCACACATTCCTCAAGAAATTCACTGCCTTTCATAGGAAGGGACATTATCACCCTGTCTCCTTTTCTTCTAAGTTGTTTTGGCACAACCTCCCGAACATCTCCCTTTATGGGATGGATTTTTCCCTTTAGTTTATTTATCTCTATATTCTTCTTTAGGTATTCAACAGCATCAGGATTCAGTTCCACAGCATAGATTTCTACATCTCTTTCTTTGGCTATTACAAGAGGATACGGACCTACACCTGCGAATAATGAAAGCACCACCTCTCCGTCCTTTACCAATTCCTTTATTCTATTCCTCTCCGCACTCAGTCTTGGGGAAAAATACACCTTTGCAACATCCAACATTATTCTTGCTCCAGATTCTCTGTATTCTGTTACTGTTCTTTTTTCTCCTGCGAGCCAGCCCAATTTTCTTACCCGGAATTTCCCTTCCATAGCCCCAAGTTTCTTGTACACTGCTTTTATGTTCGGATGCGCTTTAAGCAATTCCATCCCTATCTCTTTTTCCTTTTCAGCAGAGATGTCCTTTAACTCAAGTATTGCTATATCCCCTATGATATCCATTCCTGAGAGAATTCCTTTTGTAAGGATTTTCAGTTTCCTTTCCCTTTGCGGTTCCCTTTTTCTGAATTCAGCCTCAACTATCTTGTATCCTTCTGTTCTTTCCGTTAGTGGAAATATCACATATCCTTTTTCTACTTTCGGAGAAAGGTCCTTTCTTATGTATTTCTCCATCTTTCTCCTTGTTTCTTCTGCTTTTTTCTTTTCAATCTTAAGCCCTATGGTTTTCATGTTCTCTACTCAATTAGGATGCTTGGTTTTCCCGGCTTTGCTTTCACAGCCCTTTCATTATTACTCTTTTCTTCTTCCACTATAATAACATCTGCATCAAACTCTTTTTCCATGAATTTTTTTGCTTTTTTTATCCATTCCCATTCTTTTTCAGATTCTATTATCTCCGGAAGAGAATGTGCATATTTCACATAAGACTTAAGGAAGACAGCAGTTTTTTCTTTTTCTTCCATATTTTTAAGAACCTCATCAAGTTTTTTTTGCTCCCTTAATTTATTGTATGCATCATATTTCCATCCTGCAGAAAGAAATATGGTTATTTTCTTTGGTTTTTTTCCGACAAGTTCGGAAACAGTTTCTATATCTTTCCTAAGGGTTTTCACGATTTCCTCAGCTTGTTCTACCCTCTCATTTACCATTCCCCTGTTGAGTTTAGGATAACACTCCCTTAGTATGCTATTTTCATTCCCCAGGATATGCCATATCTCTTCGCAGGTATGAGGTATGAAAGGAGAGAATACCTTTGCCCACACCATAAAAAATTCATTTAATGCAGGTTTTTCTGTTCTCTTTAGATACCACTGCAAATCGGAATAGGTTTCGTAAAAAAGTTCATGTCCTACTTCCCTGAGTTTCATTTCACCATATAATCCCTCAGCTCTCTTAACTCTCCTGTACAGCCTTGATAGCAGCCATTCCAGTAATTCATCCCCTTGTTTTTCTTTTCCGTATTTTTCAGCAGTTTCCAGCAGGAATCCTATCCTGCTTTTTACTCCTTCTGCAACACTCTTTTCAAAATTTGTATCCAGGCTAAGGTCCGCTCCTCCGGTAACACTAAACCGTATAACGTCCGCTCCATATTCTTTTATTGCTTTTCTTAATGGAAGGATGTTTCCCAATGATTTACTCATCTTTTTTCCTTCCATCAGAACAAAGCCGTTTACGACTGTTCCAAGCGGCCACTGTTCTTTAGGAAATATAGCAACATGATTCATTATGAAAAACGGAAGGTGGTTTCTTGTAAGGTCTGCTCCGCTGTGCCTTGCGTAAACAGGATACCAGTAAAGGAATCTCTCTCTAAGTTCTTTCATTCTTTCATTTCCTTCTCCCTTTCCAAGAAATACAAAATCAAAGAATTCCAAGGTTAGTTCCTCTGGCTTAAATTCCTTTATCTTGTTTGCAATTGTATAAAACGCCATGTATATCGTGGAATCTGAAAGAGGTTCTATTATCTTTCCCTTGTCAAATGGGAATTCAGTGCCAAGTCCCGCAGCTCTTGTGCATGCCTTTTTATCCAGCCAGTCCACAGTATTAAGATATTCCTTTCTCGTTTTCTCAGGAATTATGTGCATTTTTCCTATCCATTCCTTTGCGCTCTCTTTCCATTCTTTGTTTCCGTAATCTATAAACCACTGGTCCTTTACTTTCTTTACCCCTACCGGTGCACCGCACCTGCATTCTACAGGGGCATTTGCAAGTACATAAATCTGAAAAGCGAACCCAAGTTCGGCCAGTTTCTTTTTTGTTGTTTCCTTTGCATCCATTACTTTTTCTCCTATAAGCCCCTTCACAATCATTTTTCCTGAATGCGCTTCCTGCTTGTAGAGCATTTTTGTTGCCTTTTCTGCAAGCGGGTCCTTCTGGTCTTTAACCCCGAGTTTTTTTACAACCTCTTCTGCAGGTATTCCTTCTCCCTCAATTATTTTTATGGGTTTTATCTCCTCAAGTTTTCCAAGGTCTCTTAATGCAAGGAAATC
>JAGMCT010000011.1 GCA_023129075.1 Microcaldota archaeon
CAACCGAAGCGTATGACCGGGCAGCTGAAGTTGTTAAGGTAAAGGATCCAATTAGAGCAGCCAAGTACTATGTTGAATCTGCAAAACTATGGATTAAACACCCAAATCTTTTCGAGGCAGCTAAAGCTTATGAGAGTGCAGGTCGTTTGTTTGAGAAGACGAATCCTAAAAGAACAGTCAAATACTTCAAGAGGGCAATGAAATTCTTTGGTGCAGAAGCAAACGGACTTCAACGTCTTATAAATAGAACGCCAGGAAAACAAACCAGAGAAGTCAGATTATTGAAAGCATGGGCTGGACGCAGAGATGAATGCAGAGCAGAGGCCAAAAGGGTAGGGGTAGAAATAAAGAAACTCGGACCAAAGACCAAATTGACCAGATGATGGGTTTTCTCTTAGTGAGCGGTAAAGTACTATTCTATAATAAGATAAACCTCCCAAAAAGCAAATACGAATATTATGAAATAGAATGGCTTCAGCCTTAACTTTTTAAATATTCATATCTTAATTCCTTTATGCCCGAAATAATACTTATCCTAAGCGGAAGCAAAAGTGATGCAAAGATAGTAGAAAAGATAACCTCATTATTGGATGAATTTGAAATAGAATACAAAGCTGAAGTAGCATCAGCCCATAGAAACCCAAAAAAAGTAGAAAGTTTGGTTAAAACAACCTTTGCAGATGTAATCATAGCGGTTGCAGGCCTAAGTGCTGCTCTCCCAGGAGTTGCAGCTTCCCACACCCTTATTCCTGTTATTGGAGTTCCGGTATCCTCTAAATTAGAAGGAATGGACTCTCTGCTTTCAATAGCGCAGATGCCCCCCGGAATCCCTGTTGCATCAGTAGGAATAGACAACGGAAAGAACGCAGCGTTATTAGCCCTTTCAATCCTTGCTTTAAAAGATAAAGAAATAGAAAAAAAATTAGAAAAATACAGAGAAAGAATGAAAGGTTAGTCCTTTTCAATCCTTTCTAATTCTATACTTTCAAGTGTTTTGCTGGTTACACTAAGATTCACATTATAGTCTTCCCACCCGAATTTTACTGTTTTACCATCCTCAAGTATTTTAGCCCCCTTTATTATTGACATCTCGATTGTCTCTGTTTCGTCATTGTATGCAAATACTCTTAAGGTATATTTTTTTCCATCTGATTCAATTTCAAGGTCGCTTTGTTCTTCTAACACAAGTTTAATTTTTCCGCTGTCTGTTTTTACCTCAACATTTACATATATTTTTCCATCTCTACCGGCGAAACCTTCAATCTCAACCTCAATATCCTTCCCTTTAATTTTATCCCCAGAGCCAAGATTCTCTCCTACATCCTCAATTGCAAGCTTTACTTCATCATTTGAGATACTATCAAGAAGATAGAATTCTCCAAGAACACTTACAATTATTCTCTGTTTTCTTATTTCTGAATTTTTTATACCCGGGTCAAAGGTAGTTTTTTCCTCGATAAGTGTTGCCTCAACACCTTCGCATTCATTCTTTCCGGTCTCTCCTTCTATTGTATAAATGTCCTCTGTTTTTTGCACAGACCCGTTTGCCAGTTCCATGTTGCTTTCTGTTGTGCTTGTTCCGTCTACCGGGATACATACACTGCTTGCGTCCTCTTCTTTTCCAAATTCTGTATCCGTTGCAATCTCAGCAGTACTCCTGTCAGTATCACACACAGCAATCGTCTGGCCATTTTCATCTATATAAAAGTTTATGGAATCTCCCTTGCTTACATAATAATACAAATCTCCAAATCCTCTCAGAACAACAAAGGTTTTATCCCCTATCATATCAATTCTTTCAACAACCATCTTTTCTCCATTTTCAAGATAGAATTCGTCTCCTTCTGTCACTGTTTTCGTTTCTGAATCTCCATCTCTGCAGATTTGAATAGCCTTTGAGACGCTTTCTTTTTCTTCTTCATTATTTCCTGTATCCATTTCTCCTGCATCTACCGTTCCATTAACATCTTTTTTATCGTTTTTAGCCAGCTCGTCTTTGTCATCCCCGCAGTTCAGTCCTCCTACCGTAGCCATTGTAATAAGAGTTCCCCCCACGAGAATCTCCTTCCACCTTGAGCTGATTCTTTTAAAAATATTCTTCTTTTTATTTCCAATTTTCTTTTTTTCATAAGTCTTCTTTTTTTCAGTCATTTACACACCTTCCATAAAAAGCAACTGTATTCATGTGTAGTAATATTTAAAAACATGATGGTTATTTTCCCTTTCTTTACACTGCCTCAAATTTTAAACTCTTTCCTAAGAATATTCTCTTATGCGAAAACCCAATATAGAAATATTCACCCCCTCTTTTCTCCAAGGCCTTAAAAGAGGCCCTTCTGCAATCCTTGCAAAGGATTTCGGCACTATTATCGCTTACACAGAAATCTCCAAGGATTCCAGGGTATTCGATGCAGGCGGGGGCTCAGGCTTCTTTTCCCTTAGCACAGCCCGCCTTGTAAAAGAAGTAGTAGTATACGAAAGAAGAGAGGATTTTGCAAAAATAATAGAATACAACATAAAGAAGCTCGGCCTAAAGAACCTAAAACTCAAGGTTAAGGATGTTTTCAAAGGAATAAGGGAAAAGAATTTTGACCTTGTTAATTTAGACCTTCCAAAATCCCACGAGGCCCTTCCCCATGCTTACAAATCCCTTAAAATAGGAGGATTCATCTCAGGCTTCCTTCCTAATGTAGAGCAGGCAAAGGAATTTTTCCTTACTGCAAGAAAACTCGGTTTTAAGGATTTGAAAATGACAGAAACAATTGTAAGGGAATACGATGTGCGCGAGTTCGGTGTAAGACCTAAACACTTTGGATTGTTGCACACCGCCTACCTTGTATTCGGAAAAAAATAGCGGAAACACCGGAAATGAGGTGTCTCCTTTTCTTTTTAAACCTTTTTTTCAATCCTTCTTTTATGGACGGATTAAAAAAACTTACAGCTCTTGGCAGCTGGGACTTGGACAAGAAAGAACCGCCGCCTTTTCTTGACAAGGCCTGTGGAACCACCACTAAATGTAATCTTCTTAAGGTTCTAATGGGCACCCACTGCAAAATGGGTTGTAAGTACTGTCCTCTTTCCGCCCCCCAGAATAGATATGCGTTTTCACCTCAAAAGATGGCAAATATTTTCTATTCTCTCTACAAAAGAGGGACCTACGACGGTCTTTTCCTAAGCTCAGGAATCACGGATGCAGAAAAAAATATGGAGATGATGATTGAGACAGCAAGAATCCTGAGAAGAAGATACAAATACAAGGGATATTTACACCTGAAAATACTGCCCGGCGCCTCCCGCAGCTCTATTAAGGAAGCGGTTTCTCTTTCAAACCGGGCAAGTATAAACATAGAAACCGTTTCTTCAGAGCACCTTTCCTATATCTCTCCATGCAAGGATATGAAAAACGATATTCTTCTTAGGCAGAAATGGCTGATGGATGAGGTGAAAAACCAGAAAAAATCCCATACAACCCAGATAATAGTTGGTGTGGATGAGGAAAGTGACCTGGATATCTTCAACACCATGCTCAGTCAGTATAAACTCATGGAAACAAAACGTGTTTATTATTCTTCTTTCAAACCTTTGAGAGGAACTCCCTTTGAAGGAAAATCTCCCTCTCCTCTTTACAAGGAGCACCGATTCTACCAATTAGACTGGTTATGGAGAATATACAAATTCCATGAAAAGGAATTAAAGAAAATATTCCTTGATGGGATGCTTCCAAACAAAGACCCAAAGATTACCCTTGCCAGAAATTATTTTGAAAAACCAATTGAAATTAATCATGCTGACAAATCTGAGTTGTTGCGCATTCCTGGAATAGGACCGCAAACTACTGAAAAAATAATAGGGGTGAGAAATGAAAAGAAAATAAGAACAATGGAATCTCTTGCAGGTCTGGGGGTGAATCTTAAAAGGGCACTCCCATTCCTTAGAGTTGACGGAATCCAACAAACTACATTAACAACTTATGCTTAGTTTAAAAAATGTATGGACATAAATGTTATACATGAAGTCTGCAAACATAAATGTAAGGATTGATGAGGAGCTTTACAGGAAAACCAAGGAATTAGGGATTAATATCTCGGAAACCGTAAGGGAGGCCCTCGTAAGCAAAATTGAAAGAAAGAAAAGAGAAATTATTATGGAAGAAATGGATAAAGCGAGCAGGGCTGTGAAAAAGATAGGGATTGCTTCCATAACCAGAGAGATAAGGAAGGAAAGGGAAAACCGATGATAATTTACGATGCTTCTGCTTTTTTTGAAAGAATAAAGGAAAAAAACATAGATTTGAATGGGTTCATAACCTCTCTTACCTTTTACGAAGTCGGCAATGTTGTTCTGAAACACTCTACTATCCTCAAAGAGATAGGTAAGGAGGAGGCAGCTTCTTTTCTGAAGATTCTCTCTAACTGGAAGAATGTTCTTTATCCTGACCAACATGAATTAGAATCTGTTTATGGGATTGCTCTAGAAACAAAACTGACTTTTTATGATGCCATTTATATTCACATTACCCGGAAATACAAGGCGGTTTTGGAAACATGCGACAAGGAGCTCTACAAAAAAGGAAAGAACCACTGCAAAATGAAATTACTTAAGCCTTAGTTTGGCAGCATTAAGCGTATTCTTCATAAGCATTGCAACGGTCAAAGGCCCTACTCCTCCAGGAACCGGAGTTAGTTTTGCTATCTCCTCCACATCCCTCTCAACATCCCCAACAACCTTTCCATTAACCCTGTTAATCCCCACATCCACTACAACCGCACCCTTCTTAACCATCTTTTTCTTAATCAGCCCTGCTTTCCCTACCGCAACCACAAGCACATCAGCCCTTTTTGTATGCTCTTCTAAATTTCTGGTTCTGCTGTGGCATAGCGTAACTGTTGCATTCTTATTCAAAAGCAAAATACCCATAGGTTTTCCAACGATATTGCTCCTTCCTACAACCACTGCCTCCTTCCCTTCCAATTCTATTCCATAATGCTCAAGAAGATGCATGATTCCGTAGGGGGTCGCAGATACAAAGGCAGGATTCCCTATCATAAGCTTCCCAAGATTACATGGATGAAAACCATCCACATCCTTTTCAGGGTTTATTGTTTCCAGAACCTTCTTTTCATCAATATGTTTTGGCAGGGGAAGCTGAACCATTATCCCATCCTCTTCACTCTCATTCAGTTCCTTTATTTCCTCAAGCAGGTCCTCTTCTTTTACACCCTCTCCAAATTCATGCAGGGTTGCTTCAACCCCCAATTCACCGGCTATTTTCAATTTCTTATTAACATATATCTCTGATGCAGGATTCTTCCCTACCAATATTATACTCAACCTTGGTTTCTCTTTCAGTTTTCCAACTTCCGTCTTTATCTCAGAAAGAATTTTTTCTGCAACAGGTTTCCCATATAAAAGCATAATTCAGATATACGCTTAACCGTTTAAATTCTTTTCTCTTCTTCTTGTAAAACCATGCTTAAGCTTCCTGATAATTTAAGAAAAGAATTGAGAAAACCTTTTGGAAAATTCGTAAAGGACTTCTCCAAACTCAAGGGAAAAAAGATATTTGCAATAGGCGATGAAACGGTCCTTGTTCTTCTTAAAAATAACATAATTCCCTATGTTTCTGTTTTTGATTTTAAGATAATGCGAAAACCAGTTACAGAAAAGCAGAAGAAAACCCTTCTTTCAGTATTCAAAAATCCATTAACCCTTAGAAACCCAGCCGGAACAATTTCCCATGAGGCTCTTCCGATGGTTGAGAAGATGATGATGAACGGCGGTGCAGTTCTTGTGGATGGGGAAGAGGACCTTCTTGCGCTTCTTTTTATATATCTTTTAAAGGAAGGAGTGGTTTTATACGGACAGCCAAAAGAAGGAATGGTCATGGTAGAACCCTCTGAAAAAACAAGAAAAAAAGCATTAAGCATACTTGAAAAAATGCTGCATGATTAATTTTGCAGTCTTCTAAGTCTTCCCCATGAAATGAAATGCTATATAGGAAAAGATTGCACCTACTGCAAATACTCCTGCCAGAACCAATGTATCTGCATTGGAATAGGTCTGCTGCCATGAATACATCATAAGGTAGCCAATAAGTATTGCGATTATGCCAAATAGAAAAGGTTTAATGCTTTGAATTATGTTTCCCATATCTTACTCCACCTCGCTTACTCTTCCTATTATTCTCCCAACCATCAGATGCTCAAAATCAGAGTCTGTTGTGCACCCGGGATTTACTTCCGGAGCACAGGTATAATATGTAATTTCTACGTCCACCCTCTGCATTGTTCCGAGAGGAAGCTCAACCCCTAAATCATGTTTGGATGTTTCATCATACATTCCCTGAGTTATTTTTTTATTTTTAGTTTCCTTCCCAGCACTTTCCCCCTTCACATAAAATATTATCTCTTTAACGTGTATATCATACCCGAGATTATTTGTAATCCTGAAATTAATTTTTGTATTCCCGTCATTGTAAATCTGAGCCCCACTGCATCCTATATCAGGGTGGATACTGCACTCCTCCCTTATGAATTGGCTTGGAGAGAATATCCCGGTAGAAAGAATGGCAACGGTTACAATAACAAGAAGAAGCAGTGCCCAACTATAGGTTACTAGATACTCCATTGCTGCCTGGCCTTTTTTACTCATACAGCCATCTAGAAGTAAAGAATTTAAAAACATTATCTTTTTATGTTTCTTTGATGCCAGAAAAAAAGTCCCAATTAGTTGATGCAAGAAACTACTATCAGATAGCGAATGATTACTATGAAAAAGGAGATTATGAAAAAGCAATAGAAAACTACAACACTGCAATCCTGCTCAACCCCGTTTTTTCAGAGGCATATTTCAACCGCGCCTTGTCTGGTTATCAGCTGAAGAATTACGAAAAATCAATAGCAGATTACACGAAGGCAATAGAGTTGGACCCGAAAAACCCAATTATATATAATAATAGGGGCGATGCATTCTATAGAAAACAGGATTATTCAAATGCAATAAAGGATTATGATAAAGCAGTTGCCCTGAACCCAAGTTATCTTAAGGCATACTACAACCGCGCCCTCTCTTATGCTTCTCTTGAAGACTATGACAGGGCGGTCGAGGATTTTACAAAGGTCGTTGAACTGAAACCTGATTTTGCAGAGGCTTATCATCTAAGAGGTCTTGCAAGAGAATACGGAGGAGAAGTAGATTCTGCAATTGCTGATTATGAAAAAGCCCTTAAGCTTGACCCTGCTCTTTCAGATGCAAAGACCCACCTGGAATCTGCAAAAGGAAAGCAGAGTGGGGAAGGGGCAACAGCAGGAAAAGGAGACATCCGGATGCTGGAGAAACCAAATATGACATTTGTAGATGTTGCTGGCATGGAAAAATTAAAAGAAGAAATAAGGGACAGCATTGTTTATCCTCTGTTGAAGCCGGACCTTGCAAGAAGATATGGAAAACTCGGAGGCGGAGGTATCCTGCTTTACGGCCCCCCGGGCTGCGGAAAGACCTATATCGTAAAGGCATCCGCCGGAGAAGGAAAAGCAGGTTTCATTAATGCCAAACTTTCAGATTTACTAGATATGTATGTAGGCAATACAGAAAAGAACATACATAAGGTTTTTGAACTTGCAAGGAAGAACACCCCCTCCATAATCTTTTTTGATGAGGTTGATGCCATAGGTTCAAGAAGGGATTCAGGAGGAGAAGGTGGAGGTCAGGCGCTCAAGATGGCCGTGAATCAGCTCCTTTATGAATTGGACGGTGTAGAATCGCACAATGAGAATGTCCTTGTTATTGCAGCTACAAACGCTCCGTGGAATGTGGACCCTGCATTAAGAAGAAGCGGAAGGTTCACAAAATCCATTTATGTTCCGGCTCCTGACTTCAAATCAAGGCTTGCAATATTAAAACTCCATTCAAAGAAAAGGCCGATAAGCAGGATTGCCTTTGTGAGAATTGCCCTTGCAACATATGCTTATGCATCCGCAGACTTGAAGGCGATTGTTGAAGATGCAGCAGCCATACCTTGGAAAGAGGCATTCAAAACAGGAAAGGAAAGAAAGATAACAACAGGGGATTTCATCAAAGCACTAAACAAAAAGAAGTCTTCTTTACCTCCATGGTACGGACAGGCAAACAAGCAGATTGGAAAGCAGGAAGAGATAACGATAATTGACGGCAAGGAGCACAAAAAAGTCAGTGAAAGCAAGATGGGTTCAGAGGAAAGGGAGGTATTCTCTTCTCTTCTGAAGGTAATTGAGCACAGGAGCAAATGGTACTACAAGGCATGGGTGTGGATAGCAGGCCACATCGGACTATGGGTTCCTATTCCATTTTGATTTTTTCTTCTCACAGAATAGAAAACTATTTAAGGTTATGCATACTTATTCATTATATATTGAATAATAATTCAAAAAGGTGATATATATGCCATATAGAGATAGAATGGGCCCATGGGGAAGAGGTCCAAGGACAGGAAGGGGTTTTGGCCCCTGCGGGGGAGGTTTAGGCCCAGGTAGAGGCTACGGCCAAGGCTACGGAAGAGGCCCAGGTAGAGGCTACGGCCAAGGCTACGGTCCGGATTATGGAACCTATGGTTATGGAGGACAAGCTCCAGAACAATATGGAATGCCTCTTTCAAAGGAAGAACAAAAAAAATTCCTTGAAGATGAGAAAAAAGATATAGAAGAAAGATTAAAAAAAATAAAAGAGCTTTTGAAAGAGTGAAAGAAGATGAATCTCAGGAGGGCATAGAAAGCCCTTTTCAAATCTCTTGTTTTTCTTTTGTTGATGTTTTTTCCGTTGAAATGATTAAAGGTGATAAAATGAAAATAGCAGTTGCATGCGAAACAAAGGATGAGAATTCAGTAATAAGCGAAAGGGCAGGAAGAGCTCCTTTTTACCTTATTTTTTCAAATGGTAAACTAGAGGAGGTTCTTGAGAATCCTTTTGCTGTTGGAACCGGAGGGGCTGCCTATGGAGTTGCTAAGATGCTTTTGGACAAGGGAGTAAAAAAGGTAATCGCAGGAAACACGGGCGGAAACTTCCAGTATGCGATGCAGGAAAAAGGAATAGCTGTTGAAATAAAAAACGGAAAATGTGCAGAGGCCCTGCAGTAATATCATAAACTTTGAAATATTATATCCCATCATGCCAAGACCGAGAAGATTCAGGAGGATATTTCATCTTCCTGGCATAACCTATTTCAAGCCAGCAGGGGTTCCGTTCAGAGCTCTTGAGGAAGTTGTCATTACCTTTGACGAACTTGAGGCCCTTAGATTAACTTATTATAAAGGATTGGACCAAGTTGAAACAGCAAAAAAAATGAATATCTCCCAGCCTACTCTTTCCCGCCTTCTTTCTTCTGGAAGAGAAAAATTAGTAAAAGCAATAATTGAGGGGAAGGCCCTTAGAATAGAAGGAGGGAGCTATAAATTTGCTCCCTGATTTTGTCTTATTTCTTTTTTTTGCCTGCTCCAAAAGATTCTATTGCTTTAAGCACCTCTATTGGAATGGCAAATATTATCTTGTTTGATGCATCTGTAGATATGTCCGAAAGGGTTGAGAGCGTTCTCAGGTGCAGTGCTCCAGGCGCCTCCGCAAGTTTTTCTGCTGCCTTTGCAAGATTGTTTGCTGCTTCTGCTTCTCCCCTTGATTTGATTATCATTCCCCTTTTTTCCCTTTCTGCTTCTGCCTGTCTTGCCATAGCCCTTTTCATATCGGCCGGAAGCTCAACATCCTGTACCTTTATTGAAATGATATCAACCCCCCATTCCTCAGTTTCCTTATCCACAAGTTGTTTTATTTCATCTGCAACCGATTCCCTTTCTATAAGCAAAGAGTCCAGAACAATTCCTCCAATAACATCCCTTAGTGCAGTATGTGCATACTGTGAAATTGCATATGCGTAATTCTCTATACTAAGGATTGCCCTTTTCGGATTCTCAACCTTGAAATACACAACCGCATTCACATACACAGGAACGTTGTCCCTTGTCATTACCTCCTGCTTTGGAATGTCAATAGTAGTAATTCTAGTATCCACGGTTATCAGTCTCTGCACAAAAGGAATAACTATCTGCAGACCCGGGCCGATATCTCCGCTGTATTTTCCCAGCGTAAGCATTACCCCCCTTCTCCATTCAGGTACAATCCTCACCGTTATCAAGAATAAAAATAGAATCACTACTCCAATAGGTATCGCACTCAAACAAAATACATCTAACATCATAACACCTCAATTTTATCATCCTTTTGAGTTATAAACTCAATGTTTTTTCCCTCTAAATTTGTAAGAAGGAGTTTTGTTTCTTTGCTGTCCACTTCAAGACTTAGAATGTACTTTTTTCCTTTTATTGTAATTATTGCGCTGTACAATTCTTTCTCTTTATTGTATGCATATTTCACATCTGCATTTTTGAATGTTTCAGGATTTTTTATGAGTCTGCCTATCTCTGAGTTTTCTACCTTTCCTTCAAAAGGCTCCCATGCAGCTGTAAATATTTTCTGCGCCTGTTCCTGAGCACGCGCCAGTTCGGCTTTCACCAATTTCTTCGGCACCATGGTTAATATTTCAGGTTTCTTGAATTCCTCAATAGACTCTTTTTCTTTTAAAACCATAAATTCACCTGCTAAAATGTTATTTTCACATTAACACCTGGTTTTGACAAGAATATTTTGCGACCCACGCGCAATTTCCATTCTTCTCCTCCTGCCGTAAAAGTAATGGTATTTTTTGCTGTTGCATAAACGTCTTTTATTTTTCCTTTTATGTCTACTCCTTTCTCCTCAAATTTAGGAAGCCACGAGTTCTCTAGCTGCTCCTTGATTTTTGTCTGAAGGATTGTTTTTGGACTAATTTTTCTAACAGGCCTAAGTTTCATTTTAGATTGTTGTATTTCTGGTGCTAATAGTTTTTGTTCTTTGAATCCTCCTTTTTCTTTTCTTTTTTGCGCCATATATTATTTTAAGGGGGAAATTTTTTTAAAGGGGCATTACATTAGTTATAAAAAGAGGAACATTGTTTAACAAACAATAGATTTATATACTATTCTTTCGTATATTAATTAAATGATGATGTGTACAACCTCTGAGACCACAGAGGGTTTCCTATATACTTCTGTGGAAGATGATGAAGCCAACAGCGTCTGATGAATTTTAACCAAATAATATTCAATTTAGAGAGGGTTGGTTCTACTAGGAGGGAGACGCTTCTCCCGCTTGGTATATGGACTCGCCGGGATTTTCCCACTCCCTAGAGCCTCTAGAAAATGTATTGAACCCGGAGTCTCTGCCTTGCGAAGACAGCGTCTTACCGTTCGACTACGAGCCCTGGTTTATCACTTTAAGAGGAATTACTCCTTTTTCAAATTCAATCCTTGCAACCTCAATGAAATCCGTCCCTTTTTCAGGTTTTACCATGGGAGGAGCTCCCAAATAAAGTTGAAGAGCACGCGCACTAATCAGTCTTGTTCTTTCAAAGATGTTCATTTTTTCCTACCTTTTTTGATTGGTTTATGATATTCCATCATAATCCTTTTTAATTCTTTCATTTCTTTCAGGATTTCTTTAAGGTAACTAGTTCCTTTTTCTGTGGCTTCTCTCCTGCCCACATGCGTTTTCTTTCTTGTCTCCTCAGCCATCTCCATACAGTAGCGTGTAAATGCCTTGTAATTTCCTATTCCTTCAATAATACCTTCAGCTTCCCCAGGACTTGTACCTGCAGTTTCTATCCTCACTGTTGCAAGTCCAAACAATCTTTCCATTATGTCCTTTTTGATGTTTACATTCTGTATTTTATCATAGGGTATGTTTATTCTTTCTTTGTTGATAATTCCCCTTTTTATCCTCAGTTTGTCCTCATAAAATTCATAGGTATACTCCTGATAATGCAATTCAAGCCATATTGCATAAGCAATGCTAATCGCAAGTAAAATCAATGCTATCCAAAAAGTATATTCTTTTATTGGAGTAAACGGCGTTATAATCAGCACCAATAATAACAATAGAAGCAGTATAATCCCTCCTGTTCTGATTAGCCACACAACGCGGACCTTAGGGTCCAGATGGTAAATCCTTTTCATTTCTTCCATATTCCCACCCCATGGGGCCATAGGGATTCGAACCCCAACTTGCAGGTTTCTTTTTGCTAAGAGCAACCTGGAGCCTGCCGCGCTACCTGGTTACGCCATGGCCCCTCCAAATGAGTATTAAGATAATCGTAAGAATATATAAAAAGATTTGGTTTATCTCTGCTCCCAACTTTTTAAAAAGGATGCTCCCATCAGATGTCATGGCAAAACTTAACGATTTTTTGAAATATTCTGTGATAGGAATCTTCGTTCTTGGTTTGATTTCATTTTTTGTAATAATTGGATTAGTAATTACAGGTCTTGGTTTTCTTTCTCTTCCTCCATCTGAATGTGTAGGGGTTGTTGAGATAACCGGAGATATAATGGTAGGGGGAACTCCACCCTCATTAATGGATGCAGGGACACTTGGTTCTGATGAAATAGCCGAAAGAATTAGGGCATTGGATAAAAGAGACGATGTAAAAGCCGTTTTGTTTGTGGTAAATTCACCTGGAGGTTCAGTGGTCGGAACCTCTGAAATATATGATGCAGTAGTAGAACTTGAAAAACCCCAGGTTGCCTATTTTAGAGAGGTTGCAGCTTCAGGTGCATACTACCTTTCAGCCCCGTCAGATTACATAATTTCTTCCCCTCAATGTCTTACAGGAAGCATAGGTGTGATTGCTACTCTTTTCCAGATGGAGGAGCTTTTTGATAATCTCGGAGTAAATATAAGCACAATAAAGGCAGGAGAGCACAAGGATATGGGTTCTATTTCCAGAGAGATGACCGATGAAGAAAAGGAAATATTGCAGACAATTGTAGATGAAATCTACTCTGATTTCAAATCTGTTATCCTTGAGCACAGGGGCTCTAAATTGGACATGAAGATGTTTGATGAGATTACTGACGGAAGAGTTCTGAGCGGAAAACAGGCAAAAGAGGTAGGGCTTGTTGATGAATTGGGGAACAAGAGGGATGCTCTTGAAAAGGCAGCAGAACTCGGAGGAATAACTTATGAAGGGGAGGTTCCTGTCT
This sequence comes from Microcaldota archaeon, assembly GCA_023129075.1. Classification (GTDB taxonomy): domain Archaea; phylum Micrarchaeota; class Micrarchaeia; order Anstonellales; family Bilamarchaeaceae; genus JAGMCT01. The sequence continues at coordinate 13,101 of JAGMCT010000011.1, forward strand.
GTGAGATAAATACAGCCCCTGAAGAATTCAGTATCTTTGAGGTTTTCTCATTTATAAAGCAGATAAATTCACATACAAACAATCAGGTTTATTTAGAATATAGGTGAACCGATGAAATGGCCTCCTGCCCTTTTTTTCTTTTTCATTTTTCTTTTTCTTATTGTTCTTGTAATTTACCAGCAATTCCCTGAGCAATCAGCTGAACAGCCCAAACAAGAATCTCCCCAAGTCTTATGCAGCCCTGGAGAAAGGCTTTCCTGCACCATAGGAGAATGCGAAGGATTCATGGAATGCCAGAACGGGTTCTTTTCCCCATGTATTCTGGATGCTGAATGCACAATAGGAGAAGAAGAATTCTGCGCTCTGGATGCCTGTTCTTATGGAAAAAGAAAATGCAACGAATGCGGGAAATGGGGCGAATGCCTTCCACAATAATTATTCCACTACTATTTTTATCATATCTCCATCTTTTAGTTTCATCTTTTTTCTAAGATATTCAGAAGCTATAATCTCTATCACATTTTCCTCATGATGAGCCCTTTCCGGAAAAATCATTGCACATTTTTTCCCCTTTACAATACACGGATAAATTACAGCATCCCCGAATTTTCTTCCCCTGCTTTCAAATCCCCTTATTTTTATTCCGCTTTTTTTCAGCATTTTTATAGTATTCACTTTGTTGTCAGGTATCCTTATGTTAAGAGTTCCAGGGTAGGGTTCGAATCCTGTGTGTTTTTTCACTGGTTTTTTGTATCCTTCCTTGTTAATATAATATCTGCCTTCTCCGAGCCCGCTCATCACCATTCCCCTTATCCTCTTATCTTCATCCTCAAATATACTCTTAAGTACCAAGTACTCATCCTTCAGTTCTTCATATCCTTTATCCGTTACTTCAATTCCTTTATTTGTTCTTTTCACCAATTCTAATTCCTCTATCTTTCTGAGCAATACTGAGATGTTCTGCTGGCTCATTAAGAGCACTTCTCCGAGTTCCTTTGTGCTTATTTTAAAGGGTTTTACATGGGCTCCTTTATTCAGCAAAAAAACAAGCAGTCTTTTCATATTCTCATCAACTCTAGTATACCTCAACTGTTTTCCTTGCTTTCTCGTATATCTTTTCAAGGGTTTCCTTATCCTTTGCTTCGGCAGTTATTCTTATCACAGGTTCGGTTCCTGAAGGCCTTATAAGAATCCAATAATCCTCATGGTCTATCCTAAGTCCATCCAGAGTATTCCTTTTTCCTTCTATCTCCAGCTCGTTCATTATTCTTTCCATCTCTTTTTTCTCAATCCTGAATTTCTCTCTTTTCATTGGAGAGGGTTTGAATTCCGATGCCATCTTATGAATACTTCCTTTTTCTGCTGTTATTTCTGCGAATCTCAGGGCTGCAAGAGGCCCGTCCGGCACATGCACTCCTTTCTTATAGATATATTCCCCTGCAGGCTCCCCTCCAAATACCGCATTTTCTTTTTCAAGAGCCAGCCCCACATGGGTGCTCCCGACCTTTGTAATCACAAGTTCTCCCCCTCCTTTCTCAACAGCATCCTTTATCATAAGAGAGGATTCTACAGTGCTCACAATCTTTCCCTTCTCTTTCTCAAGTTCATCCAGTATCATTATTGAAAGCTGTACATCAGGATTGAGCACCTCTCCTTTTTCATCCACTATAATCATTCGGTCTCCATCCCCATCATGGGCTATTCCAAAATCAGCACCATAATTAACAACCGCCTTTTTCAATGCAGTTAGATTTTCTTCCCTTGGTTCTGAAGGCCTGTTGAATTCCCCCCCTTCGCAGTTTATTCCTATAACCTTGCAGCCGGCCTTTGATAAAAGATAAGGAGTTATATTATATGCTGCACCATTGCAGTCCACAACAATTTTTAATCCTGAAAGGTCCTTCCCATTCAAAGAAAGAAGAAAATCCAGGTATTCATTTTTGAACCCATAATCCCTTTCAAATATTCCTGAAGTTCCTGAACACTGCATGCTCTCCATATTCTTCTTTACTTTTTCTTCATCCTCTCCGAGTATCTCCCTTCCTTTTCTCATTAGTTTAAATCCATTATACTCAGCAGGATTATGCGACGCGGTTATCATTATTCCGTTTCTTTTATATTTCATTGTTGCATATGCAACTGCGGGGGTGGGCAATATTCCTACATCAAGCAAATCTCTTCCATTTCCCAGCACTCCTGAAACCAGCCCGTGAAGAAGCGCAACCCCTGTTTTTCTTGTATCTCTTGCAACAACAATATTTTCATAAGAAAAAGCATATCCTATTTTTTGAGCAAGCAATGGAGTTATCTCTTTACCATAAATCCCTCTTATTCCTGATGTTCCGAACATTTAAGCACCTATATTACTGCAGGCTTCTGCACCTCGCTTCTCATAACTATGCTCTTCTCAACCCTTTCATCTATAACACCATTTTTATCATAAGAGTATACAACGACTTTACAGTTGTATATTTTTGGAGGAGTATATTTATTTGAATATATTTTTACTGATTTCTTTTTCATTTCTCCCTTGTTTATTGTCCCGAATCTCATCCTCCCGTTCCTTTTGTTTCCTGTAGGAAATATTGAGAGTTTGTCTCCGACAATGACATCTGATTCATACCACCCAAATTCCCTATCTGTATTGTGCACCTCTACTTTAAGGTCCACGTGGTTCTGCTGGTATGCAAATATTATTTCAGGATGTATAGATAATTTCAGGTCCAAGTTTACACCGCACTTATAAGAATAAGCAATATTTTAAATATATACCTTGCGATTTTCCACTGTCAATTCAGTACCTTCCTTATCTTGTTTTTACTACTCAATTTCTGTGGTTTTCTCATTTCTATTTTCTGCAGTTCTCCGGTTTTCTCGTTCTCTTTCTTCATCCATTTTTTGTAGATTTTTTTTGAAAGTTGTTTTGCTTCTGCAGAACCCCTTATTTTTCTCAGGAATTGCAACAATTCTTTTTTTGTTTTGTACCCAGAAACAGTATTTACTAAAGCCCGTGAAGAATCGTCCCTCACCTGCTCAACCTCATCTCTAAGTGCTTTTACAAGTGCAGGAACAGCAATAGAGATATCAATCTCTTTTTCAGCGATATCCCCCAGAGCTCCAGCAGCCCTTTCTCTCACTTCTCCATTCACATCAAAAAGATCTTTTATGAGCAGATTCAATACCCCTTTCTTCACCTTCTTCTGACTGTATTTCAGGTGCTCAGCACCGCTATCCGTAACTCTCCAATCCCAACCGGTAAGTTGCCCTTTTATAACATGAATCAAAGTCTCTTCATCGGTTTTTTCCGCTAAGCGTCGTTCCAATTTAAACCCGGTCTCATCCATCAGTTCACCGTTTTCCTCAATTTCCTTTTCTCAGGTCCTTTTTCCGGTCTCTTCATTTTTGGTTTCTGCAGTTCTCCGGTTTTCTCGTTCTCTTTCTTCATCCATTTTTCGTAGATTTTTTTTGAAAGTTGCTTTGCTTCTGCAGAACCCCTTATTTTTCTCAGGAATTGCAACAATTCTTTCTTTGTGCACTCCGGGACAGTATTTTCTAAAGCCCGTGAAGAATCGTCCCTTACCTGCCCAATTTTATCTTTAAGTGTTTTTACAAGTTCAGGAATAGCAATAGAAACATCCATACTTTTTTCAGCTATATGTCCCAAAGCCCCAGCAGCACTATCCCTAATTTCCCAATCCTTATCAGAAAGCTTTTCTATAAGTAGATCCAATACCCCTTCCCTTATTCTTGCCGTCCTATATTTCAAGTTTTCAGCAGCACTATTTCTCTTCTCCCAATCCCAATCAAGAAGCTGCTCTGTTATAGCCCCAATCAACTGCTCTTTTACGTTCCCAAAGTTAAACCCAATCTCGTCCATCAGTTAACCACCGCAATACTTTTATAGCAACAACATATTTAAACATATCTTAAATACTGGAGAGTACCCCGTGAGTACTTCTTTAAACCTTTCTTTCTATTATTCACTCATGATTCCTGAATCCAAATATATTGAATCCGAATTAATCCTCAGAAAGATGAGCCTCCCGGAAGAGGTTCTGCTTACAAGAAAATCCCTTATAAGATGGATTGCCCTTTCCCTGGGCCTTGTTTCCCCTCAGGAATCCAGAACAAACATCCTTGAACTGCTTGACCTTTTGATTAAGAATAAAGAAGGAATTACCGCAAAAGAGCTTTCTTCCCAGCTTTCAATGAGCGAAAAAACAATCTATTATCATCTTCAGAAATTAGTTGAAAACGGCTTCCTGAAAAGAAAAAAAGGAAGCTATTACATTTCTGATTCTTCTCTTTCCCAGGCAATAAAATCTGCCTACCAGGAAAGATTTGAGCTTTCTTTGAAGAATATCTCCAAAGCTCTGGATGAATTGGATAGATGATTACACATTTTTTCATAAGGGTTAACTTTAAATAGATTTCTTCACACTAATTAATTATGAGACCCAGAACCATCGGAAGGCCTTTTCTAATGAAGAACGGCAGGAGATATAATCCCGGCAAGATAAAAGGACTGCACCACGTGGACCTGCTGTTTGATTCTATAAAGAATTTAAAAAGAGGAAGATTTTTTCAGTTGATAAAAGCAGGTGTTTCTCCAAATGTTTTGGATAAGAACGGTGCTTCTCCATTATGCGTGGCATTCTCCCGCAATAGAAAGATTGAAGCAGGGATTCTTCTTGAGAACAAAGCCGATGATGTATATGCTTTCAATAGGTATGCATCACCCATGTTTTCTCTTTATAATGAAAATCCAGAAATTTTCTCAAAACAAGCCAGACTAATGATTGCATCCTCCCTGAATCTTGAAAAAGAGGTTTTTTCCCTTGTTCAGGAGGGAGTTTCTCTGAATATAACAAACCGATGGGGCGAATCTCCTCTAATGATTGCCTCTTATAATGGTAATTTAGATTTGGTTAGATTCATGAAAGAGTACGGTGCATTTCCTGATTTGATGACCCATGCAGGAAGAACCGCCTTTTTAATCTCAGTACAAAAAAAAGAATACAAAATTGTGGAATTTCTGCTTCCATATGCATCCAAAGAAGAAATCCAAAAAGCATGCAGGATTGCAAAGTGCACAAAGGATGCAAAACTCAAATCCATATTAAGGAGACCTGCTTTTTATCCTCTCTTAAAATTCCTTAGAAATTTTTCCCAAACCGTATTCTGAACATTATTAAACTTTTTCTTTCAATCTCTTTTCATGGAAATTTCCGGTTTCTATAAACTTTCTGTAGATGAAAGGCTTGCATTGCTAAAAAAAGAAGGGATTCTTTCCGAGGGAGATATAAAAATACTTTTGGATACAGGCTCACTTAAAATAGACAGAGCAGACCTGATGATTGAGAATGTTCTTGGTGTTTCGCATCTGCCCTTTGGCATAGCAACCAATTTCCGCATAAACAAAAAGGATTATCTTGTTCCGATGGTAATAGAAGAGCCTTCAGTAGTTGCAGCAGCATCCCATGGGGCAAAACTCATCCTTCCCGAAGGGTTTAGTGCCGAGGCAGATGAGCCCATAATGACAGGCCAGCTCCAAATAGTAGGTGTTTCCGAAGAAAGTCTGAATAAAATAGAAGAAAATAAAGAACTTATTTCTTCTCTTGCAAAGGAATACGCAAAACAGATGGAGGAATACGGAGGGGGATTCCGCTCTTTTTCAAGCAGGTTCCTGAAAACCAAAAGAGGAGGTATGCTTATCCTTGAATTTGAAATAGATGTACGGGATGCAATGGGCGCCAACACAGTAAATACTGTTATGGAATTGATAGCTCCATCTATTGCTGAGATGGTTGAAGGAAAATCACGCCTAAGAATACTCACCAATCTGGCAATAAAAAGAAAGGCAAGGGCAAAGGCAGTATGGAAAAAAGAGGTAATTGGAGAGGAAACAATAGAAGGAATTCTGGACTGCTATGAGATGGCAAGAAATGATGTATTCAGATGCGCAACACATAATAAAGGAACAATGAACGGGATAGATGCTGTTGCCCTGGCAACAGGAAATGACTGGAGGGCTGTTGAAGCAGGAGCTCATTCCTTTGCTTCTTTAGAGGGTTACTCCCCCCTAACTCATTTTGAAAAAAATAAAAGCGGAGATCTTGCCGGGAGGATAGAAATTCCGCTTGCGGTAGGCACTATAGGAGGCGCAATAAATTCTCTCCCAACATCCGGCATAGCATTAAAAATATTGGGAGTAAACTCAGCAAAGGAGCTTTCTATGGTAATGGCTTCTGTTGGCCTTGCCCAGAACCTCTCTGCGTTAAAGGCACTTTCTACAGAAGGAATACAAAAGGGCCATATGAAACTGCATGCAAGGAACATTGCAATACTTGCGGGTGCAGGAGGACCGCAGGAGATTGATACCCTAGCAGATAAGCTCATTGAGGAAAAGAAATTTAATTTAAACCGTGCTAAGGAACTTCTACAGGAGATGAGAGCATGAAAATTGATATATATGCTATTGCGAGTTTGTTGATTCCATTTGTTCTTTTATTATTTTTCTATTCGGGTATCTCAGAACAAGGTTATGGAGAGTTGGGTTTTTTTTCATACGTCCCCCAGGAATACCTTGGTTTAATTTCATTAATTTCTCTCTCAGTTTCAGCATGTTTGTTTTATTTTGTATTCAGCAGGCACATAAAAAAACCAGAGGCGTTTCTGCTTTCCCTTATGGTTGCAACCACCCCTCCATTATTTCTGAGTTCAACATTCCTGCTTTCAGGAAATTTTCTAACTGCATTTCTGCTTTCTGCAATAGGTTTTTACCTTATGGAAAGCCGGTTTTTTACCTTATCTTTTATTCCTTTTATAGGAATGGTCTGCCTTTATCCTGCCTCTTTTTTCATTCCTCTTACGCTTGCAGCCTATAATTATTTCAGCAAAGGCTGGGCCTCTTTGCTTTATCTGATTCCAGCTTTTTTCCTCTTTCTTAGCCTTGAATTTCCCATTTACCTGCCTTACTGGTTTGCACCGTTCATTGCATTTTCAATTCCTCTTCTTTTTGAAAAGACAGAAGAAAGGCTTCTTTTTGCAGGCTCTTTAATTTCAATGTTTTTTCCAATGGGTTTTCCACTAATACTTTTTTCTTCTGTTCTTGGAATCAAATACCTTGTAAAAAGAGGTCTCAAAATTCCGCATCTTTTATTCATGTTTCTTGCTTTCCTTTCCTTTGCATTTGTTTCCTTTGACCCTTTGAAAGGAGCAATCATCGGCCTTTTTGCTTTTATACTATTCTATCCTGTTGCTCTGCTTTACAACCTAAAATATGAGCAGATTTTCCATCTTGTTTTTTCTGCACTTGTAATACTTTCTTTGTTTACTGCTTTCTCGCTTTCATCTGCCCGTTCCGTTGATGGAGAAAAGATAATAATTCCATCCGAGGAAACACTTTCACTTTATTCTTCTGAAAAGGGCGCGGTTCTTGCATATTCTAATACATATTCCTATCTTTCAGGTGAAAATCCAGTTTTACTTAACAAAACCACAGCAGGGATAAAACGGGTGCTGGTTTCTTCTGATTCACTTGACCTTTATTTTGAAGGAAGCCCTGCTATTTTCTCTTACACAGGAACAACCACACACAACGAAAAAACATATGCACAATTCTCCAATTCAATGTATGTTCTGCTTATGCTTCCTTCAGGAGAAGAGCTAGCGCTTGCAGACGCACTACTTTTTTCTAATATTGGAGGAACAAAGATTCCGTTTACACATGTTTTTCTTCTTGATAATGAGCTCCCATTTTATAGTCCGGACAACAGAGTAATTCTTAGGGAGGGAATAGAAAACACTCCATTTGAGGAGGTTTTTGCCTGGACTCTTAAAAAGGTTGCAGACGGCCAGTATATTTTTGAGAGGTAATCCAATGCTTTTTTATATTGCTATATTTGTTCTTTCCTTTCTTGTTACATTTCTTTTTCTTAGGGTGCTTATTCCGCGCCTGAAAAGATTTGGTTTTAAGGGAAGGGATGTAAACAAGAAGGGAAAACCTGAGGTTGCTGAGATGGGAGGCATTGCCATCGTTGCAGGGTTGACAGCAGGAATACTCCTTGCAATATTCTTCCATACAATTGACTCCTATTCCATAAACCTTCCTTTCATCTTGGCCGGCTTAATAACCATACTCTCACTTGCTTTCATAGGAATCCTTGATGACCTTTTGGATATTCCGCAGGCAGTGAAGGCATTCCTCCCCATTTTTGCAGCCATTCCTCTAATTGCTGTTACTGCTGCAGGAAGCACCGCTATGAGCTTTCCTTTTATAGGAACTGTTGATTTCGGCTTGTTTTATCTCCTTATTCTTGTTCCCATAGGGATTGCTGTTGCATCAAATCTCACAAACATGCTTGCAGGTTTCAACGGCATGGAATCGGGAATGGGAATTGTTATCTTTGCAGTGATGTCCCTGCTCGGGTTTTCAAATGGAAACCATGAGATTCTCATCTTTAGTATTCCAATGCTTGCTGCTCTTATCGGTTTTTTCCCGTACAATATTGTGCCTGCGAAGGTATTCCCCGGGGATGTTGGAAACCTTACAATAGGCGCGACACTTGCAACCGCAGTAATCATCGGAAACCTTGAGAGTGCAGGAGCAATCCTTATGGTTCCATTTGTAATAGATTTTTTCATTAAGCTGTGGAATAAATTCCCGAATAAGAACTGGTGGGGCGAACTTAAAGAAGGTAAGCTTTATCCTCTTGGAGGAAAGGTCCGGGGTTTTGCCCAGCTTGTAATGAAGCTCTTCAACGGCATTGAAGAGTACAAATTAACCTTAGTATTCATGTTCATTGAGCTTTTCTTTGGTTTGGTTGTAATATGGCTTTACTTCTGAGCGGTAGTAGTCTAGTGGTAGGATTCTGGCTTCCCAAGCCAGCAACCCGGGTTCGAGCCCCGGCTACCGCATGAATTTTTAATATAATATTTTACAAAATAGTTTTACAAAATTAAAATAAAAAAAGAAGAAAAAAAGAGAAGAGAGATTAACCAAGCATCTCAAGCTCTTCTGTATAGGATGCCAATTCATCATCTTCTGAATCGCCCTCTCCAGCTGAACCAAGAATGCTTGCTCCCTTAACTCCGGTAACAATTGCAACAATCTCAAGCTTTCCATCGTAGTTCTGCATTATTCTTGACCCCCATTTTACGTTTGCTTCAGCATCCATTCTTTCTGTAATTATCTCTCCTGCTTTTATAGCATCTCCGAGTGTGAGGTCAGAACCTCCAGAAATGTGGATTATTGCACCCTTTGCACCTTCAAAGTCAACATCAAGCAGTTTGTTTTTGATTACTCCTTCAGCAGCTGCATTGACTCGTTCGTTTCCTTTTCCTTCACCTACAGCAATGAATCCGACTCCTCCACCCTGCATGATTGCTCTTACATCAGCAAAGTCTATGTTAATAAGTGACGGCTGTGTAATGGTCCATACAAGTCCGGAGATTGCTCTTGCAAGAATTTCATCAGCAACAGCGAATGCCTCGGTCATTGGAAGGTTTGGAACCAGTTTAACCAATCTATTATTGTCAATGATAATTACTGAATCGCAGTTCTTTCTCAATTTTGCAATAGATTCATCTGCCTTCTTCTTTCTTGCTCTCTCCAAAGCAAATGGATAGGTTACCATTGCAACTGTGATTGCACCCTGCTCTTTTGCAATCTGTGCTACAATAGGTGCTGCTCCTCCTCCTGTTCCTCCGCCCATTCCTGCGCAGATAAACACAAGGTGTGCTCCTTCAAGTTCTTTTTCAATAAGTGGTCTGTCAACTTCAGCAGATTTTTCTCCCTGGTCAGGATAACCACCTGCACCAAGTCCCTTTGTGATGCTTTTACCAATCAACACCTTCTTTGATTTTTCGTGCACGATGTTGAGGTGCTGTCTATCTGTGTTAATTGCTACAAGTTCTGTTCCCTTTACTCCTGTTTTAATCAGCCTGTTGATGGTATTGTTTCCTGCTCCACCTACACCTACCGTGACAATCTTGATTGTCTCGGAACTCATGCCCTCATCACCCGCGTCCTTTTCCAAGGATGACGGATTACTTTCCCCAATTACAGATTTTATCAGATCTTCCATATATATCGCCTTGTACCTATGATACCGTTAAGCCCATTTAAATACTTTATTTTTTCTCTCGTGAGGGGTTTTCAACTTTTTTTCTTTTTTTCACACTTTTTTTTTGTTACAGTCGAAAGGGTTTTAAATGTATTTACTAAATGTATTTACTATGGTTAGGGTAATTACAATCCGCGACGATGTCTATTCGGAGCTTTCCAAACTAAAGAAAAAGAAGGGAATGAGTTTCAGCCTGGCTATAGAATATCTCTTAAAAGAAAAAAGAATTAAGAGTGCAGGACTGATGGATTTTGCAGGTTCTCTTTCGGAAAAAGAGATAGACAGAAGATTTTTGTTAAGAGAAAAAACAAGGTGGAAGGATGGTTAAGATTTGCCTTGACACCGATGTTGTTCTGGATTTTCTAAGAGGAGAACAGAATACTGTTGAGAAAATAAGTTATTACACTCAAAATGAAGAATTATGCATAACTTCCATAACATTTTTTGAACTTCTTAGTGCAGTACAGAACAAGGCGAAGGTGGTTGGGTTGCTTGAGAGTCTCACTCTCCTTTCTTTTGATAGGGCTGCTGCTTATGAAGCCTATAAATTAAACAATCTTTACCCTGCCAGGAAAATAAGAGAACTTTTTATTGCAGGGGCATGCACCTCAAATAAGGCGCTTCTTTTTACTAAGAGCAGGCAATTCTATGAAGGGATTGTTGACCTGAAACTTGTATAGTTCAAATCTTTTCAATCTTTCCATTTCTGCCAGGAGAAACTTTTAGTTCTTCCTGAAATTCAGAAACCCATCCATTAGATATTTTTATCTTGTCTCCTTTTGAATAAGCTG
>JAGMCT010000012.1 GCA_023129075.1 Microcaldota archaeon
AAGGTTGAGGCAGCGGTTAATGCAGGACTAAAGAATGTAATAATCCCTGCTTCCAATGCAAGGGACCTTTACCTTTCAAAAGAAGTAGGAAAAAAGATTAATATAGTAAAGGTGAAGAACATAGTGGATGTCCTGAATACGGCACTTGAGGACTGCACTGCCAAAAAAGAACTTATAAAAAAAATAAAAAGGAGTCTTGACTGATTATTTCAATAGGATGCTTTCTTCTATTGATGAGATATTTTTAAATCCAAGATTAAACTTCCTTCCCAAATGAGTCTGTATTACAAGAATTTCCTTTTTTCCATCCACGCCAACAACCTTTCCCAGAAAACTTCCATCTTTTGTTATTATTTCCCTTCCATCCAGCTTCATGTTCAGTATGCTTTCAGTTCTTATCATTTCTATTATTTTTACACTTACGTATCCAATAAACATAGAATACACAATTGTAAAAAGAAGGTCTCCAAAAGAAACATAAGGAGGTGTAAGGTTGATTACCCAATCGGCCCCAACACCCATAACGAGCGATGCAATGAATACTGCTATCATATAAGTTGCATATCTAGTAATCAAGAATTTCTTTTTCTCAATAAGTGCATCCATTACCTTTCCGAGTATAACCAGTATGAGTATCCACGTCAGCAATGAAAATACGGATTTCAATATATATGCAAAGACATTTACTCCATCGAGCCCCAATGCATGTGCATTAAAGTATGCCTGCTGGCCTACCCATATATCCAGCACAAGCAGTGCAAGTGCACAAAGATATGCAACCCAGCTTACTTTTTCTATTGAAAATCTGAATTCTTTTATGATATTTCCTACATACTCATCTATTCCGAATCCTTTTATCATTAAAAGAAGCCCTACTAATATTCCAACAGGATTCCAGCCCCATCCGAATTCCATAGACAGGGAAAATAGAAGTATAAGTATTGCAGGAAGCCCCAGCAATATTTTTGCATAATAAGGGTCTTTTAATTTTTCCAGAATGACAAAATAGGTTTTTTCAAGCTCTTTTGCCTGTTTTACAACAACAACCTTCACTGCTTCAATGTTTATTCTTGAACGTATAACAGGCAGTATAACTTCATCCGATGCCCCGTCAGATACAAAGATACAGGATTCTGCAGGTATTTCCTTAAGTATCCTTGTGAGCTGTTTGCTTATTTCCATGTCTGCTGTGATGCCCATTTTTTTATGTCCAGTAAGAGTAACTATTTCTACCGGTGTTTTCTCTTTTTTATATTTATCAAAAAGTTTTATTGCATAAAAAATGCTGTTTCCATCTGTGTCTTCAGGGTCAATAAGAGAGAGTTTTACTGCCGCTTCAAGGTTTTTTTCCCTTCCTATTAACGGCCCGTGAATCTTGGCCTTTTCATATAAATCGTTGTCTCTGTCTATGCACAGTATGAGCAATGGCTTCTCCATGAGGGGATTGTACAGCAGAGATTTAAAAAGTTTCCTGAAAGAAGTCTCTCAACTTTTATCCTGGAAGGGAAAATAATTTACCAATATTCCAGGAAAGGCCCCATTGCTTTTTCGCACCTAAGCTCCTCCACTATTTCCAAGCCAGTGCAAGGATTCTCTCCGAGCTTCTGAATCTCTTTTAGGTAGGGTTCTGCATCTTTAATTGCCTTGATAATCTCATAGGTTACTTCGCAGACATCTCCCTCTGGAATAAATAGGTTGTCCCCGAAATTTCCAGGGAAGCATTCGTAATTCAATTCATACTGCTTTTCTATTCTAAAATGAGGTCCAAAATCCTTTACTTCAAATTTCTCAGAAAGCATCAATTCTTCCAGAACTTCCTCAATTTCATTATAATCAATCTGATACCAATCGCATTTGGCAAGGTGTTTTGGCTTGAATTTATTCATTGCCACTTCGGTAGTGTATATCACATTCTTGGATGTTTGTTCGCTTCCAATAAATATGTGTTCGATTGCAGAGCTATCAGTGTAGGAAATCGTGAAGCGTGCTTTCTCTCCAAAAACCTTTGCAATTGTTGTTGAGTTCTCCTGCTCAAGGGTGCACTCATATGCATTTCTTGAAAGCACTGCCGGTTCAAGTTGAGGTTCAAAAGGAATTTCCTCTTCAGGCTCTTTCTCTTCTTCACCTTTCTTTTCTTCTTCTTCTGCTGCTTCAGGCTCTAAAGGAGGGAATTCAATAGGTTTAAGGAAATCAATCTTTTCAACATCCTCTTCTGTTATAGAGAGGTCCATCACAAATGCCACATACAGTAGAGCCACAGCAGTAATCAGCACAAAAATAACAAGCATTATTGAAAAAATATTATTTATCATAATCTCTTTTTCAACCAAATCTATTTAAAAATTACCCTATTCCCGGAGCTTTCTATTCCTACTGTATTTTCCTTTCCCGAACGTTTCTTTGGTTGTTTCTTTACTCCATATTTTTTGAGGATTTTTACCACACTCCCATGCCTGCTCTCTAAAGTCAGCATTAATGCGCTAACCCCTGTCCTAAAGGGTTTTAAATCCTTAAGGAAATATATGCCCGGTTTCCATGCAAAAAATAAAGCTTAAAAGAGAACTTGGACTCTGGGCAACAACCCTTTGTGGTGTAGGCATAATCCTTGGCGCAGGAATCTATGCACTCATTGGAAAAGCCGCAGGCCTTGCAGGAAATGGTGTCTGGATTTCTTTTATTATTGCTGCCTTTGTTGCAGCACTCAGCGGTCTTAGTTATGCAGAGCTCTCCTCTATATTCCCAAAAGCAGGGGCAGAATATGTTTATACAAAGAATGCCTTTGGAAGGCGTATTGCATTTATTGTCGGCTGGCTTATAATCATAAGCGGAGTGGTCGCCTCTTCTGCTGTTGCAATAGGTTTTGCAGGTTATTTTAATGCACTCACAGGCTGGCCCATTCTCTTGTCAGCAGGAGCTCTTGTTCTTTTCATTACTCTTGTAATGCTTTACGGTATCGGTGAATCTGCAAAACTTGCAATAATAGGCACCATTGTTGAAGCCGGAGGTTTAATTCTGATAGTGGCAATTGCACTTCCTTATTTCGGAAGCGTGGATTATTTTGAGATACCCTCTGTAGATGGGGTTCTTGCAGCCGCCTCGCTTATCTTTTTTGCCTTTATTGGTTTTGAAGAAATGACACGACTTTCTGAAGAGGTAAAGGAACCTAAAAAGAACATGCCCCGCGCCCTAATTCTTGCAATTTTCTTTACTACAATAATATACATCCTTGTTGCAATCTCAGCAGTAAGCATTCTTGACTGGCAGGCTCTTGGAGCTTCCTCAGCGCCTCTTGCTGATGTTGCAAAGGCCGTTATGGGAACCGAGGCGTTTTTCGCCATGGCCATCATCGCCCTCTTCGCTACAGGAAATACAGTTCTTTTGATACTGATGGCTACCTCAAGAATAGTATATGGAATGGCGAATGCACAGGCCCTTCCTTCTTTTCTTGCATGGGTTCACCCTTCCAGAAGAAGCCCGTGGGGTGCAATCATTCCGGTTGCCATTGTAACAGTCCTCTTCTTTTTCCTTGGAGGTATAGAATTAATAGCAAGCGTAACCAACTACACAGTATTCATTACCTTTATTGTGATAAATGCCGCCCTGATTAAACTCCGTTTTGACCAGCCGGATTTGAAAAGACCCTTTAGAACCCCTGTTAACATTGGAAAGCTCCCGGTTCTTGCCGTTCTCGCCATCCTTACCTCGGCCTTTATGCTCCTGAATGTGGGCTGGGAGGCAATTCTTTACGGAACCATTCTTCTTCTTACAGGATTTGTAGTATATGAATTCAAACCCAAGCCAAAATTAAAATCAGAATTAAAGAAAAGAAGTTCAAAGAAAAAATGATTAGTTTGTAACGGCCCTTTTTATTTTTCCTTTTATTGTTTTTTTATTTGGCCTTCTCATCTCTTTATCAATCCTAAGTTCTATTTTCTCGTTTCGGTTCCTCATCCAGTAGCCATAGAATTCCTTTGAAAGTGCCTTTGCTTCCGGAGAACCTTTGAATTTCCTTAATAATTCCCTAAGTTGTTTTCTTGTTTTACAGTTTCCAACAGCATTTCTCAAAGCTTGAGTAGCTCTCCATTCTACCTTTAGGTTCCCATCAGAAAGAGCCTTTACAAGTGCAGGAATTGCAGGAGAGGTATCCACCCTGTTTCGAGCAGTATATCCCAAAGCCCAAGCAGCCTCCTCTTTTACATTCTGGTCTTTATCAAAAAGAGCTTCCCCAAGTTTAGATACAACCGAAGTTGTATTAATTCCTTTTTTAGCAGCAAATTTCAATGCCTCAGCAGACTTCAACCTAATCCTCACCCCCTTATCTGAAAGTGAATCTCCAAGTGCAGGAATAGCAATAGAAATATCATATCCTTCTTGTGCATTCAATCTCAAAATCTCAATAGCACTCTCTTTTACTTTCCAATCTTTATCAGAAAGTTGTTTTATTAATTCTTTAATCTCCTTCTCTTCCATCAGTCCACCATGTTAATATATTTAGATAAACAGTTTAAAAACCCAAGGAAATCAAAAAGAAGTTTTCAAAAGAAAAAATAAAAAGAAAAAAAGGAAATTATTTCATTTCCTTTCCTCTGAGATATTTGTATATGAAGGCAAGGAAACCTATTAAAAATATCCCAACCGCCCAGAGGTATTCTTTTGCAACTATGGCCAGAATAAAAACACATAGGACATAGATTGCGATTGCAAGCCCGAACAGCGCCATAAGGAGCCCTCCAAGCCCGAATATTATGTTCCATAGTATCTGCACTTGAGGCAGGAGTATTAACCCTGCAATTCCAATAACCAGAGCAATAACACCCAGCACAAAGAAGATTACGGCGAGCTGAATCGCTGCATTTGAAACCTTCCAGAGTGTTCCTGCGATGTCACCATACTTTTGTCCTACAGTCGAAACTAACGGGTCGTTTAATCCAAACATATTCTCACGCTGTTAGTCTCTTTAGGAAGATATATAAACTTTTTTATGAAGTCAGTCTCCTTATTCATGCTCCTTTCCGCTCCATCTTTTTAATGTAGGTATGAGTTCTTTTGCCATTTTCTCTGCTTTTTCCTCGGGAACGTTCATTTCTCTGGATATATGGCCCGCAACAATCTCTATCATCTCTTCCATAGTCATGTTCTCATCGCTAAATCTCCCGTTGTTAAAGCAAAAACTGCAGTAATCCTCAACAATTTCCCCATCTGCATTTGTCCCGAAATCCTCTTCTTTTTCCATTGGCATTCCACAACTCTGGCAGATTGGGCCTTTTGGTTTTTTCATATTTACACCTCTACAAGAGAATTTAATTAAGGGACAACTCTTAAAAAAGTTCTCTCCCAACCCTTTAGTAGAAGAGGTAAAAAATGAGCAAAAAAACCCTTGGAATGCTATTGATGGTGGGAGGTATTTTACTTGGAATTGGCCTTCTTATAGCCAGCCCTTTCACAGGATTTATAGATTTAATCTGCTGTCCAATTCCGTTGCTGATGTTCTTTTTTGGTCTGCTTCCTTTTCTTTTGGGGAAGGATAAGGATTAGGAACCACTTCTACTCGTTGGTGTTAGTTATTCTATCAAAAACGCCCCGGGGAGGATTCGAACTTCCGACATCCTGCTTAACAGGCAGGCGCTCTACCAATTGAGCTACCGGGGCTTAAAATTATGTAGTTATAAAAAGGAATATTAAAAAACTTATTCCCCAAACCTGTGGAAATTCCTCACCATTCATGTTTCTTATCTTCCGAATAAGAATGATTGGTATTAAAATCCCTCTCCCCTATTTCCTTTTGCTCAGTTTTTGAGCATGTGGGAGGTGAGATGGAGCTCCGCGCTTACCATCTCCCTTCGTTTTTACGCCTACCCTCTTATTTTTTAATTCTTGTTTTTATTATCCTTTTATGAAAGAAAAATTCGCATTTGCAAACATAGTTGAAAGTAAATATGTTGAAAGAAATCTCAATCCTGAGGTTTTCCTTTATTCACTTTTCTTATTTCTTATTCCTCTGGCAATACCCTCTCCGCAGATCCTTACTGGTTCAATAGTAAACCTCTTCCTTGTTATTTCAGCATTCAAATTCAGGGGAAAACAGCTCATTCCAATAATTCTTCTCCCAAGCATTGCAGCCCTCACAAGAGGACTGCTGTTCGGCCCGTTTACTCCTTTCCTTGTTTACCTGCTTCCTTTTATATGGACTGCAAACCTTCTCCTTATTCTTGGAGTAAAATATCTTATTTTTGAATTGAAATTAAACCAATGGCTTTCCATAATCCTTTCAAGCGGAATAAAAGCATTATTCCTTTTCTCAATAGCATATGCGGGATTCAGCATTTTCTCTCTTCCTGAACTTTTCCTAAGCAGTATGGGAATATTCCAGCTGATGACAGCATTAGCAGGGGGAACTCTTGCTCTTTTACTCAAAGGCCGAGTTCTCTGATTATCCTGCTTGTTTTGAATTCCTTAGGATTAAGTGATTCCTCTATCTTAACAATCTTTACTCCCTCTACTTCAAAAGGTTCCTGGTCATAGCCGAATACAATAACATTTGGTTTAACCTTTTCGATTGTTTCCTTGAAATCAGCAGATCCGATTATAGCAAGGTCAACCGGCTTTAAAGAAGAAATCATGAATGCCCTGTACCTCTCAGAATGAATCGGTTTTCTATTCTTCAGTTTCTGCATGGTTTCAGAAAGTGCAACAACAGCAATAAGCATATCCCCATACTCCTTTGCTTTCTCCAGAGTATAGATATGTCCTGCATGCAGTATGTCAAAAGCCCCGCCTGTTAAAACCACCTTAAGATTTCTTTTTTTCAGGTAATACTTTTCATTTCTCTCTTCAAGCAGGCCTTTCTCATTTTCCTCAAGCTTTTCATATGTTTTTCCAGAGATTCCATTCTCTGCGACTTGAAGAAGGTAAAGCTTTTTTTCGGTTTTCATAAGAGCATTCCTCTGCTGTTTTAGAGATTGGGCAAAACCCATTTAAAGAGTTCTGTTTAATTCATTTACAGACTTGTTATAGGTGAATACATGAAGACAAAAATAGAAGGTTCTGTAATGCAGATTATACGAATAACTCTTGAGGATGGCGAAAAGGTTTTCAGCGAAAGCGGTGCAATGGTCTGGATGAGTGATAATATAAATATGAAGACAGGGATGCGCGGAGGAATCATGGCCGGTTTTGGAAGGATGATGAGCGGTGAATCTATTTTCCTTACAGAATTCAAATCAAACGGCAAAGGAGAGGTTGTTTTTGCTGTTTCAGCCCCTGGAAAGATTCTTGAAGTAAATATTGAAGAAGGAAGGAATATGATATGCCAGAAGGATGCTTTTCTTGTTGCCCAGGATGGTGTTGAGCTAAAGGCAGAATTCCATAAAAGATTAGGTGCAGGAATGTTCGGGGGAGAAGGTTTTTTCCTCCAAAAATTAAGCGGAAATGGAAAGGCATTTGTAGAGATTGATGGCGAGGTTTTTGAAAAAGAACTGAAAGAAGGGGAAAAAATACTTGTTGATACCGGCTGCATCGCAATGTTTGAACCATCAGTTCATTATAATATCACATTGGTTAAGGGAGTAAGGAACATATTATTGGGTGGAGAAGGCTTATTTCTTGCAGAACTTAAGGGACCTGGAAAGGTGTGGCTCCAGAGCATGCCCATAAAGAGTTTGGCGCATAGAATACTTCCTTTTATTCCAGGCAAATAATTTTTTGAATAAAAAAGGTGAAAGGACATGAACAGCTGGAAAAAGAAAGATGAATGGGGGCCTGAAAGAATAATAGAGGTTTACGACCCGCACACAAAGATGGAGGGTGTTGTTGTAATTGATAATACTGCAATAGGGGCAGGAAAAGGCGGAATAAGGATGGTTCCTGACCTTACTGTTGAAGAAGTTATGGGCCTTGCCAGGGCTATGACATGGAAGAATGCAATGGCAGGCATTCCTTTTGGAGGTGCAAAAGGAGGCATCAGAGCAAATCCAAGAGACCCAAACCTAAATAAGCAGGAAATAGTAAAGGCATTTGCAAAAAAGATAAAAGAATTTGTTCCTGATTTGTATATTGCAGGGCCGGATATGAACATGACTGAGAAAGAGATGGCTGTTATTGCTGAAGAAGCAGGCACAGATTCAGTTACAGGAAAGCCGGCTTCAATGGGGGGTCTTCCACACGAATTAGGAAGCACTGGATTTGGTGTTGCGGTTTCCACAAGGGTTGCTGTTGAATTCAGAGGCGAATCTCTTAATGGAAAGACCGTTGCAATAGAGGGTTTTGGAAATGTAGGAACATTTGTGATGAAATTTCTTACAGAATGGGGTGCAAAGGTTATTGCTGTTTCGGATTCCAAGGGAACCATTTACAATTTCAACGGTTTGAATTATGAAGTATTAATGAAAACAAAGAAAGAAAAGGGAACCGTTACTGCTTATGAGGATGGAGAGGTAAAGGAAGGGAAAGCTCTCTTTGAATTTGATGTAGATATTCTTGTTCCTGGTGCAAGGCCGGATGTTATCAATCCTTCTAATGTTGACAATATCAAGGCAAGATATGTTGCAGAAGCAGCAAACCTGCCTGCAACTCATGAGATGGAAAAAAGGCTTGCAGAAAAAGGAATTGTAGTGCTCCCTGATTTTGTTGCAAATGCAGGAGGGGTAATCAGCTCTTACTGTGAAACCACAAGCCAAACTCCTGAGCAGATGTTCAGAATAGTTGAGGAAAAGATTACCTCAAATACAAAGGTAATGCTTGAGAGAGCAGAAAACCTGGAAACAAGAACAGCTGCCCTAAAAATCGCACAGGAAAGGGTAAAAGAAGCAATGGAAAAAAGAATCTAATTAATCAGTTCTTTTTTATTTGCTATACTGTTTTGATTCTTTTTTGCAGAGGGTTTCTTCATCCTGCATCGAAGAGGGAAAAAATCCTTTTCCAATTCTCCTTTAAGTATTCCCTCAGCCTTTATCTCCCCCATCTTTTTTGCGATATCAAGAGCAGTTCTCCCATTGTTGTCAGTTGCACTTCGGTCTGCTCCCTTTTTTATAAGTATCCAAAGGGTTTCTGTCTGCCCGCTTGCTGCGGCGTACATAAGAGCAGTTCTTCCGCGTTTGTCTACTGCCTCCAAATCCGCCCCTCTTTTTATAAACAGTTTCGATATTTCTATTTGGTTTTTTTCTGCCGCATACATGAGGATTGTTTTTCCTGTTTTATTCCTTACCTCAATATCGGCTCCTTCATTCAAAAGAAGTTCTACGATGCTGTTTTGTCCTTCCCAGGCAGCCCACATTATGGGAGTTCCCCCCTCTATTTTATTCCTTGCCTCTAAATCCGCCCCATTCTCCAGCAGAAGTTTTACTATTTTTTTGTCTCCTCTTGTAGAAGCCCAGAAAAGTGCAGTCCAGCCGTATTCATCCCCTGCTTCTATATCCGCTCCATTTTCCAAAGAATTCCTTACTTTTTTCAAGTTTCCTTCTTTTGCAGCTTTGATTAGAGAGATGTTTATTTCTTTGTTCATGTTAACATACCCCATTCATCAGTGTTCAGAAATGTTTTTAAATGCACCTTTAAGTGTGCAAAGAGAAAAATATGTGTTAGGTTTTTAAGCATTTCGCACCATAATTCAATCAGGTGAATCTAAATGAAATTATTTTATATATTTGCAATTCTTGTACTTTTGGGAGGCGTCTGCGCCTTAAGTATAACCGGTCCCGTCCATAGCAATTTTAAGGTTAATTCTGATAATGATGATTCTGATAATGATGATGTTAAGATAACTGGTGTTATAATTCCTCCAACACTTATTCTCTCCGACGATTCGGATGATTCAGGAAGCGGTTCAGATGGGGATGACCTTATTCTTGGGCCTATTTTCAACCCCTGGGATTTGGAAGTTATTGGAAACGATGATGATTTGGAATTAATAGGGATTATTATACCGCCTTCGTTTTGTATAGGGGACGGCTGTTTCCAGGATAGCAGTTCTTCTAATAGCGATGATGAGATTGAGATGAAGATAAAGGTGGAAGGAGCATTCTTAACAGATGAAACCCTTACAATCACCATAACTGCAGAAGAGGAACCCCTTGAGGATGTTCTTATAAACGTAATTTACAAAGGAAGACCGTCCATAAAATATGATTTGGGAAGAACTGATGGGGATGGAATTGTAGAGTTCACCCCCGTTCTTGTAGGAACGTATGAAGTAAAGGCCTATGCAGATCGTTACAGTGCAAAAACCCTTAAGTTTACTGTTGATTCAGGAGAGATAATAATTCCAGAAGAAGACCAGACAGTAGAGGAAGCAAAGCAGAAAAAGGATGTTGTGCAGGAACTAATTGCAAATGCAACTTCAGGACTTAACAGGCTTCTTCTTGATGATGAGGATGCAAAAGAGATTCTTCCAATCCTTGAAAGTGCAAACCAG
Organism: Microcaldota archaeon; assembly: GCA_023129075.1. GTDB lineage: Archaea > Micrarchaeota > Micrarchaeia > Anstonellales > Bilamarchaeaceae > JAGMCT01. The sequence goes on from JAGMCT010000012.1 coordinate 10,409, forward strand.
GCTTTTGAAGACGGCGATTATAGCAGGGCGAAGCTTCTTGCAGAGGATGTTCTTACAAAGATAACTACATATGAAAACTCTCTTGCAGGGTCTGAAAATCTTTCTATTCCTGAGCCTGAGATGACTGGGCTGGAAGTTGAACAGACTCCGTTAGAAGATCATGTTGAGCCTGTGGGAAATACCAATTTTATACTATTCCTTGTATTCACTGGTTTGATTGTGCTTGTTGCAGGGGGTCTTTATGCCTTCAGCAAGAAAATAGACCAGTAGAGTAATATTCTCAATGGAATATTCCAAATATTCCTTTTTTCTTTTCTTTTCCTGCAAATGTTCTAAGCAGTTCCTTTTGTTCTTTATTCAGTTTTTTAGGGGTTTTTACAAATAGCTCTGCAATTTCATTTCCTTTTCTTTTTGAGTTCGGACTTGGTAATCCCATCTCTTTTAAGATTATTCTTTCTCCGGTTTCTGCCCCCTCCTTAATCCTTAGTTTTTTTATTCCATAAAGGGTAGGAACCTCTGTTTCTCCGCCAAGTGCAGCAGTAATCATATCTATATCTAGTTTATATAAAATATCCTTTTCCTGCCTGTGAAAGGTCTTATGAGGTTTTATGTTTATATAAATAAATAAATCTCCAGCTCCATCTTTTCCATACTCTCCACCCCCCTGCACTCTTAGTCTTGAACCCTCTTCTATTCCTGCAGGTATCCCAATTTCAATCTCTTCTTTTTTAAGGATAAAACCGCGCCCTCTGCATTTAGTGCATACCTTTTCAGGAATAATTCCCTTCCCTCTGCATGCATTGCAGATTGTTTCTGAAATAAAATTTCCGAACATTGTTCTTCTCATGCTTCTTATTTTTCCCTGCCCGCCGCAGGTTTTGCAGGTGTTCATTTTTGTTCCGGGTTCTGCTCCACTTCCCCTGCAATGACTGCAGGTCGTACTGTGCCTGTATTCTATTTTTTTCTTTAAATCAGCTGAAATCTCCTCAAGAGTAAGATAAAGGTCATACCTTAAACTGCCTCCATATTCCTTTCTTTGCCCTCCAAAACCCCTGAAAAAAGATGAGAACAAATCCCCAAAATTGCCTCCAAATATATCCTCAAAATCAGCTCCCCTGAAGATATCCTCCTGGCTGTATCCTGAGAATGCATCACTCCCAAATTGGTCGTACTGCGACTTTTTTTTATCATCGCTGAGCACTGCATAGGCCTCTGAGATTTCCTTGAATTTTTCTTCTGCACCCTTTTCCTTATTTCTGTCTGGATGGTATTTCATTGCCAATTTTCTGTAAGCCTTTTTTATCTCTGTTTTTGAAGATTTTTCGCTCACTCCCAATATCTTATAGTAATCCTTTCCCATTGTTCATCACTGTTTTTTTTCTTCATCATCCTTTTTTTCTGTTTCTGCTTCATATGTTTTTTCTTCTCCGGTTTCTTTCTGTTCTCCCTGCGGTTCCTGTGCACCTGCCTGTTGATACATCCTTGCCCCTATCTTTTCAAGGGATTTTTTAAGCTCTTCACTTCCCTGTTTTATTGCTTCATTATCTTCTCCGTTCATTAATTCCCTCAGCTTACTGCTCTTTTCATCTATCTCCTTCTTTTCATCCTCATTTATTTTATCCTTCATCTCTCCGCTTACCAGGTTTGTTGAGGCATATATAATTGTTTCTGCTTCATTTTTTGCTTCTGCAATTTCCTTTTTCTTCTTATCTTCTTCCTCAAATTTCTTTGCCTCTTCCATTCTTTGTTTTATCTTTTCTTCATCCATTTTTAGGGGTGCAGTAATCCTTATGCTCTGTTTCTTTCCTGTTGCTTTATCTGTTGCAGAAGTGTTAAGGATTCCGTTTGCATCAATATCAAACCTTACTTCTATTTGAGGGATTCCTCTTTTTGCAGGGGGCATTCCTTCAAGTGTGAATTGACCGAGCAGAACATTATCCCCTGCAATAGGCCTTTCCCCCTGGTAGACCTTTATATCCACGCTTGTCTGAAAATCTGCAGCAGTACTGAACACCTGGCTTTTTTCTGTCGGGATGGTGGTGTTTCTTTCTATGAGCTTTGTAAATACCCCTCCAAGGGTTTCAATACCAAGGGAAAGAGGCGTAACATCCAAAAGCAGGATATCCTTAACATCCCCGGATATTATTGCTGCTTGTATTGCCGCTCCTTTTGCAACAGCTTCCATGGGGTCTACTCCGCGCTCTACTTTTTTTCCTGCAAAGTCTTCCACGAATTTCTGCACAATTGGCATTCTTGTGGGTCCGCCTATCAGCATGATTTTTGTTATGCTGTCCTTTGTAACTCCTGCATCCTTAATGGCCTGCTCAACAGGTTTCCTGCACTTTTCTATAATAGGCCTCACAAGCTCTTCAAGTTTTGCCCGTGTAAGCTGATAGGAAAAGTTTACCGGCTGGTTTTCCTTCATTGCAATAAACGGCAGATTTATTTCGGATGTAAGAACGGATGAGAGTTCTATCTTTGCCTTTTCTGCCGCCTCCCTAATCCTTTGGGTTGCGGTTGCATCGTTATTCACATCTATTCCGTGCACCTTTTTTATCTCTTCAAACAAGAAACCCATTATTTTGTCATCCATATCATGTCCGCCAAGCTGGGTGTCACCGCTTGTGCTTTTTACTTCAAATACCCCTTCTCCGAATTCCATTATCGTTACATCCAGTGTTCCCCCTCCGAAATCAAACACCAGTATCTTGTGCTCTTCATTGCTTTTATTCAGGCCATATGCAAGGCATGCTGCAGTCGGTTCATTAACCAGTCTCAGCACTTCCAATCCTGCAATCTTTCCGGCATCTTTTGTTGCCTGCCTTTGGTTATCATTGAAGTAAGCTGGAACAGTAATTACTGCCTTGTCAACCGTTTCTCCCAGAAATGCCTCAGAATCTTTTTTTATTTTCTGGAGAACAAATGCAGAGATTTCCTGAGGGCTGAATTCTTTTTCTCCAATCTTATACTTAAAATCGGTTCCTATTTTTCTTTTTGCCCCTATAATCGTTTTTTCAGGATTGGTAACTGCCTGCCTCCTTGCCGGTTCCCCTACAAGCCTTCCCTCTTTTGCAAATGCAATAACACTCGGGAATGATTTACCATATTGGCTTGCACCTTCTGCGCTTGGAATTATGGTTGGAATCCCGCCTTCCATAACGGCAGCCGCTGAATTTGATGTTCCCAAATCAATACCTATTGTTTTTCCCATTTTTTCACCTTTTTTTTCCAACAACTACTTTAGGATATCTTATTATTTTATCCTTAAACATAAACCCCTTTTGTATCTCCTTGACTATTATTCCTTCTTCTTTCTCGTTTTCTACTTCCTCAGTCATAACAGCCTCAGCAATATCCGAAGAAAACCTTTTTCCTACAACATCCATCTCATTTAGCCCGTGTTTTTTGAGCACATTTCTGAATTGTTTTTCAATAAGCTCAAATCCCTCTTTGTTTTCCCTGGTTTTCTCAAGGAATGAATCCATTGAGTCCAGCACAGAGAGTAAATTCCTCATAAAATTCTCGTTTGCATAATTGAGCTGTTCTTCCTGCTCTTTCATCATTCTCTTCCTGTAATTATCGAAGTCTGCCTGCAGTCTCACAAAAGATTCCTGCAATTTTGGGTGCTCCTCAGAAGGAATAAGTTTCTTTTCCTTTTTTTTTGGAAGCATCTTCTCTTTGGATTCCATTTTTTCATCCTGTTCTTTTTTCTCCATGTCCATCTCCTCAAAAAATAGATTTTCATCTATTAAAAACCATTATTTTGAACTAATCTCTAATGCTAAAAGATTTTTATATCTTTCTGCTCTGTGGTTTTTCACTCCTAATTATTCACAAATTTGCCGGGAATACTGAATAAAATCCAAAACAAAAAGACACAAAGTTCATTTGGATGGTATTTTCTTTGCTGCCTTTAAAACATTTTTGAATATCTCTAGTTCTTCCTTATTCTTTACAAAACACATTATCAGGTTTTCGCTTTTGGATACCACCACAACCTGATGGTCTTTGAGTGTGAATCTTATCTCTTCTGCATTCTCCTTAACCTCTTTCAAAAGAGCATCCTGAACTGCATAAAGAGAAGCAATTATCTTTCCATCCTTTTCTTTCATATTGAAGTTAGCTTCAACAATCACCCCGTCTTTTCTTATTATTGCAGCATTCATTCCTCTTCCTTTTAAATCATCTATAAGTACGCTCATTTTTTCACTCCAGGTCTACTCCGGCTGCACCAATCTTCACTTTCAGTGAAATAGGAATCTCTGTAGAACTAAGCTGTTTTTCTCCTTCAATTAATCCATATTTGAATATCTGGTCAACCGAATGTTCTAAAGTAGTTATAAATTTTTTCTCATGCATTCCCTCATCCACCATAAGAAATAAGGTTGCACCTGCCTGCTTAAGCCTCCCCTCAATCACCTGAAAAAATTTGAAGAGGGAACTATGTTCATTATATAATGCAAGAGAAGAAAAGGTATGGAATATCACCCTTATTCTTTTCTCTTTATGCTTTTTTATGAATTCGTTTACTTCAAGGGACATATCATTAAGAGCAGAAGGCCCGGTTATTCTTATTGTGTTTCCGCTCTTGTCTGCAGGAGAATTTATTGTTGAGGAGTAGCAGTCCATGAAAAACAGGTTGTTTCCCTTTAATTCAATTCCGTACTCGGAAGCTATTTTTATTACCTCTTTTGGAGTATGCTCAAGAGTGATATAAAGAATAATCTCTTTATTTTGCAGTCCTTCCTCTGCAAAATGGAATGCAAATGCATTCTTCTCATCTCCAGGAGGTCCGATCAAAAGAATGGTTGCAGGATTTTTATATCCCCCCCTAAGAATAACATCCAGTTCTCTTATTCCTGTAGAAACCCTGTCCTTTCTCATCAATGGAAAATCCTTATCCACGGTTAAAGTTTTCTCTTCCAATTAATCACCCATTAATTCTGCCATAATGGCTTTCTGAGCATGCAGTCTGTTTTCTGCCTCATCAAAAACCACTGAATTAGGGCCGTCTATAATCCCTGCGGTTATCTCTTCTTCCCTGTGTGCAGGAAGGCAGTGCATAAACAGAGCATCATTTTTGGCCTTCTTCATTATCTCTTCATTTACCTGATAATTTTGTAACTCAGATAATCTTTTTGCTTTTTCTTCATCCTGCCCCATGCTTATCCATACATCAGTGTAAATTACATCAGCATCTTCGGCCCCTTTAAGCGGGTCGTGCTCTATTTCATACTTCACTTCAGGAAGATTTTCTTTTTTGGGTTTGTATTCTTCTTTTTCAGGACAAACCGCAACAACCTCAGCCCCTAATTTTGAAAACCCTATTGCAGTTGAATTGAACATATTGAAACCGCAGTCTCCGAAATAGGCAACCTTCAGCCCCTCAAGCTTATTCTTTTTTTCAAGCACTGTTTGCATGTCCGCCATTGTCTGGCACGGGTGGTATTTATCAGTAAGTGCATTTATTACCGGAACCTTTGCATGTTTTGCAAGCTCTTTGATATCCTCGTGTTTATACAGCCTTGCCATTATCCCGTCTGCATACCTGCTTATTGTTTGTGCAGTATCTCCGATGGTTTCTCCCCTTCCCAATTGGGTGTTCTTTATGTCCAGAAAAAGTGCATGTCCTCCAAGCTGTGTCATCCCAACCTCAAACGAAATCCTTGTTCTTGTGGAGGATTTCTGGAAAAGCATAGCAAGGGATTTTCGGTTCAGTTCTTTTTCTTCCTCCCCTTTCTTCATTCTTATTGCAAGGTCTAAAAGATATTCCAATTCTTCTTTGGTATAATCCAGCAATGTCAAAAAGTGCTTTCCCTTAAAATTCATGGAGATTCACCATACATCCCATTATAAGGGAATGAATTAAAAAGTATTGGTAATAGGCATTTAAAGAAAATAAGGGTTTTTTATTTATACTTTCCTCTTTCGTTGAATAAATTGTTTTAATAACTATTTAAAAATGTTTCCATTCATAATCATATATTATAACTTTGGTGAGCTTATGGAACTCAAAAAAACAAAAAAAGGAGAAAACAAATCTAAAAGAGGAAAAGGATTCAGAAAATACAAAGTTCTTGGAGTAAAAAATAAGATAATAGGAGAAATAAGCAATCCTACTCCTGAAAACCTGAACAAGTTCTATAATATTATTAAGGCAGGATACCCTGGAAAACTCACGACTGAATTCTTTGAGGTTTTGGATTCAGAAGGGAACAAAACCGGCAATATAAAATTAAGGGGTCTTGTACATAAAGAAGGAGACTGGCATGCAGGGATTCATTTCCATGTTTATTCAATAGATGCAGGCAAAGTATATTTTCTCATGCAAAGAAGAAAGTATAATAAGGATGTTCACCCTGGTAAGCTGGATGTGATTGTAGCGGGACATTACAAAGTTGGGGAAAGCATGGAAGATGGGGTTAGGGAAGTCGAAGAAGAAATAGGCCTTGTAGTTCCCTTTAACAAATTTACTATTTTGGGAAGAAGAAAGAATTATGATAGAGACCCTGAAAGAAAAATAATCAATAATCAGTTTGAGGATGTTGTTGTTTATAGGTGCGACCAGCCTCTTGAAGCCTACAGTCTCCAGGAAGAGGAGCTTGATGGCATTCTTAAATTGCCTCTCAAGGACTTTATCTCTTTGATGTTGGGGAAGATTAGTGCTCTTTCAGATATTGAGGCCTTCCTTTTCAATCCCAAGAGAGAACTTGAAAAAACCAGAATAGAAGTAACACCAGAAGATGTGAGACCTTCCTCTGATAATTACCATCTAAAAACAGCAATATTAATATCACGTATAATTCAGGAAAAGAGTACACCTGTAAATCCTTACAGTATGAGTATTCCAGAACTTTTGGACTAAAAAAGGATGATATTATGAATATTAGAAAAAACCAGAAAGAAAAAAAATATGTGATTTTGGGGCCAAAGAATAAAGTGTTCGGAAGGATACATTCTCCGGATGCAGAAACCCTGACTAGATATTATGAAAAAATCAAGCAGAGGTATGAGGGGAATCTGAAAAACGAGTTTTTTGAAATTCTTGATAAGGATGGTAAAAAGACGGGTGAGCTCAAACTAAGAGACTTAATACATAAGGAAGGGGACCTGCATGGAGCATTCCATCTACATATCTACACAATATCAAGAAAGGGTACTTATCTTCTTTTGCAGAAAAGAAAACACGATAAAGATATCTGCCCAAACAAGTTAGATACTGTTGTCGGTGGACACTATGCCGTTGGGGAAGGTATTAAAGATGGAGTTAGGGAAGTCGAAGAAGAAATAGGCCTTGTGGTTCCCTTTAACAAATTTACTATTTTGGGAAGAAGAAAGAATTATGACCCCCAGCCGGAAAAGGATATATTCAACAACGAATTTCAAGATATTACCCTCTACAAGTGCAATCAACGGCTTGAAGATTACAAGCTACAGGAAAGCGAGTTGGCAGGTATCCTTAAGGTAAACCTAGAGAGTTTCATCAAATTAATGATGAGAAAAATAAACATTGTAGAGGGTATTGAGTCACTTTTTTTCAATAATTTTGGAAATCTTGAGAAAGTAAAAACAAGCATAAAAAGAGAGGATGTCTGGTCTGCGCCATACGACAACTATTATCTGAAGACTGCACTTCTCATACATCAAATAATTAAAGGAAAAAAGATGCCTTCAAATCCATACCAGTTGGATGTTACATCTTTTTTTTGATACGAACCAGAACAAAGTTCAAATAAAATTTTTTTTGGGATAGCTCTATAAATATTTCAGTTAAAAACCATTTTATGCTTGGAACTAGATATAATAATGAAATAGAAGAAAAGTGGCAGGATTACTGGCAGGAGCATCAAACCTATCAGTTTACAGAGCACGAAGGAAAACCGTATTATACAATAGATACTCCCCCTCCTTTCACAAGCGGGGAACTGCATATGGGCCATGTTCTCAGCTATTCCTATTTTGATTTTGCAGCAAGGTACAAAAGAATGCGCGGTTATAATGTATATTATCCCCAGGGGTGGGACACCCAGGGTTTTCCAACTGAGGTAAGAGTGGAAAAGAAATACGGAAGACTGCCGCCTGCAGAATTCAGACAGCGATGTGTAGAATGGACTGAAAAGATGATTGAATCCATGAAAGATGCGATGGTGAAGATGGGTTTTTCCCCTGATTGGAATTACCAGTACCGGACAATGGATCCTTCTTATCATGAAAAGGTTCAGTTTTCTCTTATTGAAATGTATAAAAAGGACATGATTTACCGTGGAAAACATCCTGTTTACTGGTGTCCAAAATGCGGTTCAGCCCTTGCAAAAACAGATACGGATGATGTGGAAAGGGATACATTTCTCAATTACATCTATTTTACAGATGAGGAAGGAATTAAATATGAAATCGCAACAACAAGACCCGAACTTATGCCTGCCTGCGTTGCGGTAATATATTATCCCGGAGATGAACGCTATAAGCATCTGGAAGGAAAACAGATAATTACTGCTTTGGGAAAAAAGGTTCCGGTATTTTCTGACAAGGATGTTCTCAAGGATTTTGGAACAGGTCTGCTGATGGTGTGCACTTTCGGCGACAAGCAGGACGTTATCTGGGTTAACAGGCACAACCTTCCTGTGATTGAGGTTATAGATAAATACGGCAGAATGAAGAATACTCTTGATTTTGACGGTCTTAAACTAAGAGAGGCAAAAGAAAAAATCCTTGCACTTTTTGAGGAAAATGGAAAACTCGTAAAAAAGGAAAAACTCAGCCAGGTTGTAAAGGTTCACGATAGGTGCAAAACCCCCATAGAATTAATGACATCTATGCAGTGGTTTGCTAATGTAAAGGAGAACGCCCTGAAAATAAAAGAAAATGCAAAGAAAATAAAATGGATACCTGAATTTGGAATAAATTATCTCAATGATTGGGCGGATTCTGTTGAATGGGATTGGGTTATTTCAAGGCAGAGGGTATTCGGAACACCGATTCCTTTTTATTACTGCGAAAAATGCGGCAAGATTGAGCCTGCGAAAAAACTTCCTTTTTATCCTGAGAAAGCAGAGGAAAAGAGCTGTTCATGCGGAGAGAAGATGACTCCTGAGAGCTCTACCTGCGACTGCTGGGTTGATTCTTCCATCACTCCGTTGATTGTTTCAGGCTGGCCGGATAAGGAAAAGATGAAGAATCTTTATCCAGCTACTTTAAGACCCCAGGGAGTTGAGATAATCCGCACCTGGGCATTCTATACAATATACCGTTCCTATGCTCTTACTGGAGATATCCCCTTTAGGGAGGTGCTTCTGAATGGAAATGTGCTTGCTCCCGATGGGAAGAAGATGAGCAAATCAATAGGAAACGTAATCTCTCCGAAAGACCTTCTTAAGCAGTATCCCACAGATGCAATAAGGCAGTGGGCTGCGATGAGCGGTGCGATGGCAAAGGACCGGCCTTTTAGTTATGAGGACCTTAAATATTCCAAGTCTTTTCTTACAAAGGTATGGAATGCTTCCCGTTTTATAGAAATGAATAAAGGAGAGATTAAAAAAAGAAAACTCAGAAAAGTAGACCAGTGGATTCTGCAGGAAACCAACAATACTATAAAGGAGGTTACGGATTTTCTTGAGAGGTATGAATTCCATCATGCCATAAGGAAACTGCAGTCCTTCTTCTGGAGCGATTTCTGTGATGATTATCTTGAGTATGTAAAATACAGGATATATGAAGGAAGTGAAGAAGAAAAAGCAGATGTAAGATATGTTCTCTTTAAGGTTCTTGAGAATTTTATTAAGCTGATGGCCCCCATCACACCTCATCTTTCCGAAGAGTTGTGGAGTGTTCTTTTTGAAAAGAAAGAAAGCATAAATCTCTGTTCCTGGCCAATAGTTGAAGAAGAATATGAGGTAGATATGGGAATAGAATTCATGAGGCGGATAATAAAGCAGGTAAGGCAGTATAAAGCAGCAAATCAACTTCCGCAGAATGCACAGCTTCAGTTTCTTGAGGTTTTTTTGGAAGATTCAGTGGATGAAGAACTGCAGCAGGAAATAAAGAGAATCGCAAAGCTGGAAAGAATAGAATTAAAAAAAGGAGAGTTTCAAGTTAACTGTACACAATGAGGGGATACTATGGCGGAAAAACCCGAAGAAAAAAAATTAAAGAAACTATTGAAAAAATTAAAGGTTGAGCATACGCGGGATAAGGATTTTAAGGAGCTTTATGTAACCGGGGCAATGGGCGGTTTTGATTCGCAGGGTGCATTCCACATGATATTCTATTCACCGGCGGTTAAGCCAGAAACATTAAACAAAAAACCAAATGAACAGGTTATAGAAATAAAACACACTGTAAAGGTTATTATGACGCCGGCAACACTGAAACAACTGCAGTTATGGATTAACAAGAACATAACAGAGCTTGAGAAGAAATTAGGTCCTTTAAAAGCCAAGTATTCCGAAGAGGCAGGCATGGCCGCCCCTGAAAGTATGTACGGGTGAAACAATGGAAAAGAAAGGTTTATTTCATACGGTTTATCCAGGTACTGGGAGATTCATTAATGTAATAGTGGAAATTCCAATGGGTTCAAGAAATAAATATGAATACAATAAGGAAAATGATGCAATAGTTCTTGATAGGGTGTTGTATAGCCCGTTTTTCTATCCTGTAGATTATGGTTTTCTTCCCCAAAGCTGGTATGATGATGATGACCCCTTGGATGTAATGGTATATACGAGATACCCTACTCTTCCAAGATGTATTGTTGAAGCAAGACCTATCGGTCTTTTGAGAATGAAGGACGAAAAAGGAACCGACGATAAGGTTCTTGCGGTTCCTACTTCGGACCCCCAATTTAATCAGGTCGAAAAATTAACAGATTTGCCTTCATCCCTTCTGGATGAGATAAGCCACTTCTTCAAGAGGTATAAGGATTTGGAGAAAGGAAAATATGTGGAAGTAGTTGGATGGTTTGGACTGGATGAAACAACGGCAGCAATAAAGAAATCAATGGAGATGTATAAAGAAAAATTCAGTGATTAATCCTGTTTTTTCATTCTTCTTCCTTTTATTATCTTTCTCCTTCTTTCAGGTCTTTTTTCCCTCTTTTTTCCAATATTTATTGGGTAAGGCCCTTTTTTTCCTTCAATATCCAGGATAATCCATTTCTTTTTTGTTTCCAATTTCTTTGTAAGCACTGCCCAAGCAGTTCCCATATTCATTGAGCTGGCTGTTCTGGAGCTCATTATAATTATTCTATAATTCATTTGAAGGGAATCCAAGTATATAATAGTATTGTAAAGGTCTTTTCCTCCTCCGAATTCAAACCTTGCCTCAGCCGTTTCTCCGCTTTCAATGTAAAAACCTTTTTCCCTTTGCTGGAATTTTATTTTCCTTTTCTCAGCAAGTTCCTTTGCCTGTGCAATAAGTTTAGGTATAATAGGGGGGTTTTCAGGTTTTCTTAAGTTAGAAAGAAAAGAAAGAATATCCATACATACTTTTCTTCCTTGCTTTTAAAAAAGTAATCATTTTGCAAGCGGATATTTCTCCATATAAATATTTGTCTGGAAAACTATAAGGAACGGGAGCAGAATCAGGGAATTAAAAAATAGTACAAAGTAAGGCCCGAAGGGGTAAGGCAGTATGAACAGTACTATCTCAGAAAGCAAAAGAAAAAAGAATCCAATCAAAAGCCATGCTGTTACCTCCATCGGCCTTTTAAATAATATATTTATGGAGGTGTTTATTGCCTTCCATACTTTAAGGTCATCAATGACCATTGCAGGAGGAAAGAAAAGGAACGGCATAGTAACTGCAAATACAAGTATTGGGAATAATATTGATTGGGCGGGAAGCAGGTAGGTAAGCAGCTGAAGTGTAAATATCAGCAGTGAAAGAAATACATAGATAAGAAAAAGATTTACTGCGTATTTTCCCATTCCTCCTAGTATTTCTTGTGTAATCTTTGTTCTTGTTCTTCTTGTTTTTATTATAATATTTATATTTACTATCGTATCTGCTATTATGAACAACGAAATAAGATATGCAAAAAGAGTAATTGCCATATCAAAATAATTTATATCTGGAATGCTTCCGGTTCTTATGAAAACAGCTCCCATGGATAAATATGTTGGGGTTGAAGCGAATATTGGTATCAAAAAGGCAAGTATAAAAGGAATTGAAAAGAGCAGAAGAAGAACATACTTTTCCTTTATGAATGAAATTGTATCCTGCAAAGCCTTCATATTATTTCTACTATTTGGTAGTATTTAAAAACCTCACTTCTCAACCAATCTTGCATTTTTTATCTCCGCCGTCCCTCTTACGCCGTCCCATTCTATATTCCATCCTTCAATCTCTATTCTTTTCTCAAAGAAAGGAGCATCCGCCACAAAGGTTTCTCCTTCTCCGCCCTCAAGAAAGGGATGTATATCTCCTTTCTGCAGTTCAAATCTTTTTCCCAATAGTTCTTTTCCCATTCCCTGTGCAGAAACCGCAGTGAAATAAGTCTCAAAATATTCCATTACTTCTGAATAAAGCCCCTCCCTTTTTCTCCACAAAGGATTGTAGGTTGGAAGCCCGAGATTTTCTCCTATCTGTTCTATTCTCTGCCTCTGGTATTCGCTGTCCAGCGCTCCCGCCACTATCCCGTCTACATGCAGATTTCCTATTGTTTCCTCAAGAACTCTTAATTCATCTTTTCCCTTTGTTTCCATAAACACATGCGGAAGTCTCATTGCTTTTGCCTGCAGTTTGGTCCATTCTACATTAGGGTGGTGGAACATCATTGAATAAGGCTCAGGCTTTATTGTCACTAGTGTAGGGTCCCACCCTGAAAACATCGCCCAGAATGCTGAGAATACGCTGTCCTTTCCTCCTGAGAAGAGGCATGCAATCTTGAACATATCCTAAAACTCATGCAAAAAGAATATAAAATAATAACTGAATATGCTTTTATGAAATCCAAAACAGAATACCTGGTTTTTAACACAAAGGAAAAGGTTCAGTTCATTAATATAACCACAGATATTAGGAGAATAGTACAAAGTTCAGGGATAAAGGAAGGCCTTGTGCTTGTGAATCCCATGCATATAACCTCTGCAGTTATTGTAAACGATGATGAGCAGGGGCTTATAAGGGATTTTAAGCGCATTTTAGAAAGGCTGGTTCCTTACAATGACCACTATGACCATAATGTTGGCGAGGACAACGGCGCCGCTCATATATGGCGTCAGTTCATGGGCCACCAGATTGTGATGCCGATTACTAAAGGAGAGCTTGATTTCGGCCCCTGGGAGCAGATTTTCTATGCGGAGTTTGACGGCATGAGAGAAAAAAGAGTTCTTGTAAAAATAATAGGAGAATAAAAAATGAATATTCTGGAAAAAATAAAAGAAAACCCGGAAAATTTTATAGTTGAGGAAATAACAAAACATGGGGAAATTCTTGAGCTGGATAAAACAATAGAGAAAGAAGACAATGGAGGAGGGTTCACCTGGTTTGTTCTGCAAAAAAAGGATTGGAATACTGATGGCGCCGTAAGAAGGATAGCCAGAGCCCTCAGAATAAGCCAGCGAAGATTCAATTACGCAGGTACAAAGGACAAAAAAGCGCTAACCACCCAGCTTGTTTCAGTAATAGGAAACCTAAAAATTGAATTGTTGGAATTAAAACTACAGGACATTTCAATAAATGGAGCATGGCTTGAAAACAGGAAGATAGGTCTTGGGGAGCTTTTGGGGAATTGTTTTACTCTTAATCCTTCTTTTTCCTATTCTATAAATGAAATCTCAGAATTCCCTAACTTTTTTGGAGCCCAGAGGTTCGGATTCAGAAAAAACAATCATGTCGTAGGGAAGCACATCATAAAAACAGAATTGGAAAGCGCAGTAAAGGAATTTCTTCTCACCTCTTCCGAGAGGGAAAAATCAGAGGTAAGAGAAGCAAGGCAAAAACTTAGTGAAGATTGGGACCCTTCAGCTGCATTAGCTTATTTTCCTGGTTTTATGCATATGGAAAGGGTTCTCCTGCATTCCTTAAAAGAAAACCCGGCTGATTATGCCGGCGCCCTGAGAAAGCTTCCCAGAGGAAATCTTCTGATGTTTTTGCATTCCTATCAATCCTATCTTTTCAACATCCTGCTTGAGAAACACGGAAAGAAATTAATGGTTGCAACCTGCGGAAAGAATGAATTCGGCTTTCCTTCAGTTGAAAAGCAGGGAAAAGAGTTTTTTCTTGGAAATCTAATTGGCTACGAAACAGAATTAATACAGGAAGAAAAAGAAATTCTTGAGAAAGAGGGAATCACTCAGGAGGATTTTATGGTGGGTTCAATGCCAGAATTAAACCTGAAAGGAGGAAAAAGACTGCTCTATGCACCTTTAATAAACAGAGAAAAATTAAGATTTTCTTTGCCTTCAGGATGTTATGCTTCTATTGCTGTTCAGCACCTTATTCTTGAAAAGAAAGAATAGTTTCTGCAATATCTCCGTTATGCTCTTTCAGTGCTTCAACCGCCTTTTCCCTGTTCACTCCTGCCTTCTCCATAACCATTAGTACATCCTGTTCGTTTATCTTTTCTCTTTTGCTTACTATTCCGCCAACCTGAAATGAGGTCTGCCCCTGCATGGTTATCTGCGTAACATTGGGATTATCTATATGTATCTCCTCTCCTTCGGTATAAATAACAACTTTTTCTGCATTTATCTCTTTGGAGTTGATTCCCATCTGCTTCATCATCTTTTCCATCTGTTTCGGATTCATATTTGGAAGCATATTCACACCTCAACAATAAGATTGTTTTCTATAATCCTGATAATCTTCTCTTCTATTTCCTTTAATATTTTTTCTCCCTCTTCCTTTGAGATATTCTCAACATTTCCAATATATCCGGAAGGAGTAAACAGTTTCTCAGGGGTAGGAATTACAACTCCAAGGTAATCCTTTCTCTCTTCCTGCACTGGTGTTTCCTTTAATTTTCCCCCAAGTGCAAGATAGAGTGCAGATTCCACCCTGTCCGCATGTCCTGCTTCAGCTTCTGTAAGCCTCCACCATTCAATTACATTTGCCCTGAAATCCCCTTTGAGTTCCTTAAGGGCGCTCTTTATTATGGATGTGTTTCCTCCATGTCCGCTCAGAATAAGAAATTTCCTGAATCCGGATCTTAGAAGTTCTTTTACAATATCCTTCACTATATTATATAAGGTTCTTGAGGTAAGACTTATTGCTCCGGGATACTTTCTTAATGTATATACATATCCAAAAGGAACAGTTGGAAAAACAACCACATCCTCTCTTTCCCCAAGCCTCTCAGCCATTTTTGTAGGGATATAACTGTCTATCTCAAGAGGAAGATGTTTTCCATGGGGCTCCAAAGCCCCAAAAACTAATAGTGCAGTCTTATCCTTGTGTTTTTCAAATTCTTCCCAATTCAGTTTTTCAGCAAACATGATTATGCAAGCTCCTCAAATAATTCGGTTTTTTTGAATTCAACTCTTTTCATTGGTGTTACTGTCTTTAGTCTGTTGAATAGCCTTGTAGCCATCTTTCCATAAATAATGTCATCCATAAGGGTTTTGTAATCTGCTTCTTTTGTTGCATTCATTACCTCTTCAAGCAGAGCAGTTTTCACATTCTTCTTCATGGTCTGGCTTATCTTTTCCCTTGTTATTGCAACTATTTTCAATCTGACTTTTTTATCATCTTTTGTAGTTATATCCATAACACTGCTGAGAAGGCTTCTCCTTCTTCTTGCCAGTGTTTTTATGTAATTAGGTGAGAGTTCGTGCCCTATAAGAGAAGTGTATGCATTGTTTCCTTTTACTTCTTTTACCCTTAGTTTGAGTGTTGTGTAAAGATTTGCCTGGCTAAATTTTCCTGTTATGTCACAAAGGGATATCGGAACTATTCTGTTGATAAGAGCATCCTCATCCGTTCCTGTTATCTCTCCAAGTTCTTTTGATTCAAATGCTTCAGGAGCAATAACAGTATACCAGTGCTTTATCTTTTTCTTTTCAGTCTTTTTTCTTCTTTTTATTGCCATTAATTCACCTATTTAATGAGTAATGCTGCCGTCTCTGGGTCATATTTCCAGCCGGTTGGAATCTTCCCTTCTTTTTTGTAATACTTTGCAGACCTGTGTATCTTTGATTCAACATGTTTTAGCTTCACCTTGTTGCTCAAATCCGGTTTGTTGGTTTTCAGGTGCGCCCTCATTTTTATTGCTTTTTTAATAAGACTAAGCAAATCATCAGGGAATTTTGGGAGAAGATTCTCCTCTTCAAGGAATTTTGAGATGCTCTTCTTAAGAACAATTTCTGCAAGCGGAATTGCATATTCATCTCTGAGCATGTGCCCTATTCTTGTAGGACCAAATCCTTCAGTTGCAAGTTTTCTTATGATGTCTTTTATCTCTTCCTCTTTATAGTTGACTCCTTCAGGTATTGAAAGTACCTTTGGTTTTCGTGAGCCAGCCTTACCTTTTTTCTTTGAATGTAACTTTGCCATTTCTACACCAACTAACAAAATTTTTGAATGCTCTCTTTCTATGTGACATAAGGTTTTTAAATACTGCGTCTTCTGAAAATGTTTTTTTCCTTCCTTCTGGTATGAATATTGGGTCATACCCAAATCCCTGCTTTCCTTTCTCTTTTTTTGCTATTTTTCCTTTTACAATTCCTGAGAAAAGTTTTACCCCTCTTCCGTTTGTATATGCTATTACTGATTTGAAATATGCTTTTCTATTTTTTTCCACAAGCCTTAGAATTCCTTTATTTCCGAGCTTTTTGAAAACCCATGCAGAATAAGGTCCTGGGAAGCCTTCTAACCCTTCAATAAAAAGCCCGGCATCTTCTACTATCAACGGTTTCCCAACCTTCTTATACGCCTTTAAGGCGGAATCTTTAGCTATTTCCTCAAGGTTCTCAGCCCTTTTTTCCTCTATATTCAGCTTTCTTCCCTTTACTTTTATGCCTGCCTCTTTAAGTATCTCTTTTGCTTCCTTAAGTTTTCCTTTATTAGAGGTTACAAAGATTATTTCCTTCATAAATTCACTTCACAAGAGAAACAAAATTCTTGTACATTTCTTCCCCATGCTCGGTATGCCATACCTCAGGATGAAACTGCACCCCAAAAATATTCTTTTCTTTATGTTTCATTGCTTCTACAGGGCATTTTTCAGAATGTGCAAGCGAAACAAATCCCTCCGGCAGACCCTTTACCTCATCAAAATGAGATGTCCATACCTGGAGTTCTCCTTTAATTCCCTTAAAAAGAAGGTCTTCCTCGTCTATAAATACCTTTCCAAGCCCATATTCTGCACTTGGGCCCTTTCCTACCTTTCCACCGAGTACATGCGCAATTAATTGGTGCCCGTAGCATATTCCGAGCAAAGGGATGTTCCATCCTTTATAAACCTCTTTTATAATCCTGCTTCCAAGAGAATTCTCATCCTTGAATACTGAGGAAGGGCCTCCGCTCAGGATAATTGCACAGGGATTTTTTTCCTTTATCTCTTTAAAAGAAATAGTGTTGCTAATAATCTCAACCTTGATATCCAATTCCCTTATGGTTCTCTTTATGAGATGTGTATATTGCGAACCGTTGTCAATTATTATTATCAAAGAATCAACCTTGAAAATCTATAAGGGATATCTTTTTAATAGCTTTCAGGAAAATACATTTAAGGTGATTAAATAACACAAACGTTTATAAACTATAACATTCATAATATTATCATGAGAAAAATAAGAAATACTCAAAAAAGGGCTGTTCCGATTCACAAAAAGGGAATAATTCCTAAATTAGGAGAGAAATATAGATATGACTGCGATAGACCAAAGCCTTTTGTTGTTGATGATAACGGCAATCCTTTAACTCCCATTCCCGTAATAAAGAAAGAAGAAGCAAGAAAGCCAAAAGTTATTATAGACCCTAACATTATTATAGAATACGAAAGAGAAAAGAAGAAAAGAAAAGAAGAAGAGAAAAGACCAAGAAAACATATTCATGAAGAAGAACCGAATAAGAATACTACTTCTTTAAAAGATATGGAAAAATTGGGATGTGGTTCCTCTTATTATCCAGGCACGGAGATAATAGACCAGGAAACAGGCATAGGTCCAACCGATTCAATTTTGGATATAGATGAAGGGGAAAATGATGATGAAGATATGGGCTTCCCGGTTATAGAAGATAGAAAAGAGTCAGGGGACGAAAAAAGAAGGAGAAAAAAAGAAAGAGAAACCCCAAAATTGTGAAGTTTCCTTACTATTCCTTTAATTGTTCAATCAATAAAACAAATTCCTTTTTTAATTCTTCTTTTCATCTTGAAAACAAATGATAAGGAAAAGGTATGGGAAAAGCAAAAAATATTCCATCGTAGATGGTGCTTCTTATTCTGCAATGTCAGGACTTGTAGATACTTATATTCCTGCATTTCTTGTTGAACTTGGAAGCAGTAATTTTTTGATAGGCGCCCTTTCTGCTCTTCCTCAATTTGCAAGCGCCCTATCTCAATTTTTTATAATTCCAATAATGAAAAGATTTAATACAAGAAAGGGGTTGAATGTGCTTTTTGCATTATTCCAGGCGCTGACAATCCTTATCATAGCTTTGCTTGCCCTCTCCAATCTCAACCCAAATTTCATTGCCGTAACTACCGTAATCATCTATTCCTTTTACTTCATGTTTGTTACCTTTCCACATCCTGCATGGGGGAGCTGGATGAATGACCTTGTTCCTCAAAAGGAAAGGGCGGAGTTCTTTTCAGTAAGGCAGAAATTCAGCAACACAACCCTGTTTCTTTCCACTGCAATAGGAGGGCTTGCGCTTGAATTCTTTGCAGGCTTTAACATGTTTCTTGGATTTGGGATAATATTTCTTGCAGGCCTTTTGTTTAGACTGGTTTCCACCCTTTCTCTTTCCAGAATGAAGGAGCCCTCTAGAGATATGAAGAAGATTAAGGAGCTCAACCTTTCCTATATTCTTAAGGAAGACCCTGCAAAACTCAATCTGCTCATTTACCTTGGCCTTAGTATGTTTGCAGTAAAGTTAGCAGCTCCTTTCTTTGTTGTTTTTTCTCTTGAAATTCTTAATTTTACTCTTTTGGATTATGGTCTGCTTATGACAGCTTCCATCATAACAAGGGTTTTCACCCTTTCTTACTGGGCAAAGATAATAGACAGGTTCGGAAATAAAACCTGCCTTTATGCAACAGGCCTTATGATATCATTAGCGCCGATACTCTGGATACTTTTCCCAAATTTCATAGCACTTCTCTTTGTTCAGATATTTACTGGTTTTGTATGGGGCGGGTTTGAACTGGTTTCACTTAACTATGTTCTTTCTTCAGAAAAGGCAGATAAAGAACCCTCTTTTGTTGCACTTTACAATACAATGAACGGTTTTTTCCTCGGTCTTGGTTCAATTACAGGAGGTTTGTTTCTTACTGTTTTTTCCTCATTCACCTTCTTCGGTTTGACAAGCATCTCCCTTTTGTTCATTCTTTCAGGAATCCTTAGATTCATACCTGCATTTATTATGATTCCAAGGATGAAGGAGGCTATGCACATAAAACCTTTCAACCACCGTAATATTCTCCGGAGGATTATTGTATTCTATCCTGCACAGGGCATAATCAGCAAATTAACCCATGCTTTTAATTTCATAGAAACAGAAGGAAAAAAGACGGAAAAAGACCTGAAAAAGACATCATCCCTTATGTAAAAGTTTCTTTAATACTCTAGTGCTCATTCCGAGTACATTTTCCCAGTCCCCTACATACAGCTCAACCATTTTCCATTTCTTATCTGCAATAGTATAAGCCCCTGCCTTGTCATACGGCAGGTCTGTATTTATATATTCCTCAATCTCTTCATCGCTTATCTCCCTTATTTTTACAAGAGTAGTAGTTATCTCGTTTTCAATCCTTCCATTTTTTCTTACCGCAATACAACTCACTACCATATGCCATCTGTTTCTAATCCTTTTGAGGATTTCTTCTGCCTCCTTTTTATTCTTCGGTTTTCCAAGCACTTTCCCATCCATATATACGATGGTATCTCCTGCAATTGCATCCCCTTCCACAGCCTCAAGCTTCCTTAGTGCGTTCTCTTTTACTACCTCTTCTGGAAGTCCCTCTTTCACTTCCTCAACCCCCATAGGCATTACTATAAATTCAATCCCAAGTTTTTTCATTAATTCGGCTCTTCTTTTTGATGCAGAAGCAAGTATTATCATATCAGCAAGAATACCTTAAGGATTTATATCTTTTACTCTTTGAACATTAATTATGGAATACAAAAAATATCCTGAGAGAACTCTTAGGCATTGGATTTCGGCGCCGTTCATCTATGGTTTGATGTTCCCTATGCTTTTGTGGGACATCTCGCTTGAAATCTACCACCAGATTTGTTTCAGGCTTTACCGAATTCCTTTGGTTCCGCGGGAATTCTATATACAGATAGACAGACAAAGATTAAGCTACCTCCCTTGGTACGAAAAGATAACCTGCGCCTACTGCGGTTATGCAAACGGCCTTGCTAGCTACTCAATGCGAATCGCAGGGGAAACCGAGAAATACTGGTGTTCAATAAAACACAAGAAAAAGAAGGGCTTTTTTGAGCCAGAGCACCACAAGGATTTCATAGAATACGGGGATGACGAGGCGTACAAGAAACTTTAAAGTTTTCCTTCTATGGATTAACCAATGAAATCCAAAAAGGCCAAATTCCCGTTTCTTGCGGTTTCGTTTATTTTCTTTATTATACTAACCTTTGGAATATTCATTTTTCAATTTTTCAGCATAGAGACTCTGAAGAACGAGCTTGCAGATGCAAATGAACAGCTCAGCACACTGCAGGAGACTGCTGCACTCCAAAATACGCATTTCTCCGAATTGGAAAAAGAGCAGGAGAATACAAAGCAAGAATTGGATTCAAGGATTAATTCCCTTTCTGCAGAATTGAACAATACAAGGAATATGTTGGAATACCTGCAGGCTAATTTCACCTCCTTTGAGGAGGAATATATAAGTTTGCAGGAAGATTATGAAAACCTACAGGTGAATTATGCGGAGAAAGAACAGGAATACGTTGCTCTTATGGGTGAGATAGAAGACTTTGAGCAGACGCTTGAGGAAAAGATGTTCTGGTATACTGCAAATTCAGATTTTGATAATTCAGGAGAGAGGTTTCTTAGAAAAGTGAGAATAAATTGTATTGATGGAAGCAGTCTGAATATGCCCTGCCTTTATACAATGCTTGAAGACCTGGATTATGAATATATAAGTGAAAAGGGGGACATGATAAAATCACTTGAGCAATTTGAGAAGGCTAAAGGCGGAGACTGCGAGGATTGGGCTCTTTTTGTAAAAGCCATGGTAAACCATTTTGAAAATGAAGAGGGGGTGAAAAAACTCCGCATCATGAATCGTGAAGAAGAGGGCCACTTCACTATATATATAAAAGACAATGTAGAATATTTTTATCCCTATGATTCAATGATTGTGGATATAGAAGACTTGAGAGTTGCGTGTTTTTCTATTTCTGAATATGAAGGCCACTGCGTTCTTGTCTCTGACAACATCTTATTTGAGCCCAGAGGGGGCTATTTCCTAAATGAGGTTCAGATGGAAGGAAATGAGTATATAATTGATGAAGGGGGTTACATAGACGTCTTGATAAACAATGAAGATATATATGTAGCAACAGAAGAAGGGTGGATTTCATATGCCTTTTTTATAGAAAAATTACAGAGCATTACAGGGAATTCTGAGTAGAAACCCAGCAAAAGATATTTAAACCTCCTTTGAGAAATTATTCTATGGCAGATTTCAGCTATATTCCTTTCAAGAAAAAGAAGAACGAGGCGGTTATTGAGCTTAAAGAGAAAAGCGAGGTTGTGGTTGAGCTTATCAAGAAAGAGGAAAAGGAACCTGCATATATAATAATCATGAAAATGACAGGGAAGCAGTGGAAGGAATTGCAGAAGAAGGGAGGAATAAAAGACATTTTCCATCTTGCAAAGGTTCTTGATGATGCCAGATACGAAAAAAGTTTTGATTTTGAGATAAGAAAAATCCTTTCAGAAACTGAGTATGCCTTTGAAAATTTCAAAAGCTTCACAAATTATCTTACAAAGTTCGGGGAGCATTTCAAATATAATTATGACCTTAAGGTTACTGCACATCCCGAAGAGAAGGTTAAGCAGAAGGAGAAAAAGAAACCTGTGCTTGCAAAAAGGTAGAATTCTTCCAGAATATCTCACAAATGTTTAAAAAGCTAATCAGTTTTATCCCTACAGAGCTTAAGGAGGAAAGAAAATGTCTTCTAAAAACTATCTATTCTCATCAGAGTCTGTAACAGAAGGACACCCAGATAAGATTTGCGACCAGATTTCAGATGCAATCCTGGATGAATTGATAAAAAAGGACCCAAATTCAAGGGTTGCGATTGAAACCGCAGTTACTACAGGCCTTGTTGTAATAATGGGGGAGGTTTCTACAAAAGGATATGTAGAATTTCAGGAGATTGCAAGGGGAGTAATCAAGGATATAGGTTACACCAATCCTGAATATCAGTTTGATTACAAATCCTGCGGGGTTCTTTCTGCTGTTCATGCGCAGTCCCCTGAGATTGCACAAGGAGTAAATTCAACTGGAGAGCACGAGCAGGGTGCCGGAGACCAGGGAATAATGTTCGGTTTTGCGTGCAGGGAAACCCCTGAGCTTATGCCCCTCCCTATAATGCTTGCACACAAGCTTGCTATGCGCCTTGCAGAGGTAAGAAAGAATAAAACCCTTTCATATCTTAGGCCTGACGGCAAAACCCAGATTACTGTTGAATATAATGACCATAAGCCCAAAAGGGTTCATACGGTTGTTATGGCAGCACAGCACGATGAGGACGTTACCCTTGAAAAGCTTAAGGAAGACCTTGTTGAGCATGTAATAAAACCAGTGTGCGGTTCCTATTTTGATGAGAATACCATTCTGCACATTAATGGAACCGGGAAGTTCGTTATCGGAGGTCCGCACGGGGATTCAGGTTTAACAGGAAGAAAAATCATTATAGATACTTATGGAGGAATGGGCCACCACGGAGGAGGCTGTTTCTCAGGAAAAGACCCGTCAAAGGTTGACCGTTCAGGAGCTTATATGGCAAGGTATGTTGCAAAGAATATCGTTGCTGCCGGCCTTGCGGACCAATGCGAGGTTCAGATTGCCTTTGTAATAGGCTACCATAAACCTCTCTCTGTATTCGTAGACACTAGAGGCACTAACAGGATTCCTGTAGAAAA
The DNA here is from genome assembly GCA_023129075.1 of Microcaldota archaeon. Classification (GTDB taxonomy): domain Archaea; phylum Micrarchaeota; class Micrarchaeia; order Anstonellales; family Bilamarchaeaceae; genus JAGMCT01. Next base: position 33,692 of record JAGMCT010000012.1, read on the forward strand.
GATAGAAGAGCTTGTAAAAAAACACTTTTCTTTCAAGCCTGCAGACATGATAAAAAAGCTTGATTTGCTCAGGCCAATATACAGGAAAACCTCTGTTTACGGCCATTATGGAAGGGAAGACCCTGAATTTACCTGGGAGAAAATAGATATGGCTGAAACCCTTAGAAAAGATGCAGGCCTTTGATTTTTTTTTCGTGGACTGAGTTTGAACCATAATCTGCACCAGAAGCACCCCTTTTTAAACATTTCTAAACACTATTTAACATATGGCTATTAATCTGCGGAAGCTCCATAGAAAGGCTCTGCTCTCCGCACCCACCAACGAGCAGACACTCAAAAATTTCAGAAAATGGCATCCAAATTCTGATGAAAGAGAACTCGTCAAGCTTGTTAATGCCCAGATTATAAGGGAAAAGGCCCACCACTCCCAAAAAAGACAGGATGGAACACCATATGGGTTCCACCCTAAAAGGACGGCCTATCTTGCTTCTGTAATCGGCGCCAGCCTTCACGAGGTTGCAGCAGCCGAGCTTCATGATGTTCTTGAGGACACTATTATCCCCTACCATTACCTTGTGCCTGCAGTAGGTTTCAAAATAGCCAATATTGTATTTTACCTTACTGCTCCCAAGCTTGTTGAAGGGAAATGGATATATGCAAACCATCCCCGCTATGCAGAAAGTAAAAGCGAGCATACCAAAGAAACAAAACCAATGAGAAAAAAACTCCAGAAGGAACTTATCTACAAAAGCGGCAGTATTTCAGTGCTTATTGTGAAGTTACTGGACAGGCTTGATAATATACTTACCCTTCAGAATATTTCAGCGGAGAAGAAGAACAGCACTCTTGAGAAGATAGTGGAGAACACACTTGACCTGGCAAGGGTCATAGACAACCAGCTTTATCATATAATGGCAAACATAATCTCAGAGTCAGGATTAAAGGTTCCCAAAGCAAAAACAACAGATGCAAACATCCTGGTTCTTCCCCCGAGAAAGGCAATAATGCAGATGGGCAGGTACAATGTTCTTCCCCCGGCTCTCCAAAGCCATATCTCTATTTACATCGGAGCAAATCTTCCTCTGAATAAATATGAGGTTGCCTTTCCAAAAGGATGGGTTAGGAAAAAAGAGCTTTCAAAGCTTCTTGGAAAATCCCTAAAGAAAGGTAAAAGTTTCCTTCCAAAGGCGCTCAGCGGTTCGGAAGAGATTTTTATTCTTGAAACAGAACTCCAAACCAAGGATGAAGTCAAAAGAGAAAAGGAAAAACTGCTGAATATTCTGAATAGGAATTTTTTTGACAGCAAAGGAAAAACACATGAATTTTCATTTGAATATAAAAATGGGAATAATATAGATGATCCTACCCTTCCTTCTTTTGATTTTGATACTCCTGCAGCATCCATGGATTTGCTTGGTTATATTCCTGTGGGCTGAAAAGGATAGCTTTTTCTCTCTCGTGTTCCAACCAGTTCCATCTTGTTCCGGCAAACCTATTTAAATACCCAAAAGGGAGTCCATGCAGGTGATATATATGAAGATATTGCAGATATTTGGGATTTTCCTGCTTTTTGCAGGAATGGTTTGTGCAGCAGGTGCAAATGAGAATATGACAGCAGTAAATGCAGTGGGTGCAGAGGCTGAGAATACAGCAACAACAACTGCAGTAGTTTCAGCAGTAAATGTAGCGGTTGTGGGGGCTGACAGCACAGTAATGATAGATACAGATGCTTCGACCGAGAGTGAGGATGGTTCTACAGCTAATGCGGAAAAAGAACGTGAAAATGAGAATATAGAACCTTTAATAGAATATATAGATTACAGCAGGGAATTCTCTATAGTTCTAAATCCAAAGAGCATTGTTGTTGACATGTATTATGGAACTAGAATTTATGACCCATGCGGGATACAATTGCTTTATGACGATTCAACAGAAAAGGCAGAATGCAACGCTGAGGGCTATGTTCAAATAATATACTCCATTGGAGAACAGCCCAAAGTAATAAAGCTGGGAGAGTCCAGCAGGGAAGCAGAAGAGACAACAACAAGCACGGGATATGCTGGGATAGAAGAGACAACTGCAAGCACAGGAGGATATGGTGAAGAAAAAGAGGATAAGCCAAGCCAAGCTTATGCAGAGGTCATGACCTCAGAAAAATCAACCCAAACGGTTGAATTGGTAAAGGTTGAGGTAGGAGAGATACATGGAATTGAGGTTACCCAGGAAGTAGCAGTAAGCGCTGTTTCAGTGGCTATTTCAACTACTACAGGAACTTCTGCAATGGAGGTAACAACAGCAAACGGAAAGGTTGTTCTCAGCACTGATACGACTTCTGTAGAAACCAACGAGAAAATAGTTGTGGATGAGGAAAAGAACCTTCTTTATATAGAATCAGAAGGAAGCAACTATCAGATATATCTTAATCCTGAGGATGCAATGGAGATTGTGGAGGAAAAGGGATATGAACCTTCAGTTGGTGCAGAACTTGTTATGAGCAACAATATACCGGTATATAAAATAAATGCAAAGAAGCCGGTAAAGTTCCTGTGGTTCACTATTTCTGAAGAAGAGGTAGTGCTCTCTGTTGACCAGACAGGAAAGGTTGTTGAAGAGGTTTCAATTGACTCAGCAAAATAACCTCTCTTTTTATTTTTTTTCTTTTTTTATTTCTATTATGCAAAAACCAATGCTGATATTTCTTTTTTGCCTGCTTCTTATTTCATTATCCAATTCCATTTCCACAGAATTATTTTTGAATTATGACGGTTCGTGCGATGTGCACTACTATGATATTCCTCCTGCACTTTCTGTAGAACTGCCCGAGGATGCAGTAGATGTTTTTATGGAGAACTCTTCCTCAGATTATTCCCTTTCCTTTAGAACACAGTCGCTTACAAGAAAGCAGGGCCTTTTATGGAGTGTTGATTATGTTTCCCCTTTTGATGCAGAGCTTACCGTAATCCTTCCTGCTGGTGCAAGGCTTACACAGGGAATTGGAGAGGTCTCAACCAAAAACGGACTCATATATCTGCAGAAAGAGATTCTTTCAGGGGAAGCTCTTGATGTGGAGTATTCCCTTTATGCTGAAAAGGATGAGTTTCCTTTTTCCTATATTCTTCTTGTTCTCCTTTTTGCAGTAATATTTCTTATTTATTATTTCTATTCCAGAAAACCATATTTAAAATTAGAGCAAAGGGTTTCTGCAGATGAAAAGAAACTTGAATTTTTCCCTGAAACAGAAAAAAAGATAATAAAATTTCTTCTTTCCAATAATGGGGTTACCCAGAAAAAGCTTGAAGCAGGAACCTCCCTGCCAAAGAGCACACTTTCCAGGGTTCTTTCTTCTCTTGAGGTAAAAGGTTTTGTGGAAAGGAAAAAAGTAGGGCTTTCAAAGAAGATATTCCTTTCCCAGTCTTTTATAGAGCAGATAAAAAAGGAGAGTACTTGAAACCCTTTTAAATATTTTAGTTCAATTCTCTTATTCATGAGAGTATATCTTGTTCAGCACGGAAAGGCCGTTCCAAAGGAAGAAAACCCGGAAAAGCCCCTCAGCAAAGAAGGAAAAAAGGAAACCCAAAAGATAGCCGAATTTCTCAAGAAAAAAATCTCAATCTCAAAAATATACAGCTCAAAAAAGCCAAGAGCCGTCCAAACCGCAGAGATTTTTGCACAAACCTTTAGTGCAGAAAAAGAGGAAGTAGATTTCCTTAACCCTCTTGACTATCCTTTGAATGCTGTAAAAATCTTTGAAGAGGATGTAATGATTGTTGGGCACCTGCCCTTTCTTGCTAAATTATGCTCCCTTCTTCTGAAAGCAAAGAATGAACCTGTGAATTTTGAAAATTCCGGAGTGGTCTGCCTGTTGAAAGAAGAGAATTGGAAACTGGATTTTATAATTAAGGAAAAGATGATTTGACCAGAAAACAAAGTATTTTAAATTAAAAATGACATATATTTACTCATGGCAGTAAAGTTGGCCGGGGAAAAGAAAAAGCCTCAGCCAAAAAAACTAAAGCAAATTCCATTTTTAAAGATTGATAAATTCCTTAAGCAAAAAATGAATCAAATTCCGGAATGGGCGCAGGAGAAGATTCAGCAGAACAGGGAATTCAAGAGTGCGGTTTTTGAACTTATGCAGAGCACCCTTGAAAAGGGTGAAGGAAAGGGATATTCTTTAAAAGAAAGGGAGATTGCATTTGATGCACTCAAAGCCCTCGTCTCCAATAAAAAATTTAAAGAGAATTGGCTTAAAAAATATTGGATTCCAATCCTGAAAACCCTTCCTCCTGCCTCAAAGGGCAATAAAGAAACACAAAGAATGAGGGCATTCTCCTTTCTTGAATTAACCCAGGTATTTTCAACGACACCCCCCATAAGAGTTCTGGACCAGAAATCAATGCTAATTGAATTGGTCCCTCCAAAGGAGCTCAATGAAAAAACCCTTGATGCGCTTGTGAACACCCTAAAGAAGGTTGATGTAAATGATGTGGATAAAGTTATTCATGTATTTTGCAGTTTTATCAGAAGCAGAAATTTTAAAGAAGACTGGTTTGATAAGTATTGGAACCCCTCTTTACAAAAGATGAGGAAACCCATACTTTTTCTTCTTTTTGGAAAAAAGAAAGCCTCAGGAGAATACCTCAGGGCATTCTCCAACCTTATAAGTACAAGAGATTTTAAGGGAGAATGGATTGAAAAATACTGGATTCCAATACTTGAAAATCTCAATAAGAATGATTCCCTAAAAGAGAACATCAAATCCTTTTCTGTTTTCCTTCGTGTACACTACAGTACTGTTAATGAAAAAACCCTTTCCATTGTCCTGGATTGCTCTAAAAAATTATCCGATGAATCTATCGGCGATTCAATAGAGGCCTTTGACAGTCTTTTATTCAATCCAAACTTCAAGGAAAAATGGATTGAGAAATACTGGAACCCCATATTCACTGAACTTTCAAGGGACCCAATTACTGCATCTGGTTTTTTTGCTTTGTCAAACCTGATTAGAGATACTTCTCCTGATGAAAAGACTATAGGGCTTGTTCTTGATATCTCCCATAATATGATTGGAGAATCAATTAGAGATTCAATAAATGCCCTGAGAAGTATTCTTTTGGATAAAGGATTCAAAAAGGAATATCTCTCAGTGGTTTCAGATATCATCAGGGGTACGGCAGAGCATGAAACCTCGGGAGCATTAAGGGCTTTCCGCAGGCTTTTCAAGAACCCGAAATTCAGGAAGAGCTGGATTGCAGATTACTGGGACCCATTATTTATGGATATTATAAAAAGGCAGGGAGGTTTTAGGAGCGGAGGAGTTTTCCATGCGCTTGCCTGGGTTCTTAAGAAACCGGAATTCAAAATTGAATGGCTCAATCCCAAAAGCAATGAATATATAATTCCAAAATTAATCCAAAGAAATAGAAAATTCTTTAAAGAAATATTTCATAAACACAAAGCAAGATTGAGAGATGTCGGTTCAGCAATTGCATTTAATCTTTTTCATCCTTCTGAATTCCCTATTCTCTGGAATAAGTGCAGTATAAGATTTTTTGCAAGGTATCCTGAAAAGACCCTTATTGAGGTTTCAAGAAATATTTCAGATTCTTCATACAAAAAGGACCAGAAGCTTATGCTGGCCCTGCTTAACCAGAATGACCCCAATAGGGCTTTCCACACACATTCTGATCTATATTCTGATGCAGTTGATAATAAGAATAAATTGATAATAATTGAAGTGAATGGTGAGCAGGCCTTTTTTGATTCCATTGTTGAAACAGCCTCAAACCAGGGAAGGTTGTTTGATTCGCTTATTATAGGGGGGCATGGAACAGCAGACAGTGTTACTTTAGGAAGAGGTAAAGGAGAGGAAAAACAGCTTGACTTGACAGATAAGGATATCTTAGGGGCAATAAACCAGTATTTCAATAATGATTCCTCTATTGTTTTTATTGCCTGCAGTACAGGAAAGGATGAGAAAGCGATAGCTGCTGAGTTCTCCCGTGCTTTTGGGGATAAAAAGGTAACTATTTATGCTCCAAAGGTGCCAACCAATGCACCTAAGATTGAATATGGTAAGGATGGAGGAATACTATCCGTGGAATACGAGGAAAAGGGAGAAACCGCAACATTCACCAGCGGAAGATAAAAACATTTAATAGGATTCCTATTGTAAGCAAGATATGAAGCTGAAACATTTTCTTCTTGGTTTCCTTCTGGCCTTTTTTTTATTTGGATGCATCAAACCAGTAGAGAATATAGTTGACATTTCTTTTCTTAACCAAAACCTGGATTCTTATCTTGGGGAAAAGGTAACTGTTGAGGGTTATTTAGGGCACAAGGCTTACCACGGCTCCGCAGGTTTTCATATTCTTATCAAGGATTACAATGAATTCTTCATAAGAGAGCCTCTTCCTGAATACACTTATTTGCTTGTGGACGATGGAGATGCTCCCCTTTCAACGGATTTTGAAGGCATGAAACTAAAGATAACAGGAACCATAAATGAATACGACGGCTATTCTATTACAAGGGTCGCGGTTATAACCGTAGAAGAGCTTGAGGTTATAGGGTGATTACAATGAATAAACTATTTCTCTTATTTCTTCTGTTTGTTTCGCTTTCCTTTTCAACATGGACAGATGCAGACTGCAAGTCTGCCTGTTCTGCAGAAGGGATGAAATTTACTGTATGGGTTATAGATGCAGACCCTGAACCCTGCGATGATGTGCAAAGAGCAGGCCCCAACTCTAACGGCCTTGTAACATTCTCATGCGCAGGTTCGGATGGAACCCTTGTATTTAAGTGCGGATGCTATACCCAGTGTGCGGACGGACTGGACAATGACGGCGGTGGAAAAACAGACCTTGAAGACCCCGGCTGTGAAGATAAGAAGGACAATGATGAAACCTCTGAATGCCAGGATGGAATAGATAATGATGGAGGAGGAAAGATAGATATGGAAGACCCAGGATGTTCAGACCCTGAGGATAATAATGAGATTTCCCAGTGCCAGGATGGAATAGATAATGATAATGGAGGAAAGATAGATATGGCCGATGCAGGGTGCACCGGTCCAGAAGATAATGATGAAATAGGGGAATGCCAAGACGGAAAGGATAATGACCTTGGAGGAAAGATAGATATGGATGACCCTGGTTGTTCTGACCCTGAAACCGATGCTGATGAAACCTCGGAATGCCAGGACGGTCTTGACAATGATAAGGACGGCAAGATAGACCTGGAGGATAACGGGTGCATGAATGAGGAAGATAATAGAGAAGAGCAGAAAATATGCAGGTTTTCAATCCTTATTACAGGAGGAATAGATGACATCAATAATGACCCTTTCTTTTGGAGAGAAACAGAAAAGAAATACGAAATTATTACAAAAAACTGGGGAACCTCTTCTGCAGATACCTACCTCCTTTATTTTAATGGAAGCATAAATAAAACCCATAATGATGCAAGGATAGACGGCCCTGCAACCCTTGCACAGATAGAAAAGGTATTTGAGGAGATTGCAAAAAAGGCAAAGGAATGCACAGACAGGTGCGACCATGTTGAGATAACTATTTTTGGAGGAAACCATGGAGCCGAAGACGGCATGCATTTATTCGGAGCTGAAAAGCTCTCCCCTGCAAAACTCAGGGAATTGATACAAAAAATACAGAATACTGCGAATAAGGATAAGGCTTCTGTATGGCTTGATATGTCCCATTGTTATTCCGGCCTGTTTACTGAACTTTCTGATGTTGCGGATGGGGTTGCCGCTGCAGTAAGGCATAATGAAACCGCAGGCTACAATTCTACTCTGGAGATGTCTTTTCAATGGGAGTTTTCTGATGCTATGGCAAAGAACTTGACTTGGAAGGAATGCTTTGACCATGCAAAGAAAAAGATACATGATTGGGGATGGGATGATGAAACCGTTTATGTATGGAATGAAACCGAGCATCCTCAGTACAACGGTACAGACCCTGTATGCGGAGACGGAAAGATATCCAAATCTGTTTTCTTTGGAAATAAAAGCGAGGAATGCGACCCTGGAGATGCTTCTAAGAATATTATCCCTAAAAACTGCCCTGAACACCTTCTCTGCCATGAGTGCAAGTGTGTTCCTATTCACCATTATTTGGACTGTGTAAATGGAACCTGCATTATGAAGACCTCTCCTGCGCCCACTGAGAACCATCCTTTATGCACAGAAGAAGGTGCAAACTGCATCCCTATTGAGGAGCTTTTGGATACTGATAAGGATGGAATACCAAATTCCGAGGATAACTGTCCTGAAATAACAAACCCTTCCCAATCCGACCTAGATGAGGACGGCATTGGGGATGTATGCGACCCCTGCCCCCATGATTTCTTCAATGATATAGATGGGGATGGGGTATGCGGTGATGTGGATAACTGCCCCTATATAAGCAATGAAAACCAAAAAGATGAGGATGGGGATGGCTTTGGAGATGTCTGTGATATGTGCCCTGAGGATGTAATGAATGATATGGATTATGACAGCTACTGTGAAAGCGAGGACAACTGCCCGTATACATACAATCCTTCCCAGTCTGACCTTGATGATGATGGTATAGGGGACCACTGCGACCTTATTCCTGTGGATTGCGAATTATTCTGCTATGAGGAAGGCTACCCTGAGGTTCTTGGAGAAGGGGTGTCAGAATACGAATGCATGGCTCTTGGAGAGGAATACGAATCCGTGGAATGCCATACTACCTGCATATACATTTACTATAAGCCCTGGCAATGGACCTCAAATTCCTACAGCTGCTGCTGCAGAAATATAGAATATTATGCTTGTGAAGACTGCCCAGGGGAGAATCCTATATGCCCGGAATGCCCTGAAAAATAATTCTATTTTATTTTATTTCTTTTTGCAAATTCTTCTATTTCTTTTCCTTTTCCATAATAAATTTAATGTATTTTCATTTAAATATTTATGTTAGGCACCTGGTTTTCCAAGGAGATTGGAGCAAGTTTTTGAACTTAATGGAAAGATTTTTTAAAAGATTCAATTATGAATTCAATTAGTGGTTTTATGGTAACAGTCGCTACAAATGATTTTGGGTTGTTGTGTCTTGGGATTTTTGTTTTTGCGATTATTATTCTTTTCCTCTACAGCAAATTCCAGGGAGAACAAAGGAAAAAACTATTAAAGTCAATAAAAGCAGGGGGAGAAGCATCCAAAAGCGAAGGTTCCCCGGTTCTTTTACTGGGAGAAACCGCAGACCCTGTGTACGAACTTCCCTCTACAGGTGAAAAATGCGCATTCTATGCTGTTCGTATTCTCTCAAAGAAAACAGGAGTTAAAAAAGACTACTCATTTAGTGTAGGAACCAGTGTCGCTGGAATTCCCATCGGAAAGAGATTCCAGAAGGGAATGTTGAAAGGTTTTGAAACCTCAAAGATTAGCGGAAACTTCACTATTCTTTCCCCTGAAAGAAACAAATACCTTGTTGATGTTGAGGGTTATTTCGATTCAATGCTTACAGGAATGAAAGCATTTGTTGAGCCTGCCGTTGACATTGCCACAAAATACACAATGGAAGATATAAAGAATGTTGATAAATCAGCAGAAATGGGAAAAATCAGCAAGGTCACCAAATCCCTGCTTGGTGCAGTTTTCGGCAACCGGGTTTCAAAATCAGTCTCAAAAAGAAGAAGCAAGATTCTGATAAAAAGCGAAAGCACAACCACCATTGCTGGAATTAATGCCTCAAGCAATGTAGACATCAAGGTGAGTGAATATATCGTTGGGCAGAACACCCCTGATGGAATTATGAAAATGCTGGAAGAAAAAGGAATCCTGAATGTTCTTGCAGAAACAGGAGATGAGATTTATGTGCTGGAAACCTATATTCCTCTGCATAAAAAGGTTTATGTTGCAGGAACCTACACAGTAAAAGATGGAAAGGAAACTATAGCCATGAAAGACTCCAAGGTTCTTCTTTCTGTTTCCTATAATGATCCAAGTGTGTAATCTCTCTTATGCTGAATCTTTCTCTTCAGCAAAACCGAGCAAGGTTTTTAATGATTAGTAATTAAGGTGTATAATATGGTAGACATATTGGGGTGGAATGACCCTTTAATTCAGGTCTCAGAGAAAAAATATGAACGTATTTCAGGGGTCCTGTGGAAGATATCCAATATTTCATTAAGGTTTTTCTGGATATTCTTAGCGGTTTCATTTTTGGTGCTGTCTGCAGCTATTCTTCTCTGGTTATTGATACCTGGAATCCCCCCTATAGTTGGAAACCTGTTTACCCTGCCCTTATTCGGCTCTCTTTCTATTGCTTTCCTTTGTTTTGGCATATACAACCTTTCAATGGTTATATTTGCAATAGCAGCAAAGGATTATCTCTGGGCTGTAGGGATTTTCATATTCTCCCTTTCATGGCTGTATAAGTTTATTAAAGGAGGAAAACTGAAAAAAGAGACTTAATTTATTTGTTTTTTATACACATGCATCTGCTCAAGATAAGAAAAGGATTTTAAATTCTCTCTATTCTATTTATTTTTATGCTTCCAATAAAACCAAACTTCTTTCTTTTTGATCCTAAAGGCAGGAAAATAAACACCGAATTAGAATATACTCCTGAATCCCTTAAGAATAAGATGCAGAAGTATTCCTTTGCAGGGATGATGGAGAAATCAGTTGCTTTTTGTTGCGCCTCTGTCCACACCGACAGCGACCCCAAAGAGAAAACCCTTAAGATTAGGGAAGAACTCTCCCCAATTATAGGCATGAAAGCCTATTCTCCCCCTATAAATAATCTTGGAGAAATAGCACCCAAAAAAGAAACCCTTCATTTTGAAAACAAAAATTTACCCGGCTTTATGATTACCGCTATTGATAAAAGGGATAAAGAGATATTCAAAAGGATGACTGAAAACCTGCGTTAATCAATATTCCATCTGCTTATTCCACAATTCTCAGGTGATTACATTTCCAATATTTTGTAGTCACCTTGTTATGATACATTTAGTTCAACACTCTGAACGAAATGCAACTCTCATTCAACCCAAAAAATAGAAAGCATTATAAAAATAGGTTATTCAATAAAATCATGAAAAAATTATTCTTTATATTTCTGGTTTTTCTTTTAGTTTCTGCTGTTTCTGCAACTGCTCTTGAACTGGCCGAATGCTATGTTCAGTGCCAGGAAGAATATGATTCGTATGTTTCTGAGGCTGAAAGAATGGCCTCTCAGGGACTATACACTGAACATCTGACTTACGGCGGTACATGTCCAAGGGTAAGTACGTATGGAGGTTCCGGCCCATACAGCAACATTGCTAAATGTGTTGCTGTTCAGCAAATCTGTATTGCTGAGGGCTCAGCAGACTGCCAGGCGTTACTGCAAACCTGCTGTCTTGAGGAAGCAAAACTCACTGCAAGCAAGACGTTCAGCAACTGTAATGCTAATTGTGATTACAATTACCCAGGGGATGTTCCTGATACTGTCCCTGAAGAAGATCTCTATGAAGGTTTCTGTAAAAATTGCTGTATAGGTGATACATACTATTATAATGGAGAATATAGTCCTGAGGTGGGGATGTGTGCATACTCCGGCACCCAGCAGTGCCAGTATGGATGCAGTGATGAACTAGGCTGTTTAGAAGAAGCACCCGCAAGTGATAAGTGCGAAGCTGTTTACTGCCCTGAATATTATTGTGAATACAGCACCTATTATTATGACGGCTATTGTGATTCCAGTGATGGACAGTGTTATTATTACTCCTTTGAGTGTGATTATGGCTGTGACCCTGCAACAAACCAGTGCAAACAGCCAGAGGTTAATACCCTTGCTCCTAATGTTGAGGTAAGTATTTCTCCTTCATCGGTTGTTCTTAAAGACGGTCTTAATGCTGCAGATATTCTTATTACTGTTATTGGTTCAGATGGGCCTGTTTCCGGGGCAAAGGTCCACATAAGGGTAACTGACCCTGAATTTACAGGAGTTTTGGGAAGCTGGGGTTTTGTTGATGTTGTAAGATATACTGATGCTTCAGGAACCACAAGCGGAAAACTTACACTTCCTGAAATAACTAAGATAAAAAGCATCTATTGGGATGAATTCCCCTGCACTCTTGAAATCCAGGTTACTGTTTCAAAGCATGACGAACTGGAGGACTGGAGTGTGCAGGAATCCTCAAGCTTGGGAGTGAGTTCTCCTGCTCCAAAAATAACTGATGTAAGGATAGAACCAAGCCCTGCTTTAGCATTCTATACACACAACGTTTTCATAACCATTGAGGATATGGATTCCACAGAATTTACTTATTTAGTAAGGAATTACGGGGGCAAATGGAAAGCCCATTCCAATGCTCTTGCAGGTGTAAACGAAAAGGTTTATGCCTTTAGTTCTACTCAACTAAATGAACTTATTCAATGGGAAAGCCCTGCAAGAGGCCTTTCCGAGGATGAGGTTATTATGGCAAGGGCAATGGCTGGAAATTTAGAAGGGCTTGCAATAAACCTTGCTCTTACAGGAACTGAAGAAGCTTCCAAGAAGCTTGCTTTGAAATATGCAGGAAAAACCTTTGGAAAATACGCAGGAAACTTTGTTCCTATTGTTAATACAGGAAAATCCCTTTACGGCTTATATGGAAATGTAAAAAACCTTGGAGATGATGTTCTTGGAATAACTGAATCCCAGAGCTTTAAGGAGGGTGCATACAAAAGCATGGATTTTGTTTTGGAAGGGGGCAAAACCACTATTGGAGTGGTAACCCTTGCAGGCAAGCAGGTTCCTATTATAGGGGGGCTGGCAGGGCTTACACAGGACATGATTGATGCCCTTGTTGGAACCATGCAGGCAAAACTGAATGATTTAGCAGGAAGCGAAAGAATAAGGAATGCTGAAGCGCTTACTGCAGATTATGCTTTCAGCATTGTTGTAAAGGATTCGGATGGATTCCGTGATGAGTATTTCTATGAATACCAGATGGAATATCTGGGCTTTAAGGAGGGTTAACATGAAAAGAATGATTTTTGTTTTACTGCTGTTTGGTTTCTTTTTTGCAAATACTGTTGGTGATACGGTTAACGGCTATTACCTGGCCTCATATAATGAGGATATAGATGTATATATGGGTTATATGGATGTTTTGGATTTAACTGATGAAGAGGTCCAGACAACAAGAGAATTAACCCTTGGAATCTTCTCTGCTTATAATACTGAAGAATATATGGTGACTGATTTGGAGCATGTAGTTGACGGGAAGTATGCCCTTGCCCAGTATGAATTATATGCAAAGATTTCAGGAGCAGAGAGTGTAGAATATACCCTTGATTATGTAATGCTTCTGCACAACATTATGGGAGACTGGAAGATAGTTTTTGTAATGCCTTTGGATGACTACCTTGAATCCTCCAACCAGATACAGATTATGGCTATTGCAGATGATATGCTTGAGACCGAGCATGAAGCCTATCAGGAAGAACCTTCTGAAGACCCAGTTGTTTACTTTGATGATGAGCCCATGAGCGACTTAGAGTATGAGCTTGATGACAGCTTATATTCCTGCACCACGGATGCTTACTGCCAGAAGAACAACCTTGGAAATGTTTGTGCAGCAGGCACCTGCGCCTTTGCCCAGCTTCCTGATGATAGATTTTCTGGCTGCTGCGGTTCTATATTTATATTATTGGGGGTCCTGGTTTTTGCTGTCCTAAAGAACTAGGTTTATATCCCTTTCTTTATTATACCTTATTTCTATGTTTATTGCTGTTCTTTCAGATAAACCTGATTCAAGAAAAGACCTTTGCAGAGCTATTGGAAAGAAAACCGGGGAGGGAGATATTAGCTTTTATTCCTCTAATTTCCAGGGGGTTATCCGCACCCTTGTTGAACCCTCTCTTTATCCAGATAAACTCCAGCCTCTGTTATATACACTCTCTATTGCAGACTATGTTATTCTTATTGTTGAAGAGCTTAATCCTTATATTGGAGAGATAATCGTTGCACTTGACTCCTTAAAAAAAGAAAATGGAGCTATTCTTTCCCAGATTGAACTGCCTGTTAAAGGAACAGTATTGGAAAATTACAAAAGAATCTCATCTTCTGAAGAAGCAAAACAGGAGGTCCTTTCTCTTCAGGATTCTTTGGATGAAGAGAAAACAATTGCACTTGTAGATGGAGCATTCCAGGTAAAGAGTGTAGGAAATGTAGCATTGGGTGCAGTAAAATCCGGTGTTATAAAGAAACATGATAAATTGATGTTTTTTCCTTTAAATTCAGAGATAGAGATAAAGACCATCCAATTAAATGACAAGGACGTAAATGAGGTTTCTGCCGGAGGAAGATTTGGAATATGCTATAAGGGGGACCCCATTGAACGCGGAATCCTTTCTTCTTTATCCTTTCTTCTGGCTGATAAGATACCAGGAACCTTTTCCAAATCACAATTCTATACTAATGAGATTCCAAAGAAGATTCATGTTTATTCCAATTTTCAATTTGTAGGAGGAGATATTTCTAGTTCAGTTCTTTCTTTGGAAAAACCCCTTGCTTATACTGTAGATGATAGGATATTGATTCTGGACCCTGGCAATAAAAAATTAAGGATTTGCGGTGTTTTTTTCCCAAAAACCTAATTTCTGAAAAAAGAAAGATATAAAAAAGTATATGGAGTATTACTAGATTATTAATTGGTGAAAAAATGACAGAAGGAACAGTAAAATTTTATAACGACATGAAAAAATTCGGTTTTATTGCCGGAGACGACGGAAAAGAGTATTTCGTACACGAGACTGGACTCAAGGAGGGAACATCCCTTGCTGAGGGTGACAAGGTTAAATTTGAAGTCGTAGAAGGAGACAAAGGACCAAAAGCAGAACAAGTTGAAAAAATCTGATTTTTTTATGATTTTTTAATTTATTCTTTCTTTTTCTTTTTTTCTATTTTTTATAATTTTCTTATAATCTTTCCTTTTCTAAAGGAAGCTTTTTCAACATTCTTTCCTTTTCTAAAGGAAGCTTTTTCAACATTCTTTCCTTTTCTAAAGGAAACTAAGAGATACCTTTATCAGAGAGCACAAACCCCAGACCTTAAAAACATTACATTTGAAGATTCATCATGAAAAAATATCTTATCTTATTTCTGCTTCTGAGCGCGCCTTTATTTGCGGTTACCTTAGAACAATGTGAAACAGAGTATATCTCCTGTATAAAGCAGTGCTGTCCTCTTGTAGATGGGGAATGGGATGAAAGTATACCGGACTGCGCTTATGATGCCAACAAATATTCTGATGCTGATTTGCAGGAAATATGCGGACACTGTTTTGACAGCCACGATGCATGCCTGGAGCAGGCCCAGTCAGGGGAATGCTGTTTACCTATATCCATACTTGGATTTATTGGCCTTGGTTTATTTGTATTAAAAGGTTAGATTCTGGTTTGGATGCAATAGAAAGATATAAAAAAACATAGGGAGTATAAAAGGATTATTAATTGGTGAAAAAATGACAGAAGGAACAGTAAAATTTTATAACGACATGAAACACTTCGGTTTTATTGCCGGAGACGACGGAAAAGAGTATTTCGTACACGAGAGCGGACTCAAAGAAGGAACATCCATCGGCGAAGGTGACAAAGTTAAATTTGAAGTTGTAGAAGGAGACAAAGGACCAAAAGCAGAACAAGTTGAAAAAATCTGATTTTTTTATGATTTTTTAATTTATTCTTTCTTTTTTTATTCTTTTTTTCTATTTTTTATAATTTCTTCTTCTGAATGTGTGGGGAAGGGAAAATTCATTGGTTATTGCCGAAAAGCTTAAATACCAAAATGCACTTTATAAGATAATGACCTATGATAAGAACAAATTAGCGAACGTTCTGCATTATATTATTTCTGAAATTGGAGGCAAGTCCAATGTTGGAAAAACCGTTTTATACAAACTGCTTTACTTTGCTGATTTTGATTATTATGAACATTATGAAGAAAAATTAACAGGAGAGCAATATAGAAAAATTGATAATGGTCCTGCTCCATCTCACTTTGATAAGATAATTGAACAACTAGAAAAAAAGGGAAAGATAGTAGAAGAAAAAATAGATCGTCCTGGTTTTACTCGATTTAGATATCTCTCATTCAAAAAACCAGATCTAAACAATTTAACTGCAAGGGAGATAAAAGTAATAGATGGAGTTATACAAAGACTAGGGGGGATGAATGCAAATAAAATAAGCGAATACTCCCATAGTGACATACCTTGGAAAGCTACAAAAGAGAAAGATATAATTGATTATGAACTCGTTTTTTACAGAGATGCTGCTTATTCAGTGAGGGAAGATGAAGGTGGAAATTCAGATTGATGATTTAGGGGTCTCAGAATTTCAAAAGGACCTCAAAAAACTTTGTAAAAAGTATAGAAATCTTCAAAAAGACTTTGAGCGTTTGAAGAGTGTTTTAAGAGTCGAACCAACTAACAAAGCAAATCGAGTAGATGAATTAGGAAAAAGCGTTGAAGTTCCAATATACAAAGTAAAAAAATTTCGTTCTACTGATTTTAAAGGAAAAGGAAATAAAAGCGGTTTTCGGGTTATTTATGCATATGGTGAAGAGCAGGGGAAGATAATAATGATTCAAATTTACCATAAAAATAAAACCAAGGATTTAGATAGAGAAAGAGTATATACATATTTTAAACGATAAAACCACGCTTTCTATTGCCATATGTGTCACATTTTTAAATAGCCTCGACCTTATCCAATTATGCCTCTTAAAGCAATCCTCTTTGACCTGGATAATACCCTTATAGATTTCATGAAATTCAAAAAAGAAACCTCAAAAGCAGCTGCAAAAGCCATGATTTTTCACGGCCTTCCTTCTGATGAAAAGACCATTTACAAGAGAATCTTCCAGATTTACGACGAATACGGCATAGAATACCAGAAAACCTTTTTCCGGGTAATAACACCCTTTAAATTAGAGATAAACAAGGCAGAGAGAATACAACAAGCAGCCATTCTTGCCTACTTAAAGAAGAAGTTCTCTGTGCTTAAGCCGTATGCCTCTGTAAAACCTATTTTAAGGCGTTTAAGGAAAAAATACAAATTAGCCATAGTTACTGATGCCCCAAGGAATAAAGCATGGCAGAGGCTTGTTTTATGCGGTCTGGAGGATTATTTTGACCTTGTTATAACCTATAATGATACTAAGGAGAAGAAACCTTCCTCGAAACCATTCAAAAAGGCCCTTTCCTCTCTGAAATTAAAGCCCTCTGAGATTCTTTTCATCGGAGATAATCCCGGAAGAGACGTAAAAGGGGCAAAATCCCTTGGAATGAAAACAGCTCTTGCTTTTTACGGCTTAACAAGAGGTAAATCCAGGGTAAAACCTGATTATATTTTAAAGAGGTTTGAGGATATTCTGAAGGTGGTCAAATAAGCAACCTTCCCGGCTTTCTTTGTGTCTGTATTTCATTATAAATAAATCTTTCTTGATTAAGCTGGGTTCCAAAAAGCTATTTTTTAGAATATAATACTACAGAAGGGTCTCCAAGTAAAATATTCCACCCTGAACCTCCTGTTTTCTTCATATCATAATTTTTATAATATGATTCTCCAACCGTATGTGAGTCAAATAAAAGTTCATAAAACACTTTAGAATCTGCAGGAGTTGCAACTATGACCGGGCCTTTCTCTGATTTGATTAGATGTTCAGAAAATGAATCTTCATCCCTTTCAAAAAAACTTCCTACCATACAGGCCTTTACTTCAAAAAGAGGTATTATTTCCTTAAAAACCATGTCCTCCTTACATATTGGTCCCCTGGGGAATATACAATTATAGCTTCCATGGGAATGTGCAATAACAAATCTTTTTTTAGAAATCAATTCTTCAAGTATATCTTCCCTATCAGTACCATCACCATATTGAACAAAATCAAAATTAGAAGGTATTTCATCTTTTCTGTCATCAATCTCTTCTTCGCTCAAACCCTCCGTGTTTTCCATATATGTTACATGGATATCTGAGGGTACTGACGGAAACATATAATAGGTACCACAATTACAAGACCAACGCTCTTCAGGTAAATTAAGAGTTCTACAAGGTCTAGCAGAGGATGCAATTATTAACATTTCTTTAACAATTTCAAGGTTTTTTGTTTTTTCAATAATCTTTAAAAGTTCTTCATTGGTCCTCACCGGCCACCTTCCCAAATAGATTTCTAATCCTTTTTTATCTTTTATTACTTCATCCTCTTCATAAAACCCATTACCATTTGTATCCCATTCATCTAAATCCGCATAGAATATGTCCAAGCCAGAAGAAAAGTAAACTGGATATTCATATGTTTTACCTTCTATGCTACCACTTGGCTCTATTTTCCTTAGATAATAACCTGTAGGCACATTCCAGCTGTTATCTAGGTTATAACTGTCCAGAAATCGTTTTATTGCTTTTTCAGGTGTATCTTCAACTACAATAGCATATGTAAATGGTTCTGAAAGTGGTTCTACTTTAGTGTCTCCTATAAGTAAAACATATTTGATTCCGTTTTTATTATAATAATTTCTTAGAGCACCCTTTATTTTTTCAGCCAAATGTTCTCCCTCATAATTCTCTGCAATATATTCCAATGTTAAAACCCCCACCTCAAAACCGAATTCATTTTTTTTCCATTGAATAAATTCTTGCAAAGAGCCTAAAAATAGAGGTCTGGTAACAATAATAAAATCCAGTTTTTCATTATAACATTCTTCATTCAAACAAGAAGACAGTTCTCGAAAACAAGTGTTATTTGTACATACGTAGCCTTCATCACAAGGAGGATTATTATATTCACATCCTGATCTTAGAATACACATATTATTAAGGCACCGATAATTTTCAGCGCAAGAAGGGTTACTATAAGCACAACCAATTTCCTCTTCTTCAATATTGATTTCATTATCTTCAACTGAAGGATATTCAGAAAGGTTGCTTACGATTGTTTCATTAGAATACTCATACTCCTCTAATGGTCGTTGGATACAACCACTAAAGACTAACAGTACAATAAATAATCCAAAATATAACCTGTATTTTATCACGTTTTTATTTTCAAACAAAACAATTAAATACTTTAATAGTACAATAAATTTGGTGAAATAGAATGGCTAAACCTATTAGGGCTACCCCTACCTTACGGGGGGAAGATGCCATAAAATTTGTAAAGGAGACGATTAAAGAAGAAGAAACCCCTTCTAAAAATAGGGTAAGGACCATTCTAAGAGCTAGAAGAAACTTTTCTTATTTTGAGCAATTCATTTCATAATTGAGGATATTGCCCAATTTCTAGGATAATACTCAAAAATAGAACAAAATTGAGTACTCCATTCCCCAAAAATGTAACAGTTTTGTGTATTCCATTCCCCAAAAATGTAGTATTTAAAAATATTACTGATAATAAAAACATCATGGCAGAGATAAGCGAACTTATGGAAATGTTCAATCCATGGTGGAAAACTAAGGAATATTCTACAGAACTTAAAAAAAGAGAAATTTTGAAAACACTGAATGAATACATTAAGGAAAAGCAGGTAATAACCCTTAACGGCATGAGGAGAGCAGGAAAAACAAGTATAATGCGTCTTCTTATAGAAAAATTGGTAAAGGAAGAACCCCCTCAGAACATTCTTTTCTTCTCTTTTGACGGCTTAAAAAGAGACAGCACATACCTTGAGGAGGTTATAAAAGAATATGAACGGCTGGTTGCTCCTAAAGGAAAAAAATATATATTTCTTGATGAAATACAATTTATAGATGGGTGGGAGTGGATAATAAAGAGATTTTATGATTCAGGAGACTATAAATTCATTCTTTCAGGTTCTTCCTCATTTTCCATTCTTAAAAGTGCAGGAAAGGCGCTTGTTGGAAGAACCTTTGATTTTCATGTAACCCCTCTTAAATTATCAGAACTCTTCTATTTTAAGAATAAAAAGATACCAACAATAACCCTTGATGAAATAATAAGCGAAAGCATTTCCAATCTGGAGAAAAGATTCTTTATTTATAGAAAAGCGGCAGAAACAGAAACTGCAGAATATCTTATGAATGGCGGACTGCCCGAAATAATATCCATTGAACATGAAAAAGCGGTTAGGTATGTAAGAGACAGCGTAGTTGATAAGGTTATTTTCAGAGATATAACAGAAACATTTGAGGTTGTTGAACCAACCAAGATAAAGGAATTGTTTTATTCGCTTTTAGAACACCCTGGAGCCCTAATTGAAAGCAACACCTTTCTTTCAAAGTTGGACATATCCAGAAAAACCCTATCAAAATACTTGGAATACCTAAAACTTTCATATCTTATAAAAGAGGTTCATAATTATACAGGAAGAGAATCCAAATCTTTAAGAAAAACAAAGAGATATTATGTTGAGGATAATTCTCTTTTGATGTATCTGAAAAAGCCCCCCGAAATAGGAAGATTTGCTGAGAATGCAGCAGTCCTAGCGTGTGATGCAAAATATTTCTGGAGAGAAAGGAATAAAGAAGTAGATATTATTCTTCAATCCAATGGAAATATTCTTCCTGCTGAAGTAAAATATACAAATAACATATCCAATAAGGACTTACAGGGATTATTCTCATTTGCTTCCAGGTTCAATATAAACAATGCTCTTGTGGTAACAAAAGATATCTTATCTGATGAAGAAAGAGAATACTACGGCCAGAAACTCAAAATAAGGTTTATTCCTTTATGGATGTTTTTGTTGCAGAGTTGATAATATGATTTCTATTACACTTTACGGAGGAGCAAACGAGATAGGGGGAAGCAAAATCCTTCTGGAAGACAAGGATGCAAAAATTTATCTGGATTTTGGAGAGCCGTTTGGTTTTGGAGAGGATTACTTCTATGACTGGCTGAAACCAAGAAAGGTAAATGGACTTGAGGTTTATTTTGAACTAGGTTTAATGCCTAAAATAAAAAAAATATACAATGAAAAACACCTGGAACTTACTGACTTAAAATATGAAAAGCCGGATATTGATGCGGTTTTTATTTCTCATTCCCACTCAGACCATACTGGACACCTAAAATTTCTTGATGAAATAATCCCTGTCTATTTGGGCCATGGAACAAAGGCTGTCATGGACGCCTATAAACATCTTTATCCTCAATTTACTGACCATGGAAAACATGAGGCTATCCATACATTCAAATCAGGAGACAAAATAAAGGTAAAGCACCTGACTATTGAACCAATCCATGTAGAGCATTCAGTTCCAGGAGCTTACGGCTTTATTATTCATACTTCCAAAGGCCCCCTTGTTTATACAGGGGACTTTAGAATGCACGGTCCAAAGGCCTCGATGACAAAGGAGTTTATAGAGAAGGCTTCTTTATGCAACCCTTATGCTATGCTCTGTGAAGGAACCAGAATGACTCCTGATGCTGAACATAATTATACAGAAAAGGAGGTGGAAGAAAGAGCATCTTCAATTATTAAGGATTCAAAAGGCCTTGTTCTTGCTTATTTTGCAATGACAAATGTTGACAGGTTTATGAGCTTTTACCATGCTGCTGTAAAAAATAACAGGATTTTGGTTGTTGATACTCGGTTGGCCTATATTCTAGACTGCTTTAAAGAGAAGATTTCTGCTCTTCCTGATGTTTTTTCTGATGAAAATATAAGAGTTTACTATAGATTATCTAAAAGCTGTACCTTTTGTGATAAGGATTATTATCCGTGGGAAAGAGAATATTTTTCTAAGAAAATTACATATGAAGAGATTAATAAGAATCCTCTGAAGTATGTGATTCATTCGGGTTTTAATAAACTAATGGAATTGATTTATCTCAAACCAGAGAATGCTGATTTTATCTATTCTTCTTCAGAGCATTTCCTTGAAGGGGAGGATAATGAAGAGATGAGAACAGTTTTGGAGAACTGGATGGGGCATTTTAATATTAAATTTCATAAAACTCATTGTTCAGGGCATGCTTCTAAAAATGATTTAGTTGGGGCAATTAAGAAGATAAATCCCAATATTTTGATTCCTGTTCATACACAGAATTCTGAAGAGTTTAAGAAACATCATTCTAATGTAATTATTCCGGAGAAAGGGAAAAGAATTGAGATTTAGGCGGAAATGATGAAAATAGGTTCCTATAAAGCTTTTTAAAGGATTTCTTATAAATTGATTCCATGGCTATTTCTAAAGAAGAGGGGAAGGAAAGAATTGCTAAATTAGTAGAACAGTTTAGGAAAGATTTAGAATCCGGCAAGGCAAAAAGATATAAGGAAGAAGAAACAAAAACCCGTTACATACAACCTTTTTTTGAAGCCCTTGGTTGGGATTTCAGTGCTGCTTCTGATGAATTCACAATGGAAGAGAACATATCTAAAAAAAGAGTAGATTATGGTTTCAGAATCAATGGGATTCCTAAGTTTTTTGTTGAAGCTAAGAGAGTTAAAGAAAATCTGAATAATCGCAAATTTATTGAACAGGCATTAGATTATTCCTGGCATAAAGGATGTACCTGGGCGGTTCTTACTGATTTTGAAGGTTTAAAGGTCTTTAATGCAGAATATAAATCAAAAAACATCTTTCAAAATCTATTCTTTGGGCTTTCTTGGGAGAATTATCTGAATCCAGATTCTTTTGACAGGATATGGATGCTCAGTAGAGAAAGTATGGAAAAAGGAATTATGGATAAAGAAGCTGAAAAATGGGGCAAGAAGATAAAGAAGGGAGCAGTCAAGAAAAAACCTGTAATGAAGCAACTTTTGGATGATTTACTTTATTGGAGAAAAAAATTAAGGAACAACATAAAGAAGAATAACAAAAATCTCAGTGAATATGAACTCGGAGAAACAATTCAGAGAATAATAGACAGGCTTATTTTCATAAAAACCTGTGAAGATAGGGGAATTGAATCCAATAGGCTTGTTGAATTGTATAGAACCTTTGATTCCAAGAGAAGAATTAATGTAAAAAGAGAGTTGAATAAGATATATGAATATTACAACGCAACTTATAACAGCAAGTTATTTGCAAGGCATTTGTGCGAGGATGTTAAGATTGATGATAAGGTTGTTGTAGAAGTTATTAAGGGATTAGATAAAACAAGAGATAATTCTATTAACTATGATTTTTCTGCTATAGATGCTGACGTTCTTGGAAGTATTTATGAACAATATTTGGGGCATGTTATCTCTAAGAAAGGAGATTCTAAGGGGAAGAGAAAACAACAGGGAATTTATTACACTCCTTCTTATATCGTAGATTATATTGTTAAGAATACGGTTGGAGAGTATATTAAAGGGAAAAGAAAGGACACTGTCAAGAATATTAAGATTCTGGACCCTGCATGCGGTTCTGGCTCATTTTTACTTCGTGCTTTTGATGAATTAGATGGATATTGGAAGAGAAATTTAAAGGATGCTTATAAACAGACAAAATTAGGGGGGGAAACTCCAATTACTAAAAAGATTGAGATTCTTAAGAATAATATTTATGGGGTGGACTTGGATGAAAAGGCAACTGAAATTGCTCGTTTGAATTTACTTTTGAAAGCTGCTGAGAAGAGGCATTTGTTGCCTGCTTTGGATAAAAATATTAGAATTGGGAATTCTCTGATTGATTCTGAGGAAGTTGCCGGGGAAAGGGCATTTAATTGGGAAGAAAAGTTTCCAGATATAATCCAATATGACAAAACTGGAAACCTGAAAAAAGATTATGGTTTTGATATTGTTATTGGAAATCCTCCTTATGTTAGGCCACATAATTTAGATGAAGATACTAAGAGGCATCTGTGGAAAAGAAGTAAAGTTATGAAAGCAAAGGGAGATTTATATGCTGCCTTTATTGAAAAGGGGATTGAATTATTGCAAGAAAAAGGAATTATCTCATTTATTGTGCCACACACTTGGTTATTTTTGGAGAGTTTTGAAGATTTAAGAGAATACGTTTTAGATACTACCAAGATTAAATCAATAACTCTAGCGCCACGTAAAGTATTCCAAGATGCAACGGTTGAAACATTAGTTTTTGTTTTTGAGAAATGTGATTCAGAGAATCTAAGAAAAAAGAACGATATAAAAATAAGGAGAATAACAGATACTAGAAAAATAGAAGATATCGGGAAAAAGAAGCAAGAAGATTATTATTCAAATAGGATATTTGAGATTAATGTTGGGGAAGACAGCAAAGTATTATCTAAAATAGAGCAGAATACTAAAAAGCTAAAAGAGAATGTGGAATTCTTCTACGGATTAAAAACTGCTGACGATAAAAAATTTCTTACCTTTGACCCAAAAAATAAAATAGAATATAAAAAACTGTTGAGAAGAAGAAATATCGATCGATATTCTACTAATTTCAAAGGAGAGTATGTGTATTACCGGCCCGATTTAATGAAAAAAAACAAAAAGACAGCAAGACCAGGAGAACCAAGTAGATTTGAAGGTGCAAAAATTGTGATTATGGATATTGCCAAAAAATTAGTTTGTACCTACGATGATGAAAACTATTTCATAAAAGATGCCCTGATTCTGAAAGAAAAAAATGAAAATGTCGACTTAAAGTATCTAGTAACTTTAATCAATTCTCGTCTCTTAAATTACTATTATAAACAGAAATACAAAGTTCTAAGTGTTGCAAAGAACGCATTCTTGGAGCTACCAATAAAAATAGTGCCTAGATCTCAGCAAGAATCATTTATCTCTCTTGTAAACAAAATGCTTTCTCTCAACAGACACATTAACAAAATTGAAGGTAAACAAACAGATGAAAAAATAAGATTAGAAAAAGAAATAGAAAAAACAGATAAACAGATTGACGAGCTTGTCTATAAAATTTACAGAATAACAGAAAAAGAGAAAAAAATAATTGAGGAGAGTTTGAAATGAGGTGCATATTTTGCGTGTAATCTTCGATACGAATATATTAATTGATGTTGAAGACCATAAAGAATTGAACCCCACTTTAGCGGAATTATTAACTTTACTCGAGGAACATGAACATACAATACTTGTACATCCCGCTTCTATGGTTGACTTGGAAAAGGACAAGAATACTATAAGAAAAAAAATCGTCTTATCCAAAATTAAAGGTTATCCAATTTTGAAATCCGCCCCCACTCCAAATCTGGAATTTCTAAAAAATATTGGAAATTCAAAAAAATTAAACAACGTTGTAGATAATAGAATACTATATGCCGTTTATAGTAATAGTGTTCATTTTTTGATAACCCAAGACCGTGGACTCCATAAAAAAGCAATGAAAATGGGTATAAATGATAGGGTTTTTGATATCTTATCTGCTTACGATTATTTCCGTAACCTTCATTTTAGGAGATGTTCAGATCACACTTTATTAAAAAAAGAACCTATGAGTAAACTGGATATTAATGATCCTTTTTTTGATTACTTCAAAAGGATATATCCTGGATTTAAAAAATGGTTCAAGGAAAGAGCTCAAGAAGGAAGAGAATGTCGGGTTTATTATTTTAATGGTAGGATTGGGGCACTTATGATTATAAAAGAGGAGGATGAACAGATTAATGTGAATCCCCCCCTCCCAAAGAAAAAGAGATTAAAGATATGCACTTTAAAATCTGCTGTTCATGGATCTAAATTAGGCGAATTGTTCTTAAAAATAGCCTTCAAATTCTGTCTAGATAACCATATCTCAGAAGTATATTTAACCCATTTTCCCGAAGAAGAGGAGGGAGAGGATCCATTAGTTTCTCTTTTGAATGGATATGGTTTCAAGGAGATTGGAAAAAAGATAGATAATGGGGAATCGGTCTATCTAAAAAATTTCGACGACCAGGAAAATCTACACAGTACATGTCCTTTGAAAAGCTATCCTTTTTACAAAGAAGATGAAAGCAAGAAGAGGTTCCTAGTTCCGGTTAGTCCACAGTACCACAATCGACTTTTTCCAGATTATCAAAAAAGACAACAAACAATTACAGAATATATACATATAAATATTGTTGGGAATGCAATCAAAAAGGCATATTTGTGTCATTCAAAAATAAAAAAGATAAAAAAAGGAGACATTTTGCTTTTTTATAGATCACAAGACCAAAAAAGGATTACTTCTGTTGGTATTGTTGAGAATACTTTTAGGACACAGAACCCCAATACGATAATGGCCAAAATCGGAAGTAGAACGGTTTATTCTGAAACAGAGATAAAAGAAATGGCGAAGAAACCAGTTTTGATCTTACTCTTTGTCCACAATTTCAACCTTCCAGAACCAGTATCTTTAGTTTATCTCAAACAAGAAAACATCCTAAAAGGGTTCTTACAGTCTATACGTGAGGTTAGTTATGACGATTATAAAAAAGTAACAAGAAAAGGTGGTTTATATGGATTTGATATTATCAATTAGACCAAAATATGCAAGCTCGATATTTGAGGGTACTAAAAAGTACGAGTTCAGAAAATTCTTTCCTGTTAACCGGAGAATAAATAAAGTGTACATTTATGTAACTTCTCCAGTTAAAAAGATAACTGGATTCTTCGTTATTGAAAAAATAATTAAGGATGAACCAAAGGAAATATGGAAAAGGTTCAGAAAGTATTCAGGTTTGGATAAGAGAACATTCTTTGAATATTTCAACCGTTATGAAATTGGTTATGCGATCAAAATAAAAGAAGTTTATAAATGTACTGATGTAATTAATCCGTTTATTTCTTTTGAAAATTTTAACCCCCCTCAATCTTTCTGTTATATCGATCCTAAAATGAAGGGTTGTTTGGTAAATAAACCTTCGGAAATCAAAAACTTTTGTAGGTGTTAAGATGGAAGTAACCTATCAAAACGAAAAACAGTTTTTTCTGGAAGATAACTGGATACTTCTCAAACTGAGGTAATACAATGGTAGAATATAAAAATCAACACTATGTCCCTCAATTTTACTTTAGATTATTTTCAAAAGACAATAGAACAATTAATTTATTTAATCTAAAAAACAAGAAAATAATTCAAAATGCAAAAATTTCAAATTTATGTTCAAAAGATTATTTTTATTCATATGATGGTGAATTGGAGGGTATTTTTTCTGGATTGGAAGGTCAATTTTCTAGTGCATTAAATAAATTAGTTCAAAAAATCGATTATACTAACTTGAGTTCTGATAAGAAACATTTTGTTCTTTCTTTCCTTTGTTTTCAACATAGACGCACTTTGCAGGAGAGAGAAAAGATGGTCGGACTATGTGAAAACTTAATAAAAATTGTCTTAGAAAAATACCTTAAAACTAAGGGTTACACTAAAGAGTATGCCCCCACCCCAGTTGTTGATGAGAGAAATCTCCACACGTTTCAAATGTTAGTTAGTCTCTTCGAACCAATTTTGATAGGAGACTTGGCTCCGTTGTTTCTATTAAACAAAACAGAGAATAAGTTTATTTTTAGTGATGCTCCAGTAATCTTCCACAATACCTTTTTTAATAAGTTAAAAAATATGGGGACCTGTGGTTGTGCGAATAAAGGATTGCAAATCTTTTGTCCTGTTGATCCAAATATTATGCTGGTTTTATATGACCCAAATCTATACAAAATGCAAAATAGTTACATAAGTACAATAGAAATTTTCAATTCCAGAGACATTGATTCTCTAAATTCTTTACAAATGTTATCTTGTTTGGATAATGTTTTTTTCTCGAATAACTCCCTAGACTACATTAAAGATTTGTTTGAATATAATAAAAATAACATAATCAAAAAAGAATATCAGTATAGAGAAATCAAAGCAAATACAAGGTCTGGTCGTAAGGAGGTAATACATCATTTTCAACCAAATATCCCTTATAATCTAAAATTATCTTTTTTAAAAATTAACCCAATTAAAGAAACACCAGACATAAGAGATAAAAAACGAATGGCATTTTTTGGTAAATTAATAAATAATAAAATTAATTTGTAGTTTTTTAAGGAATCTAAATCATTATTGGAAAATCTTAGAATTTTGTAGATGATAAGAAGTTGGTATAATAATTCGTTGAATTGGAACGTATAAACCTTTTAATAGCTTACCTTGTATATTATTCCAATGAAGGTAAGGGATGATGCTCCCACCCTATCTAAAAACTTGATAAAAATGAAAAGGGACAAAGATTCACACCAAAGGATACATATTCTTGAACTTCTTAAAGAAAACTATTTGGAAAATCCCTTTAATTATGTGACAAGTAAAAGTATTAGCGAAGAATTGGGCAATCCACCAAAATTTGATAGTTATGTAAAATATCTAGAAGAAAAAGGATATATAAACGCAATGAGATCTCTTGGTACTACAAGTTGCATGATGCAAATTAATGCCTACGGAATAGATTTTCTCGAGAAGGAAGTTAGCAGAAAAGGTAAAGATCAAGAACCATTAGAAATAAAGAAGAGTTATTCCATAGATATAGAAAAATATCTTCTTGATATATCTGAAAAAAAAGCAGTTATGGCGGGGGTAATCATAGCAATCCTTCTTACGTTATTTCTCACAGACTCAACTAGACAGTTTCTGTTTACCACTTTGGTAATACAACTTGTGGGAATTCCAATTATGTTAAATCTTGGCCTTATCTTAATAGTGTTTGCGTTTTATTTGGGCATATACATAATTCTTTACTGTTATGAAATTTCAACATTTGTTGATGAAAGAACATTTGTAGGTGCATATAGGGATTCGATATTTTTTACAAGCATAATTTTTTTGTTATTAACTGCCATGATTTTCATAATAATTCTTATCTTATCACTAGAAGCTATAAAAGAGATGTTTATGATTTTCATTGGGATGTTAATCTTATTGCCAGTAATTTTCCTATTGAACTCAACAAGATTTGGTAAAGAGTTCTTGGTAGGAACAATAACAGTTATTTTAGATCCTATTAAGAGGGCTAAAAAATTACTTAATATTCTGTGCTCTTGGCTTGAAGAAATGAAAGGTGGTGCTAATGAAAAAAAGAAATCTTGAGGCGTTAGTTACTCTAGCATATACGATCATAGGTATAACATTATTGTTGTTTATTTTAAGTCTCATACTTTCTTTAATAACATGATGTGTCCTTCTTAATACCTTCTCAGTAAACCAATCTCTCCAAATATACCCTTACAGTAAACCATTTCCCCAATTCCAGGCCATTTTCTCATCTTTTTACCTATTTCCAACCCAGAACCATGCTTAAGTTTTCGACTTTCCCCAAATCACATCATATCAGTAAACCAACTTGCAAAAAACCATAAACCAAAAAATAAATGAGTTTACCATAACAGTAACCAAACCATGTTCCAGTTTACTATAATGGTATATTCTAATACTCTTTTGGATATTCCAGAAAAATTTTAAGAAAAATTTAGCATAAAAATAAAGCCTGGAAGTAGGGTTATGGGAAGAGAATATATCAAAAAATAAGAATTCAGACGTAAGGAAAGGGCAGTCTTATGTCTATTCTAAATATCTATTAGAAAATATAGAAAAATATAAGAAAAAATAAAAACAAAGAAAAAATTAGAAAAATTTAAACAAAGACAATTGAAATCCTAAAATAATAAAATTGGAAAAAAACAATAGAATATAGTAATTCTAAATATTTGTTGGAAAATATAAAAGAATAAAAGAAATAAAAAAACTAAAGTCTTTTTCTTCTTTTATTTTCTTCTTTCAATGCTATTTTGTATTCATTGCTATTTTTGCCGAACATTTCCTTAATCTTTTCAAGTTTTTTTTCCTGAGCTCTTGAAATAATTCCTTTTTTACTTAAATCTGGTTTTTTTATTTTAACTGGAACAACCTCGCTTGCTTGTATCTTTCTTCCTTCCATAAATTCACTCAGGGGATCTTCCCCCATAAGAGCCGTTCTTGCTTTTGGTGAAATCTTTATCAATGCCCGTTCTATTTCATCAAATTTTGTAGTTCCCTGATCAATTGCTGCCTGAGAAATTGCAGCAGTAAGGACCGTTTTGGCAATTTCAACTTCGCTTTTGGCAGAATCATTAAAAAATTTTCCAAAACCCGCCCAACTATTGTTTGCTTTTGCCAGCTCCTTTTTTGCATTAACAGCAAAATCAAGTGCATATTGAACATCTGGATTCTTTAGAATAGTTTCTGCTATTTTGGTTGCTTCATTTTGTCCTTTTTTGAGTTTTTCGACCATAATTACATCCTCCCATCATATATTTTTTCAATATTATTTAAATCTATCGGAACTGAGGTCTGCTCAATAACTGAATTATTTACAATATCTGAGTAAATGTATTCTAATCCTTTTGGGATTCCAAGTCCCTCAACAGTTGGGAGAGATGCATATATCTCTGAAGCGATATTTTCTTCAAAACGCTCCTTAGATTTGCTACTAAGTGTCCATTCAAATCCACCTGTTGCTAGAATAAGAGTGCCCAGGAAATCAGTAACATCCTGCCCAAAGAGTTCAATCTTTTTATCGTAAGGAATCTGGGTTATTTTATGAAGTTTAAGAAGTCTCTTCTTTACCTCTTCTTTATTTTTGATATGGTCAAATGCCTTGTGCAGAACCTCATGGAGAACTATTGTTCTGCATGCTGAGGGGTAAAGTTTGATGTTTCCTGTTGAAGCATCGTATTGTCCTATCATCTCTGCACTCCTAAAAGGAAAGATTATGAAATTGGAATCCTCAAGGGCGCTTATGAATTTCCTATTACTCATATTCAAATAGCCTGAAAGGGAGGCTATTGCTTTTGCAGTCTGGAGTGTTCCATCCTTTTCCCAATGAGAAACCATTCCTGACCTTTCTGAATAAGAATAAATACCTGCTTCCCAGAAGGGGAAATTTCTGCTGCAGTAGTAATAAGAGAGAGCGGAGATGGTTATAGCTGCTACCGTTGCAATAAAAGGCTTTTTTCTCTGGAAGAAACCTTTTTTCTTTTTAGGTGTTTCCTTTCTTGCAGAGGAATAAGCTAATTTCTTCATAGTAATATAGTGTATATAAATGTTTTTAAATATATGTATTTATGGTAATGTGTGGAAATAGTATATATCTATTCTTAATGAATATTAGATATTCTTATAATATATTAGAATAATGAATTCCGACCGACTGAAAGCGATTTTTAAAGAAAGCTTTTTAAGAATGTTACTGTACTCTATTCTCCAGGGTGCGTTAAATGTATGTTCCTATAAAGGAGATTCTTGAAGGAAAACACGACGGAAAAGAGGTCCAGGTAAGGGGCTGGGTTTACAGGCAGAGAACAAGCGGAAACCTTAATTTTGTAATTATAAGGGATTCTACAGGAGTATTGCAGACCGCCATAAAGAAGGATAAGGTGGATGAAAGGAGCTGGGAGGATGCTTCAGAAGTATACATAGAGAGTTCTGTGGAGCTGAAAGGAACCGTGAAGGACGACCCAAGGGCCCCTGGAGGCAAGGAGATAGCTGTAACAGGGTTTAAGACAGTATGCAGAGGAGAACCATATAAAATTCAGAAGGACCTCAGCGAAGAGTTTTTACTGGATGTAAGGCATCTTTGGCTCAGAAGCAGGAAAATGACAAGGATAATGCAGGGAAGGCACCATATATTAAGGTATTTAAGGGATTTCTTTGAAAAGGAAGGATTTTATGAAATGACCCCGCCGATAATTACCAAATCTGCATGTGAAGGAGGTTCTACATTATTTGAGTTTGATTATTTTAAAGATAAGGCATATCTATCACAGAGCGGGCAATTATATGCAGAGAGCTTTGTATTCTCTTTGGAAAAAGTGTATGTGCTCGCACCATCATTCAGGGCCGAGAAATCAAGGACTATAAGGCATCTAGCTGAATACTGGCATCTTGAACCTGAGATGGCATGGTATTCACAAAAGCAGAATATGGAATTACAGGAAAAAATGGTAGAATATGTGGCCCAAAAACTGGTTAAGGAAAATAGTGAACTGCTTGAAGAAATGGGCAGGGACGTAGAAGAATTGAAAAGAGTAAAGGGGCCGTTTCCGAGGATGGATTATGAGGATGCAGTGGCAAAGGTAAATGACTTGGGAGGAAAAATGGAAACTGGGGAGGATTTCGGAGCAGATGAAGAAGCACTTCTTATGAAAGAATATGAACTGCCGTTATTCGTGCATAACTTTCCAAAGAAAATAAAGGCATTCTATATGAGGGAAAACCCGGATAAACCAGGAACCGTGCTGGCCAATGATTTAATTGCGCCGAAAAGGCATGGAGAGTTAATAGGGGGAAGCGAAAGGATTTGGAAACTGGATGAATTGCTTGGAAGATTGAAGGAAGAGAAATTGGATCCAAAAGACTACGAATGGTATGTTGATTTGAGAAGGTATGGTTCGGTTCCTCATTCAGGGTTTGGGCTTGGAATAGAAAGGCTGGTGAAATGGATGTTTGATTTAGACCATATAAGGGATACAATTCCTTATCCAAGAACCATTAAAAGATGTTATCCGTGAGAAAATGAAGATTGAGCTAAAGGATGGAAAGGAGGTTGAGATAGTTCAACTCTCCAGTGAAATTCCTGTGATAAACTTATGTGAATACATAAATACTCTTGTAGAAGAAGATATATTTATTCGTACGGACAGGCCTTTTTGTTTTGAGGAAGAAGAAAGGTATATATTTGATGTACTGGAGGGAATGAGAAAAAACGAGCAGGATTACCTTGCTGTTCTTTATGGAAAAAAGGTTGTAGGGGGAATCACAGCAAGAAGAGGGATTGGAAAAGAAAGAAACAATGTTGAGATGGGAATTGGTATTCTCAAGGAATTTAGGGGAATTGGGCTTGGGGAAATACTCCTGAAAGAGATGGTAAAAAGAGTAAGGGAAAAAATGAATCCTGAAAATATTTATCTTCATACAGCTTCAGGGAATAAGCCTGCAATATGTTTGTATGAAAAGATGGGTTTTAGAAAGATTGCAACCCTTCCAAAATGGATGAAACATAAGGGAGAATATTATGACATGTATTGGATGGTTTTAGTATGATTTTGGTGATATTTGGACTTCCGGGAGCAGGAAAAACAACACTCGCAAAAGCGGTGGCTGAAAGGCTGGACTGGAAGCACATAAATACAGATATAATAAGGAATGAATTTATCAAGGAAAAAACATATTCCGAAGAAGAAAAACAGAAAGTGTATGATTTGCTTTTTGAGCAGGCAGGGAAATGGGCGGAAAAAGGAGTTGTGCTGGACGGCACCTTTTATATGAAAGAATTAAGAGAGAAAATAAGGGATAAAGGGGATGTTGTTTTTATCAAATGCACTGCTCCGGAAGAGATTGTAAGAAAAAGAATGGAAGATAGAGGCTTGAGTACTGAAAGCGATGCGGATTTTGTAGTTTATTTAAAGATAAAAGAGGTTTTTGAAGAAGGAGAAGGGGAAGAGGTTGATACAACCCTGCCTTTGGAAGAACAGATTAAAAAGATTCTTGGAATTCTGAAGAATGTTGGAACTCTATAAGTTATCCGGTTTATGTATTTTTGTTTTCGTTTTTATTCTCCTTATTTTCCTCTTTACCTCCGAACAGCAATCCTGTTATGCCAGCTTCGATTAACCATCCTGTTATGCCAGCTCCGATTACGCTTCCTACAAACAAGGCAAGAAATAGTGCCATTTTTCTGTCATTCTGTTTCCGTTTCTCTTCCAGTCTCTTCGCTTCTGCCTTTATTTCTTCGTTACGTTTGCGCTCTGCGTCAATCAGAGCCTGCGGTTCATTGACCTTTTTTCTCACTTCCCTATTAAGCTCGTCCATTCCTATGATTAAATTGCCGTCCTTGTCTTGTAAACCTTTGTTTGAAATAGAATATGCTCCACCCTTATTCCCCTTTTCCTCTGCTTCCCTGTCTCCAGGCCCCTGTTTTTGTACATCTACCTTCTGATCTGTTTGGGCGGTCTGTGCATGCACCATCGGAGCGGTAAGCATTAGTGTTTCAGTAAGAAGAACGATATGAGCGAATTTCCTGAGTCTATTTCCCTTCCTCTTATTTGCCTTGGTTTGGGATTTGGATGATGTTTTCATGTTTTATATTGTGTTTGTTAACATTTATAAACTTTTGTGTATTTTCTGGAAGTGCCAGGGGAGGATAAAAAGGTGAAGAAAACAGATAATTATTAAAAGCTGAATGGTGAGGGAATTCTATGAGCAAACCACTTAATCTAGAAAGTAAAGGTTTTGAGTTAATAGAAACACATATCTCGTGGGTTCTTTTGAAGGATAAACACGCCTACAAGATAAAAAAACCTGTTAAATTCTCTTTTCTGGATTTTTCTACTCCTGAAAAAAGAAAATACTATGCTGAAAAGGAGGTAGAATTAAACAGAAGACTCTGCCCGGATATGTATGAAGGAGTAGTTGAAGTAAAAAAAAATAAAGATAATATCTCATTTGGAGGCGGAGAACCAACCGGGGAGTATGCAGTAAAAATGAAAAGACTCCCCCAGGAGAAGATAATGGCCAATCTTTTGAAGGAAAATAAGATAACTGAAGAAGAGATAAAGGAGCTTGCAGGCATAATTGTAAACTTCCATTCATCTGTTGAGGACAGCGAGGAATATAATTCTGCAAAACTCATAAAAGAACAGTATGATGATATTGGTTCTTTTTCAAAAACCATAAAAGAGGCTGCAGAAAAGGACGTAAAACACCTGCTTGAGATGGTTGATAGATTCATAGAGAAAAACCAGGGCCTTATAGAGAAGAGAAGGATGAGGGGAAAGGTAAAAAACTGCCATGGAGACCTTCATTCTGGAAACATATTCATAGACGATGGAATAAAGATATTTGACTGTATAGAATTCAATGAAGATTTCAGGTATGTTGATGTCGTAAGCGAAATTGCATTCCTTTCAATGGACTTGGAATACCAAGGAAAAGAGGAATTTGCAATGATTCTTGAAAATGAATATGTGGAAAAAAGCATGGATGATGAATTCTCTTTATTGATTGATTTCTATAAATCTTACAGAGCAAGTGTAAGGGCGAAGGTTGCCGCAATCTCCTATTCGCAAAATCCTTCGGAAGAGGAAGGAGAAAAAATAAAGAGATATCTTAATCTTGCCGAAAAATACATTAAGAGGGTAGCATGAACAAAAGAGGGATTCTTGAGATTTTTTTAAGTATTCTTATCGTTGCTCTGATTATTTTTCTCTGGAACTATGCAAAGGAATTGGGAGCCTATGGGTATCTTGGGATATTTATAATAAGTATTTTGAGTTCTGCAACAATTTTTATTCCTGCTCCTGGGTGGCTTAGTGTTATAGCCCTTGCTAATTCACACAATCCTCTATTACTTGGGGTTATTGCAGGAGCTGGTTCTGCATTAGGCGAGCTTACCGGTTATTTAGGAGGGCACGGGATAGGAAAACTCATTGGAATTGAAAAAAAAGAATTTAAAAAATATCTGGAGTGGATAAAGAAAAATGATGCATTGGGGATAATATTCTTGTCTTTCTTTCCTAACCCTCTATTTGATGTGGCTGGAATTGCTGCAGGAGTTGCCAAGGTTCCTTTATGGAGGTATCTCTTGTTCTGCAGTATCGGAAGAATAATAAGATATATGTTGGTTGCTTATGGATTTTCTTTGACAGTACTAATATAGAATTAAATGAGATTTATTTCAATAACCTTATTCTTGAACCTCTTTTTTATTGAATCAGTAAATACATCAAATACCCTTCTTAAGTCTGTATTAGGGAGAACTATAAATTTCACGATAAATTGGGTTTCTCCTTTTTTAACTCCGGAATAGTAAACCTTTGGTTTATAATCGTTGAAAACTTCCTCAAGGTCAAGGGCGGTTTTTCCGCAGACCAGTGCAAGTTCTTCCTTGGTTTTTTCAGATGAATTGGAAAGGACAACCTTCATAGTAATCAAATTTCCTTCAGAGAAATAAGCGTTCCTGAAGATATTATCTATAAAATCTGTATTTGGTACTACCATACTTGTACCGTCAATATCTCTTATAAATGTGTGCTGGTCAAGGATTTTTTCAACAAATCCTTTTTTTCCTCCAATCTCTACATAATCTCCTTCCTGGATTCTATCATCCATAAGCTGCAGTCCTGCAAGCGTATTCTTTATCTGTTTATAAAAGATTATGAAAAAGAAAATCAACAGCACAACGGTGATTATAAGTATTACTGAACCAACTTCATAGCTAAGATAGCTTATTATAACCAGTGCTGCAAGACTGGAGAGGGAAATGCCTACTGCCCTTTTTAACAACTGCACCAACTTGGGTAAAAAATCAGCTTTCTTTGATTTTCCATAATAAGCATCTATTATATTTAATATTATTCTTGCGATTATGTTACTTATGGAAATTATGAGGAGGATACCCCATATCTTCAGGAATGGGTCTACAAGGAAGGCCTTATCGTAAAAGGATATTCCAAAATATAAACTTACCAAAAGAAAAACAACGATTATGGAGGTTTTTATTTCTCTGAGAATAGTTGAAATGAAATGAAATTTTGATTTGGAAAAAAGAGAGGTCATTGCCCTTACAAATACCTCCCAGACCATGGAAAGAAATATAAAAGAGACTATGAAGGCTAGCATTCCATATACTGCCGAATCAATCGGAATACCAAGAAATTGCATATATCCCTTTTCTTAATTCAAAAAATATATAAAGCTATGGCGAGTTTGAAAGATATGGTTGTAAGAAAGAACGCACTCGTCGGAATTGAATCTGAATTTTTCACAGTTAATAAGGAAGGGGAGCTGCTGAACAAAGCTGATAGGATACTGGATTTATTGAAGAATACAAAGGTCGCCGGGTTTATTCAGGAAGAAATTGGCCATTCAATGCTGGAAATCAACAGCAAACCAGAAAAAAATATTAGTATGCTTGCGGTAAATTACTTGAAACAGCTCAGGAGCGTGATTGAAACTGCAAGGAAAGAAGAGATATTCCTTCTTCCGCTTGGTTGTTATCCGGCAAAATCCAAACCCAAAATAAGAAAAAGGAGTTGGTATAGTAATCAAACTGCAGTATTCGGAAAAGAAAATATTCATTATGTATCAAAGATATGCGGACTGCATTTCCACTACACACTTCCAAAGGGAATCGTTGGAAGAGAGAGTAGAGGTATAAAATCATTAAGAAAATCTTATGCAAAAGACATTTTTCTAAACCAATATAATTTTGTGATAGCTGCAGACCCTGCCTGCACCACATTTGCCCAATCATCTCCTTTTGTAGATGGAAAATACATTGCAAAGGACTCCAGAACCCTGATATATAGAGATATGTCGATTAAGAATGGAATACATGGATTATATTCAACACATCCAATACTTGGAGGTCTGCCGAATTATGAATTCACTCTAGAAGACTTAAGACATCTAGCTTCAAAAAGAAAGAATCTTTACCTGGATATATTACATGAAAGGGGCATCTCAGTAAAGGACACCATACTTTATCCTGAACTCAAATTCATGTGGGGTCCTCTGAGAATCAACAAGATAGGAACCCTGGAATATAGAGGATTAGATATGAATCTTCCTAGTTATATATTTGCACTCACTGCACTGCTAAGAAGTGCGCTCAGGGGGATTATGGAGCTTAACCTGCAGGTCCTGCCATCGGATATCGGAGAGAAAGAACCCTTTAAGATAGAGGACCAAATAGTTTACCTGCCTCCTTTCTCCATTGTAAAGTCCACAGAATTTCTTTCTACCGTATATGGATTTGAGAATTCTTCTGTTTATTCGTATTGTGAAGCCCTTCTCCGTTTTGTTTCAAAGATATCGGAAAAGGAGGAAACAGAACAGTTTTCATTTATAAAGGATATGCTTAAGAAAAAGAAAACACTTTCTGATGAAATTCTTGGGCTTGTGAAAAAGAACGGCTATTCTCCGGATGATGTTCCTGATGAGTTTTTGCAATATATTGCAATTTATTATGCAAGGCTTCTTGAGAAAGATATAGACAAAACTATTGAATTTTTTGAGTCTAAGCAATAGAATGGTGGCATAATGAGCATCAAAATGATTTTTATGAACAAAAAGAAGAACAAAACAAGTGCAAATTCACCTAAAAAGTCATTACCCAAGAAATCCTTTTCCAAAATCGGAATCCTTAACTGCTACGACAAACTTGAGTTACGAACATATGAATTTAACGGAAAGAAGGTTAATGAGGTGGAGCTTCTTTCCTCAAGGATTGAATCATTTTCCGGTGTTTCTACCCAAATATTCAATATCTGTTTTGAGGAATTTCCTGAAACAGATTGTGATGCGTATATAATATCTGGTTCTTTATATAATCCGGACAGAAAAACAATCTCAGAGAATAAATGGATAAGAGATTTGCTTTCTTTCATAAGAAAAACACACGAGAAGAGAATACCTCAATTAGGGATATGTTTTGGGCACCAGATGATTGCTGTAGCGTTTGGGGGCAGGCCCTTTAAGCTTCATGAATGGGAGATAGGTTTCCGAAAGATTGTGCTGAAAGAAGCAGGAAAAAAAGAGTCTCTTTTTCATTCTGTTAATGAAATCTTCTGGGGGATATTTATTCATGGGTGGGGAATCTACAGAACCTCTCTTCCTTTTGGAAGCAGGCTCCTTGCACTGAGCCCTGAGATTCCAGAGCAGGCTGCTGCATTCTCTATTGGTGAAACGACTTATGCACTGCAATTTCATCCTGAACGGACTGCAGAAGATATAACGATTATGGCTGAGTTGTATAAGGATAAAATCTCTAAAGATGTAGAAATAGATGATGAGAAATCATCTGATGATAATGTAAAAATTCTTGAGAATTTTGTGAATATTGTAAAGAAAAGAAAACCTAGATAACTAGAATAGAAGAAACCATCTCTACTTCCTCTGGTTTAACTCCGATACTTTTTCTTTCATTTAATGAATAACCTCTTTCAAAAACACTTACATGCGAGGAGAGAAATCCATCCGTTGAATAATAAGAAGAATGCATCCTATGGCCTCTATTTATCATGAGTTCCTCTTTTGAAGGAATTTCAATAAACTTTATATTCTTTTTATATGGTTTGAGTTGTTTGTAAATCTCCCTGAATTCATCAATACTTTCATCAAGTTCAAAATTCGCTAGG
The DNA here is from genome assembly GCA_023129075.1 of Microcaldota archaeon. Taxonomy (GTDB): domain Archaea; phylum Micrarchaeota; class Micrarchaeia; order Anstonellales; family Bilamarchaeaceae; genus JAGMCT01. The sequence continues at coordinate 72,725 of JAGMCT010000012.1, forward strand.
CTTGCGATAATTCTTGCATTTCCTATCTCTTCTTCTCCAAGTCGTTCAAAAAAATCAAAAAGCTCTTTTTTCATGTTTTCCAAAGGTTGGAGTTGTACTAATATCTTTGTATTCTTAATCCTTCTAAAACCCCAATCAAAAAAGAAATCATCTTCTCCTTTATCAATCATGGAATGTAATTCCACGGCAAGAATTTTCTCCTTATCAGCATCTTGCAGAACTGTTCTTAATGTTTTTACTCTAATGAGGTAATCCTGCAAAGTTAGAACGAGGGTAACTGCATCGCTAGCTTTTGGGATATCTGAATTTAGATGGTCGGCGAGCTGAAATCGTATTAATTTCTCTCTTAATCTCCAGCATCTTTCAATTAAATTATCAATAGTTATTTTTTCAATTTCCTTGCCCTTTTTCGTCAGTTTTTCTGAAAGTGCTTTTTGGAAGGGAAAAACCGCAGGGTGTTCATTGGTATGGGGCATTATAAAAACTACTTTGCTCGGTTCTTTTCCCTTTCTCCTTCTGTATGTTTTTACATCTCCAAATGTTGGGGGTCTTATTGATAAACGTAAACCTAACTTCATAATTATATTGTGTCCAAAAGTATTTATAAATGTTTGTAAAAATAGGATTAGAAAAAATTTTGTGTTAAAAAATAATACTGAAATTTAAATCACCCAAGAGGATGATAAAACCTCAGCGTTCACTACGTTTACGCCAAGGAGGTTGAATAACCTGCGGTTATAGCCCTCCATGACTCATTTTATTCGCCAAGGAGGAGATTTGAACTCCTAAGCCCCGAAGGGCACCAGATGTCTGCCATGCTTCATCTCCATACATCGGAGCTGTTGCATGCCTCAAGTCTGGCGCGTTACCGGATTCCGCCACCTTGGCATGAGTGTAACGAATGCCGAGGGCTATCACCAAAAAGGTGATTCAACCTTGGCATGAATGCAACAATTCTCTCCGTAATGTATATAAACGTTTCTCCTCATAAAGTAGAAAACTTACTTAAGTCCGTTAGGGGCAAGCCGTAGGGCGAAGGTGTTGAGATGAAAAGAATACCCGAAAATAAAAGATTACTCTCTCTTATAGAAATGTTAAAGAAAGAGAAAAAGCCGTTCTGGAAGAAGATTGCACAGGAACTTTCCAAACCAACGAGAAGAAGACCTGCAGTAAACGTTAGTAAGATAGATAGATATGTAAAGGAAAACTCTTTGGTAGTGATTCCAGGGAAGGTTCTTGCTTCAGGAAACCTCTCAAAGAAGGTTAAGGTTGCTGCATTCAGTTTCAGCGAGGCTGCAAAGGATATCATAACGAAGAGAGGAGGCGAAACCATCTCAATAGAAGATGCGCTTAAAAGCGACCCAGAAGCAAAGACTTCAATCCTTTTGATATAGAGGTAAAAAAATGATAATAATTGATGCTGAAAACGCAAGAATAGGAAGGGTCGGTACCTTTGCTGCAAAGGAACTCCTCAAAGGAGAAGAAGTTCACATAATAAATGCAGAAAGGGCAATCATTTCAGGAAATAAAAAAGAGATAATAGAGAAATACAAACTGAGAAGGTCCTTCAAGAACAAAGGAAATCCTGAAAGGTCGCCAACCTGGTCCAAAGTGCCTTATATGTTTGTAAAAAGGCTGATAAGAGGAATGCTGCCCAGAGAAACCAAAACAGGAAGGGATGCTTTCAAAAGACTTAAAACCCACATGGGCAGACCGGCAACACTGAAGGGCGATTCAATAAGGGTGAAGGGCTCTGATAGGGGAAACCTTATGAAATACATTTCCATAAATGAGTTGTGCTCCAACTTGGGTTATAATGGGTGATATTTATGGCGAAAAAAACAAAAACCACAAAAACAAAAAGGAAGGTAAAAAAGAAAACAGAAGTTAAACATGTAAGAGGAAAAAGAAAAGAGGCCATTGCAAGAGCAACCATAAAGGAAGGCTCTGGAAAGGTAAGAATAAACTCAAAACTTCTGGAAGCTTTTGAGGATGAATTCATAAAAGAGATTATAAGGGAGCCTGTTGCAATAGCAGGAGCAGATGCTGTTAAGGTTGATATTGAGGTAAATGTCAAAGGTGGAGGAATATTTGGACAAGCTCAAGCATCCAGAACAGCCATTGCAAAGGCACTTTCAGAATACTTTGGTGAATCCCTTACAAAGAGATATGAAGAGATAGATAAATACCTCCTTGCAGAGGACTCAAGAAGGGTTGAATCCAAAAAGTATGCAGGGCCCAAGGCAAGGGCGCGCTACCAAAAATCCTACAGGTGAACATATGGAATTTCCAGTAAGATGTTTTACATGCGGTTCTGTTATAGGCCATAGGTATGAAGAATACAAAGAAAAAGCAAAGAATACAAGCCAAAAGGAAGCTTTGGATTCTATGAACATAACAAGATATTGCTGCAGGAGAATGTTCTTGACTCATGTGGAATTGATTGATTTAGTAAAAAAATATGGAAAAATATGAATAAAAAGGGGCCGTAAGGTAACCTGGCATCCTGCAAGCTTGGGGTGCTTGTTATCCGAGTTCAAAGGCGCCTTTTTCGTTGAAAATCAGCAAAAAAGGGCTGAAAATCTCGGCGGCCCCAATATATTAAGGTGAAAGAATGGAGGAAAAAGTTGAGGAAAAAAAAGAATCTATGCTGCTGCCGCAGGAAAGATATCTTGAGGCAGGAATACACATCGGTACGAGAATGAAAACCATAGATATGAAGAATTTTATTTTCAAAAAAAGAGATGATGGCCTTTATATACTGGATCTCAGAAAGATAGATAAAAGAATAAGGCTTGCAGCAAAGCTTCTGAAGAAGTATAAACCTGAGGATATAGTTATTGTAGCTTCAAGAACATATTCTGCAAACGCTGCAACTAAGTTTTCAAAGCTTACTGGCGTACCTGTTCTTAAGGGAAGATTCAGGCCAGGCCTGTTTACAAATACCTCTTTGAAAGGATTTATGGAACCAAAAATAGTATTTGTATGCGACCCAAAGGGAGAAGCAAATGCAGTAAGGGAAGCATCCAGGGTAGGTACACCAGTAATTGCCCTTTGTGATACGGATAATCTCACAAAATTCATTGATTTCGTAATTCCAGTGAACAACAAAGGAAGAAAGGCTCTTGCAACCATTTTCTATCTGCTTACAAGGGAGCTGATGCTTGCACAGGGTAAGATAAAATCCTATGATGAATTTGAATATAGGATAGGTTACTTTGAAAAATTTGAGATTGCAACAGAAGAAAAGAAAGAAGAGCCAAAAGAAGAGCCCGTTATAGAAGAAGAGCCTAAGGAAAAACCAGCTAAAAAACAAGAAGAAAAGGAAAAGGAAGTTATTGAAGAATTAAAGCAGGAAAAAGAGAAAAAGCAGAAAAAGAAAACCACCAGGAAAAAAACAACAAAGAAACCAGCAAAGAAAACAGAGAAAAAAACAACAAAAAAGAAGTCATCTTCTTAACCCCCTTATCTCCATTGAATAAGCAAGGGTTTCTGCTTTCCTGAATAAGGAATGCAAAAACGGAATTAGGCCTTCAATCCTTTTTCCCCCTCTCATTTTTCTTGCATTTTCTATTCTTTTTATTTTTTTCATAGCCAGAATTTTATATGGAAATATCACCTTCACCATCAATATAATATCTTTAGGAAAACCCATTTTCCTCATTTCTTCCCCTATTTCTTCAACATGTTTCCTACCTATATAAATAAACGGAGGAAACACAAGAAGAGAAGCGTGTATAGTTCTGCTCAAAACAGTTTCCATAGAGCTTTGTTCTATAAAAGAGGAAATAAAAAAGATAATGCCCATTCCTGCAAGCAGGGGAAGCAGAGGCCCAATTTTTTCCAGTGAATAAGCAGTGTAGGCAATGAATAGAAGTACTGAAAATGGATAAGGCAGAACGGCCCCCACAATTATCAGAAAAAACATCACTTTAATATCCATGGAATCTTCACCCCAGCCTTTTTCATAATGGATTTCTTTAGAACCTCTTTTGAAGGGCCATCATCAAGTTTTTTTCCTTCGTATATGAGAATTGTTCTTTCTATATTTTCTATAATTTTATCTGTATCATGTTCAACAATAATTATTGTTTTTCCTTCTTCATGCAATTCCTTTACAAGCAAGTAAATCTCCTCGCTGGTTTTGTAATCCAAATTAGATGATGGTTCATCAAGAAGGATTATCTCTCTTTCAAGAGCAACCATTGAAGCCAGCATCACCTTCTGCTTCTGTCCTTCCGAAAGGTCAAATGGACATTTATCCTTAAAATTTTCCAGTCCAAGCCTCTTTAGTGCATTTCCAACTCTCTCCTCAACTCCCTTTGCATTCTCATTCTTCAATCCGAATGCAATTTCTTCCTTTACAGTATTACAGAACAACTGCTCATCTGGATTCTGAAAAAGATGGAAAACCTCTTTGTTCATTATTCTATCCACCTTTTTGCCGTTCAATAGAACCTCTCCCTCTCTTTCAAAATTTTTCCCATATGGTATTATCCCTGAAATCGTCTGTAATAAGGTGCTTTTTCCGCTTCCTATTCCCCCTACAAGGGCAACACACTCCCCTTTTTTGATATTAAGATTTATCTTTTTAAGAATAGGTTTTTTTTCCGAGAGTATACTCAATTTGTTTATCCTTATCATCCATATCTCTCTGCAAATCCATATTTGTATGCAAGAATCCAGGCTATTCCAAATTCAATAGTCCCCTGCACAACATTCCATATGAATATTAAGTATGCTCCCCATCCAGCGCCGAGTCCAATGAAATCTACTGAATCCAGAAATCCCATAAATTCATCAGGAGTTAGGTTAAAGAAAAGAGGTCCTGCAAAATAAAGATTTACGATTATCATGAATATGCCCCTTAATGCTACTGCTATAACCAATGCAAAAAGGGCCGTCGTTGTGTTACTTAAATCTATTTTCCGGATTTTCTTAAGCATATATCCAACAAAAACTAATCCTGCAACAGTAATTAATCCGCTCATATAAGAAAGATAAGATGAGTACTGTATTGCTACAACAGGTATCAACAAAAGTATTATCAGAGAACTCAAAGTAAGCAAATCTCTTCTTTTCATTATCACCGGGACAATAAGCATTGGAAGTGTTGCTGCAATCTTCATAATTGCTCCTATGTATCCAGTAGGGGATGTAAAAAGAATGAACAATCCAACCAATCCAAGAGAATAAAGGGCAGCTTCGTAACCAAGCACAAAAAATGCAAGCAGAATGGGAACTGCAACCAAATCTACAGTCATTCCAAACCCAGTGGGGATTCCCAATATGCCATTTCCAATTTGAAAAATAAAGGCAAGAGCAGCAAGCATCGCAGCAGCTATTAGTGTTTTCGTTTTCATACTTCCCCATTCTATTGTTACCATTTAAATTGTTTTCACTAATTTATTAGTTAAATTTATTGTGGCAGGTGCTCTTTGCACTCTCACTCTCTATATAATTGCAGATGAGTGGGTCATTTTCCCTTTCAGCAAGAATAGTATAACACTTATTTTTCCAATCAGGAGGAATTATTCCAGAACATTTTGCCAGATTGAGGCCGTTCTCTACAAATAGGGTTTGGGAATAACAATTTATCCCAAGATTTCCGCTTATTGCATATACCTCATTGCATATCCTTGGGTCATTAAGCAATACTGCCAGCTCATTATAGCATTTCACTTTTGATGCTGATGCAAGGTCATCTATCTTATCGCATCCGCCTACATCCAGGGTTTCAATTGCGTAATCCGTATAGCAGTCCCATCTCTGCAGTACAAACAGGCCTTCGCAATAATTGGGTTTTGATTCCCTTATTGCAAAATAGGTAAAGCATTCCAGTGCTATGGTGCTCTCAAAATCCATCTTATAACAATAAGAAGCCGATTTTTTTTCTTCTGCAACCAGCCAATAGCAGTAATCCCTGTTACTTTCTTCCAATCCTGAACAATTATTTTTGTCAAGCACAATAGTAAGACAGGCGCTCATCCTTGGAAGCTCCTCTATTTTTTCACAACTTTCTGCATTGCTGTTTTCTATTGCATACCTAAAAAAGCAGTCGTCTTCTATACAAGAAGAATCATTTCCGTATAATTCTGCAAGGCAGAGTTGTTTCTCAAGGCTTCCATTTACCAATGTACACGGTGGAAGCAGTTCCTCAAGGCACTCATTCTTATCTTCTGTGCTCATAAGGTCGCATATCGTCTGGTCCTTTAGAGTATATGCATGATAAAATAAACATTCTCTCTTGTATTCGTACCCTTCAAGCATAAGGCAGTTTTCAAGACTTATATTTGAAAGAGGAAGAATGCACTCATCCCTATTTTCCTTTTCCAATTTAAGGCAGAAGGAAGGGTTATTCTGCTCCAATGCTTCTTTGGCCCAATCTATTTCTATTGTTTCATTTTCTTCATCTTCTACTGGAACTTCAGGAGTGTCTATCGTTACATTTGAGGTCTGGCCATCATCCACAGGAGGTTTTACACAACCTGAAAAAAATAGCATTCCGGCCAGGAGGATAAATATGAATCTCTTCATACAAGTATTTTCTTAGTAATCCTTTAAAAACCTTTTACTGAAGAATAATCTTACTTCAGCAGGGGTGGCGGAGCGGTCAAACGCGCCAGACTCAAGAGAAACCTTCTTTAGGGTTGCCAAAAGAAATTTTGAGAAATCTGGTGACTTAGAGTCTACGAGGGTTCGAATCCCTTCCCCTGCACTTTCTTTTCCTTTCTTTTAGAAAATCAGAGAAACCTCAGATGGCTCGTTAGTTATTTCCTTCTCATCAAGTAATACTTTTCAGGGCTGACAGTTATACCATATTCCCCAGCTGTCCCATCTCCATATTTGTCACTATCTAACCGCCTTGATATCTTTCTTATTTTAAACCCTATTTCCTCTGCCATCTCTTTGGTGAACATCAATGGTCGGAGATATACTTGGAAAATACATTGACCTGCTTCATCCAATAGCTCATTAATTCTTTTCAACATTTTCAAAGGTGGATTTTTCTTCTTCATTTCTTTATGAAAATCATCCCTCCTAAGACCTGCCGGCGAATAAATAGCACAATTTTCAAACACCCCAAACGCAAAGATAAAATCATACGGTCCTTTGAGAGGCACACTCATAAAATCCCCTTTTATTATCCCCTCGACCATGGGTTCACGAAACAGATCTACTCCAGTAACATCAGCGCCAGAATTTCTGAATAGTTGTACCATCCCTCCTCCTCCGCTTCCAATTTCCAAAACGCGTTTATTTTGAATATCCTCTTCAAGTGTTGGGAAAAGCAAAAACAAGTTTGACTTCATATCTCTTCCCGTTCTATCAGCATTCCTCCACTCTCTACAATATGCATGGGTGAATTTTTTGGAATTCCTTACTTCTAGGGCCTTTTTTCTCATATGTTTATTATATCCAAACCCATATTTAAAGGTTTGCTAACACTAATTCCCAATAATTTTCCATATCAAAAACAGTCTATTTTTCGATACTGCTCCACACATCTCAATAGATACAATGTAGTTTCTGAGCTCCCTGAATTTTCAACATAAAATTTCAAGATTAAAAAATTTGTAGAGTGAGGTTCAGCGCTTATATGGAAACTCCCCTAACATTTCGTTTGCTCTGTTTTTTGCATCATCATATTCTGATTCTTCAGAAATCTTAAAAAATATCAATTTATATATTCCTGCGTGTCTATCCCTTTGCGCAAGGAAGGTCAAACGGTCTAAAGCAGCTATCCTAATCTCGGAATTTTCATTATATTTGGCTTTTTCCTCTAATTTATCCAAATCCTTGCTCTCTTTTATTAATTCCACTTCAGCTAAAATTTCTTTTTGTTTTATCCGCTCCAATTTTGAAGGTTTTGAAATTGCAAAAATTGGCCTGTATTTATTGTACCATTTTTCCTTATCCAGACGGACATTCACCAATCCTATCTGGAGTCCTTTTGACCTTTTGGAATTCTCTACAACCGTTATAGGTGCAATTATAACCCCTCTTAATTCCTTTACACGGATGAATAGACCTACTGCGAATCCCTTAAGCCGTTCCTTTACTACAGAAACAGCTGAGAGCATTCCACCTGCAACATTCTCAGCAGCATTGTATAACCCTGCT
>JAGMCT010000013.1 GCA_023129075.1 Microcaldota archaeon
GAATGCTGCTCAGGCTTTGGGAGAAGCTGCTGTAAATAAGAAAACTCAAGAACTTGTGTTGAAACTGCTCATTGAGAAACTTTGTGATGAGAATCCAGATGTGAGAGATGGCGCTGCTGAGGTTTTGGCACATGCTGATAAAAATGAGGTTGATATCTCTGTTGCTGTTCCTGCATCCATTGCAATTCCTGCACTTGTAAAAGCACTTGGTGATGAGGTTCGGAATGTAAGAAAGATTGCTGCCACTATTCTCAAAACTTTTCTCTCAAGCATAGAAGACAAACGTTCTCTTATCCTTATTCTTAGGAAATTCCCTAAAACTTCTGAGTCTAGAGAATTTGCAATAGAGATACACAAAGAATGGATGAAGAAGCAGAACGAAAGAATAGAATTGCAGAAACCCGAGATGAGAAAACCAAGGAATAATGATAAAGGAAGATTAAAGAGAATGGTGAATTGATGGAAGAGAAAGAGATTAAGGAATTAGCTGAGAAACTTTCGGATGAGAATTCTGATATGAGAATGGGGGCTGCCGGAGATCTAAGAGATGCTGCTAAAAAGGGGGTGGATATCTCTATTGCAATTCTTCCACTTGTAGATTTACTTTGCGATGGATCTTATTATGTGAGATGGAGCGTTGCCAGGGCTTTGGGAGAAGCTGCGACGAATAAAAAAACTAAAGAACTTGTGTTAAAACTGCTCATTGAGAAACTTTCTGATGAAAACCAAGCTATGAGAGAGGGAGCTATTGAGGCATTGAAAAACGCTTTGGAAAATAATGCAGATATCTCTATTGCAATTCCTGCTCTTGAAGAGGTGCTTTCTGGTAACGATATGATAGTTGGGGATCATGCTAAGGAACTCTTGATAATGGCTACTCTAAATGAAGAAATAAGAGAGATTGTACTAGAACTGCTTGTTGAGAAGCTTTCTGGTAAAAGATGGTCGTCAATAGTAGGAGCTGCCAAGGTTTTGTCGGGTGCTGCTGGAAGGGGAATTGATATCTCCATTGCAATTCCTGCACTTGGAGAAACACTCTTTATTGATGACCACACAACTATAAGAACGTATGTTATTTGGGCTCTGGAAAGCGCTGCTAAAAATGGAGCAGATCTCTCTATTATAGTTCCTGCTCTTGGAGAGGTGCTTTCTGACAGTGGTCGGGATATAAGAAACAAGAGTGCTGAATTCTTGAGAGGAGTTGCAGGAGATTGTAAGAGTAAAGAGGAACTTTTAGAACTCTTAAGGAAAATAAAAGGTTCTCCTGAGGCTAAAGAAGTGGCAAAGGGAATATACGAAACATGGATAAGGGAACGGAACGAGAAAATAGAACTGCAAAAACAGAAAATGAGAAAGCCGGAAAAACCAGATAGAAAGAAATTGAGGAAGGCATTAAACTAATCTAAGCCGGCGGAACCAACAGAGCAGATTATTAAATATTTCGCATCAAGGGTTGAGCATGGAAATAGTAAGCGTTTTGCTTTTTCTTCTTCCTTTGTATGTTGCGAACGCAATACCTGTAGTACTTGGAGGAGGAGCGCCGATTGATTTTGGCATTAAGTTTGGCGACGGAAGAAGACTGTTTGGAAAGGGAAAAACCATAAGAGGATTTTTGTCTGCAATAAGCGGGGGAACACTTACTGCAGCAATTGTATGTTATTTTTTTATTATCCCTGAAATAGGAGATGTGCAAATGCAGTTTCTTGCAGGAATAATCGGGTCTTTTGGAGTTATGATTGGGGATGTAGTTGGAAGCTTTATAAAAAGGAGGATGAATATAGAAGCCGGAAAACCGTTCTTCCTTGACCAGGTGCTTTTTATTGTGGTGGCAATTATATTTGCGTATCCTTTTGCACCTGCATTATATACTATAGAGAATGTAGCTTTTATGATTGTGCTTTCCTACCTACTGCACGCCGGGACAAATAGAATAGCCAATCTAGTTGGATTGAAAAAAGTACCGTGGTGAATAAATGGATGGAATTGTTGAAAAAGGAATAGAAAAAAGAAAGATAATAGAGCATGACGGATACCTCCAATTTAGGGAGAAGTATCGGGGTGTGGAAAGGGGAACAATAGTATTCAAAAACGGAAGGGTTGTGCCTGGCTATCCCCACATAAAAAGAATCTTTAATATTGAAAACGGAATAAAGAAGCATTTTGAAGGCATATTCACAGCTGAGGAGAAGATAGACGGATATAATCTTAGGAGCATATTGCACAAAGGGAAATTAATGTGCTTAAGCAGAGGGGGATTTGTTGACTGGTTTGGAATGGAAAAGCTTGGGGAAGTGGAGATATTCTTGAAAAAGAATCCTAAATTTGTTGTATATGGAGAAATGAAGGGGAATACTCCGTATACTCCTCCTGCCGAGAGATATGATGTAAGGTATTATGTGTTTGATTTGTGGAACGGAAAGAGATTTCTTAAAAGAAAGGAAATTGGAAAAAAACTAGAAGGATACAAAATAAAGCAGGTTCCGCTGGTTGGGGAATTTAAAAGGGATGAAACAGAAAAACTGAAAAAGGTTTTGAAAAGGATGGAAAAAAATGAAAAAGAAGGAATTGTATTCAAAGCGGAGAAAAGGGTAAAATTTGTGCTTCCTTCTGCAGATATTGAAGACCTGGAGCAGAAAGGACATCTTTTATTTGACCTTCCTCCGGGCTATTACAAACAGAGAATATTCAGGTCTTTTTTGAGTATAAAACAGCTTGGGCTGGAAAAGAGGCGGTACAACTCAAGGATGGGGAGAGCAATATACGGCGGGCTGGAGAAAGCAGTAAAGGAAGGAAACATGAGTGAAAGATACAGAATAAGGATGAGCCTGAAGGGCTGGGAAAAACTGAAAAAGGAATTCGGAAAGGAGATAAAGATAGAAGAGGTAGACTTAAAAAAATGGAAGGGCACCTATGAAATAGAATTCCTTAAGGTGTATAAAAGAAGCAGTTCAATACTTAAAAATGCAGTAACGGGATTCTCTGTTGCGGACTGATTATTTTTTGGTTAAGAAACTCCAGAATCTGGTAGCATCCATATATTTACAGCCTAATTTATTGGCAAGATTTATGATGCCAGTGTCAGATGTAATAATGGTTGCTTTGAGCTCCTTTGCAAGCATAAGAACATCAAAATCCTCTGTGCTGTCAAGGATTCCTTCCCTTAAAGATGCACGATATTTTTCTCTGAGTTTTTTTAATTTTTCATCGTTGTCAGGACGGTTGTCTTTTGCATATTGTTCTGCAAGCCTTAAACCTTTGTTTACCCTGCCTCTTATGTCATGAATAAAATCATAAAAAATCGCTGCAGGCACTGTAAGGGAATAAACATCCGGGGATCTTACCTTTACTACAAGCTCAAGTTCTTCTACGCCTTTTTCTGCAAAAAAGAAAAGCTCCTTCATTATTGAAGGGGGAACATAAAACTCATATCTTTTTCTTTTTATTACCTTTATGAAACCTTTAATTGCATCTGTAGGGCTCTCTCCGAATTTTTTTCTTGAATACGGATTCACAAACAAACAGGTATCAAGAACAAATTTCCTTGCCATAAAAAAGAATTCTTGTTTATTCTTTTAAAGCTTTTGGTAGGGGTTACTTGCAAAGAAGCCCGGAATCCAGGTTCAATTCCCTGTTGGAAACAGTGCAGTAAAAACCATGTTCAGAGCAGGACCTGTAAAAATCGCATATTTTGGATGAATCAGTCGGGTAATCTATTGCAAGAATGAATTTTCCATCCTCTAATGCTTCATCAAGGTATGTCAGGGAGGAGGATGTTTCTTCCTCGTCCTGTATTTCATTATCCGCATACCATGTATCCTCTTTTCCTAAGCCGTCTATAATTTCTCTGTAATTAGCATAGGCATAAAGTTCGGGCGCATTCTGGGAAACCACCAGGAAATCAGGGTTGTATTTCTTTCCGCGTTCACGAATGTAATTTACAAAGGAAATCATCCTTTCAGCGGTCTGGAATTCTCCCTGCTCTGCATAATATTCATAGGAATCAAGCCTGTCAAGATAAACGCCGTTGTAGCCTGCTTCAGAGATATCCTGAATCCTGTACAAAATTATTGTCTGCCAGACGGGGTGCCAGTATTTTACCTTGTAATTTCCCTCCCATTCAAGATTTTTTTCATCTATAAAAGATGGGGGATTTTCATACCATTCCTTCTTCCAGTAATCCCTGTAAAGTTCGGCTTCTCCTATGCTCAGATAAGAAAGAACAATTTTGCCCTGGGAATTCAATTCTTTTATCTGCTGTTTGGTTAGAACTGCATCATCTATATCCACTATAATATAGGTAACATTAAGGGAAAGAAGAAACTGAAAATCCACATCCTGAAGCTGGTAATGAAAAGGCTTGTATATTGGGGGTTCCGGCTCGGCTTCAGTTTCAGCTAATTGAGTTGCATTCTCTTTGTGCTCTAGGGTATAATTTAAAAGATGAGAAAGGTCCGTAGAAATGGGGGGATGTTCAACTGCTTCAGAAAGATTTTGTGTAAAATAATTCTCATAGAATTCCGTGTTTATACATCCAAACATTAAAAAACCAAGAAAAATGAAAAGTAATCTCTTCATAAAACATGAGATATTTGGTAAGTTTTAAAAATCCTGATGGTCTGGGGGGTAATCTCAATTCAGTTCTCCAGAATGAGAATCTCTTTTAGTTCCTCTTTTGTCATGAAACCATAAGGGCCTTCCTCATCAATAATCATGGAAGGGTAACTCGTAATATTATATTTTTCTTCAAGTGCTTCAACAACTGCTACATTAATGGAGCCGTCAAACGAATATGTGCGAATCTGTCTGCCTACCTCATTTCTGAGAAATGTTAATTCATTTCCCTGTTCCCTGCATTCAGAGCAATCAATATTTGAATAGAAATAAAGGATATGGTGGGTAGTAAGATTGCATATCTCTTTTGCTTTTAACCCAAGGATGTAATTTCTTACTTCCAGCTGAAAGTATCTTTTTTTCAACTCATAATCAGTGTAGCCCTTTTCTTTTTCCATGAATTCAAGTGTTGAGCCTATTGACCAGCTTTCCTCATCCAGATTTTTCTGCTCTGCAATATATACGGGGCAAAAAAGGTCATCATCAAGTAAAAAAAGAAGCTCAGAGGAATGCATATGTTCAATAAGGCTTTGAATTTCAGAACCTATTTCCTCTGCAAAAAAAGAATTTATATGCGCCCCTAAATAGAAGCCTGCACCGAATAATGCAAAGGTAATAATAAATGCAAAAAGGTAAATATGCCAGCTGAATGAATGAGTTATCTTGTTTCCCATACTTGCTTAGCTCCTGTAAGTTCTTTAAATATTACTGTTAGCCATACCGCAACCCAGATGTAGCTGTATACAAAAGAGAATAAGGCTATATCAAGCAGGCTGATTTTATTCTTGTACTTCTTTTCGTATATCTCTATGTTGCTGATTCCATACAAAGTCCATAAAAAAGAGGAAATTATTAGGAAAAGAGCAATGAATGAAAGCCCGTCCAGGCCGAAAACCCATGAGGAAAGAAAACCTATCTTGTCATACCAAAAGTAATTATTAAATATAAATTTATCAGCTAAAACAACAAACATGAGAACCATGGGGAGAAAGAATATGAAATCCATTATCATGCCGATGTATACAAAATCCCCATATTTTGGATTGTAAAGGTGCTTATGGATTATCCTGTTTCTTATTCCACCTCTAAGCCACCTAACCCTTTGTTTTATTAAATCCGTTAAGTTTAGAGGGGGAACAGTATAAACGATTGCATCAAGGGAGCTTCTTATCCTGTATCCCAGGGATTGGAGATGAATCGCTATCTCCTGGTCTTCTGTTATGCTCTTTTCATTAAAACCATCCGCCTCTTCAAGAACCTCCTTTTTGAACATGCTGAAAGGGCCTGGAGTAACATAAACAGAATCAGCAGTCATAAGCAGTCTTCTTAGAAACAAGATAAAAGCATACTCTATATATTGGAATTTCGCAAGAAAGGATTTTGGTTCATATATTTTCACCGCAGCACTTGCAGCACCAACATAATCATCATTGAACAAAGAGAGCATCTTCTTAAGAACATCCTTTTCAACAAAACTGTCGGAATCCATGGTTGCTATAAAATCTCCTTTTGCATATTTTAGTCCAACATTCTTTGCATGGGCTGCATTTCCAAAATGTTTTATTCTTATGTATCTTATTTTCTTTCCGAAACTTTTCAGCTTTTCAGGGGTTTTGTCTGTTGAACCATCATCAACAATTATTATTTCGTATTTATCTTTTGGGTAGTCTAAAGAAAGGAGGGAGTTTATGGTTTTTTTTATGAGTTTTTCTTCATTGTAAACAGGAAGGAGGATAGAAACAAAAGGAAGTTTGCTCCATTTTTTTCCTTTTATCTCCATCTTCTCTCTGTTGAAAAGATAGAGTATTATAAGAAATACCGCTGCATATGTAATTATGAAAAAACTTATGTAAGTTGCAATTATGGAGATAGGCAGTGAAAAAAATTGCATAAAAACATCTAAGAAATGGGATTTTTAAGGGTATGCCCCGGCTATGTGTCCGCTCCCAAATAGGTTCTTATGAAGAAACCAAGGGTAAAGCTTATTGTTGCAACCGTAAGGGAAAGAAGGGCCATCTCCAGGAATTTAGGCCAGAAGGGTTTGTTTTTTGCAATGCTGATGAAAAAGGTATAGCTTGCTACTATAATAAGAGTTAATGAAAGCACAGAAGCAAGAGCATAGTAAACATTTGAGAAAATGAAATAAGGAAGCACCAAAAGAAAAACGGTTATTATGTAGGCAAAACCTGTGTAGAAAGCTGCCTTAAACGGATTTTTCTCCTTTATAAGGTCTTTTTCTTCTTTGGAAGAAAGATAGCTTGAGGCAGCCATGGAAAGTGAAGCTGCAACACCTATTACAAGGCCGACACTGCCTATAAGGCGGGAATTCTGCAGGGTGAGGGTTAGACCTGCAAGGGCTCCGCTCAATTCTACGAGTGCATCATTAAGGCCGAGAACAACAGAACTTGCGTATTCTACCCTTTCTTCTGAGATTAAATCAAGAACCTCCATCTCGTGCCGTTCCTCTTCTTGGATTACCTTTGAGAGCTGGGGGTATTTCTTTTCAAGCCTGGAGTAGAACTCCTGGGCAGAGCTTTCACCGCTTTCCATGAATCTAAGGCCAAAGGAAAGACCCAGGGTTGAGGAAATGAATGTGTAATAATATAGTTTGAAAAGGTCTGGTGAGACATCCTTATTTGTAATCTTTTTCAGAATATTATAATGTTTTAATTCTTCTTTTGCTATTCTTTTGAGTATTTTCTTATTTTTCTTGTCTTTTACGAGCTTTACCATGTTTAAGTAGATATTGTGTTCAGTTATTTCGTTCTTTTGCGCCTCAAGAATAAGGGAGATATAGTCTTTTCCCATGCTAATCATCAGTTAGTTAGGTTTTTATTTCTTTTGAAAAGGAAAAGCCCCAGAGGGGAATTGGACCCCACGAAAGAGGGGCACTCAGTATTCCCATTGGCCCCTCTATACGCTTTACTCCCCTTCTGTATTCTAATTAATTGGTAAGCCCCAGAGGGGAATTGGACCCCTGACCTCCTGTTTACAAGACAGGCGCTCTACCACTGAGCTACTGAGGCGGATAAAAAGTAGAAAAAGAATAGGGGAAAGGATTTAAAAGCATTATCAGGAATCGGACCGAGATTTAAAAACCAATAGTAAAAAGATAAAGAATAAATGATTGAGATTCTTATCGGGCTCCTTGGAGGGCTGTTGAGCGGACTTATCCCCGGACTGCATTCCAATACGCTAACGAGTGTGATGCTCAGTCTGGGAATGGACCCTGTAATGACTGCTTATGGAATAATATTGATGTATGGAACTTATTGTATTGTATCCTTTTTGCCTGCATTATTTTTGGGGATACCGGATGAAAGAGTTGTGCTTGCAGTACTGCCTGGACACAAGATGGTGCTTGAGGGGAAAGGACTGAGAGCACTCAAAATAATGGTTTTTTCTGCGGTTGGGGCAGGAATAATCTCTCTATTGCTTATTCCTTTTTCTCTTTTGGCTTATCCCATAGTATATGGAATTATACGGCCGTTTCTTATGTATGTGCTGGTGGGGGCAACAGCTGTGCTGTTGGGAAGGAGCAGAACTCCGGTAAAAGCTGCTGCGGTTTTTTTGATTGCAGGAATTATAGGAAAGGTAACACTTGGATTCGGATTGGAGGACCCTTTTCTTCCATTGTTTGGGGGGCTCTACGGGATATCCTCACTGCTCACATATAAACATAAAGAAGTGAAAAAACAGAAGGAAAGCGGAGTAGGAAAGGAGCTTATTGCATATATCCTGCTGGGGGTTCTTCTTGGGTGGACTGCAGACTTACTGCCTGGAATAAGCTCTCCCTCGCAGATGGCTACCTTTTCTTCAATTATTGTACCATTGAATAATGTGGGGTATCTTGCAACGATTGCGTCAATTGGGGTGAGCCAGGGTGTTTTTGCGCTTGCAACAGATGCGAGCATAGGAAAAGCAAGGGTTGGGGCCATAGTTGGGGTTGGGGAACTGATTGATGTAGGGGAATACCTTCCAATACTTGCAGGGCTTCTTTTCATAGGGATAGGAATAGGAGCAGGATTTGTGTATCTTATAAGGAATAAAGTGTCTGAAATAAGCAGGTTTGATATGAGTAAGTTCAATGTTCTTTTGGGAATCTATCTCTTTGCATTGAGTTTTTTGGTGAATGGATGGATTGGTTTGGTGGTTATGGTGGTGTGCAGTGCACTTGGATACCTTTGTATAAGAATTGGAGTGGAAAGAATGATGCTTATGGGCGTCATAATTATTCCAACTATTCTTTTACTGCTCTGATTTTTGCAGGTGTATCCTATCTATCTTTACTGCAAGGTCTCTTGGGGACTTATCATAGTATTTTCCTATGCCTATAAATTTATTTTCTTCTGTGTAAAGGGAAACGTATTCCTTGGGCTTTGCTGAATCCTGGATTGAAAGGACACCTGAGCGCATGAGCTGGGCGCCGTTAAGAAGAGAGTTCACTGCAGTATTCTTTACGATTATTTTTGGAAAAGAAATAAATGCATCTGGGGGGTGGAGCATGGAATCCAGCATCTTGGGGTTGTTCTTTTCTTTATAGCACCAGAGGGCGTCTGAAAAATCCTGAAGTGTGACCGCAATAGACTCATCTATATTGCCTACTGAGATTCTTCTGAGTTCTTCCATTCGGGCCCCTCCAATATCCCTGCCCATATCCTCACATAAAGTGCGGATGTATGTGCCTGCTTCAACACGGGTTTTGAAAAGAACGAGTTTTCCTTTTTTTTCAAGGAATTCAAGGGAATAAATTGTCCTTTTTCTTGGGGATTTTTTTACTGCAGAGATCAAAGGAGGGGTTTGAGTAATTTCTCCTGTGAATTTAGAGAAGAGTGAGAGTATTTTTTCTTTTGGAATTTCATTCCTGAAGCGCATAAGGGAGATATATGTTTTATCCTTTGCAGAAATGTACTTAAGGAGTTTAGTGGCCCTGCCAAGGGCTATTGGAAGAACACCTGAAACATTAGGGTCAAGTGTTCCTGCATGGCCTGTTCTTTTTGTACCTGCGAGTTTTTTTACCCATGAGGTTACCTCGTGGGAAACAGGGCCCTGCGGTTTATTTATTATTATAAAACCGTTGTTGAGTAAAGGATGCATAAAGAAAGATTAGGGGGAGGGAATTAAAAAAGTATTTTAAATGTGTGTGTCTATAGATATGTGATTGTGAAATGGTGGGCTGATGGACGAGAATGAGATTAAAGATTTAATAAAACAACTTTCTTATGGGAAGGTAAACATAAGTTTGGATGCTTCTAAAACTTTGGGTTGTGCTGCTGCAAATGAAAAAACAAAAGAGTTGGTGTTAAACCTGCTCATAGAGAAACTTTTTGATGGAGATAAAGATGTTAGATGGTATGCTGTTAGGGCTTTGGAATGTGCTGCTGAAAAAGGAGTAAATATTTCTGCTGCGGTTCCTAAATTAGCAGAATTGGTTTCTGATAAGGACAAAGATGTGAGAGCAATAACTACGTGGATTTTAAGTTATGCTATAAAAAATAGAGCAGATGCTCCTATTGCACTTTCTGCACTTGGAAAAGCACTTGGTGGTGCAGACCATACGGTGCGGAGGGCGGCTGAGGGGATTTTGAAAGATGCTGCAGAAAATTGTAAAACAAAGGAAGAACTTTTGAGATTAGTAAGAGAAATAAAAGGTTCTCCAGAAGCAAGAAAATTAGCAAAGGAAATCTACGAAAAATGGATGGAGAAGCAGAACAAAAAGACTGGAGAACTGCAAAAACAGAAAATGAGAAAACCAAAAAGAGAACCGGGTGAAAAGAAATTAATGAAATTGGTGAATTAATGGATGAGGAAGAGATTAAAGATTTAATAAAACAGCTTTCACATGCAGAACCATATGTGAGAGAGTATACTGCCAAGATTTTGGTAGGTACTGCTGAAAAAGGAACAGACATTTCTTCTGCTATCCCTGCTCTTATAAAATCACTTGGAGATTCGGAATGGGAGGTAAGGTCACTGGCTGCCGGGGCTTTGTTATATATTGCTAAAAATGGAACGGATATTTCTTCTGCTTTTCCCGCACTTGCAAAAGCACTTGGAGACAAGGAGGGAATGGTAGGAAATAATGCTGCTAAGGCCCTGAAAAAAGGTATTGTTGTTTTGGACTGTAAAACAAAAGAAGAACTTTTAGGATTAGTAAGAGAAATAAAGGGTTCTCCAGAAGCAAGAAAATTAGCAAAGGAAATCTACGAAAAATGGATGGAGAAGCAGAACAAAAAGACTGGAGAACTGCAAAAACAGAAAATGAGAAAACCTAAAGAAGAACTTAGTAAAGAAAAAATAAAAAGAACAATTTAGGCCTTTCTGGAAGTAGGTTCAAGATGAAGGATGGAAACCCTTTTTTCTTTTTTTCCGTTTGAAACCATTACGAAATTATCATCAATTACCTTGGTAATTGTGACCTCTTCTCCTGCATCACTTCCTGTTTTCTTTATGCATATCCTTCTTTCTTCAATTGCTGCCATTATTAATCACCTTTTTTTTCTATTGCTTTTATAACAATTTCGACCATCTTTTCCGGGGAATAGGTATCCGAACTAATAGCCAAATCAAAACCTTCAAGGTTTGAGATATCTATATCGTAAATCTTTTTATATCTTTGGATGTTGTTGAGGTCCCTGTTAATTACGTGGCGGAGGGCTTCATCAAAAGACATGCCGTCCCTTTTGGCGATTCTTTTTGCGCGAACCTCAAGAGGGGCAAGAATAAATATTGAAAAATCTGTTTCAATCATCCAGGGGCCGAGCCATGTTGTAAAAACACAGTCTCCTTTTTCCGCCTCTTCTTTCTGGAGCTTGTCAAACATACGGTCTATGCTTTCATCTGAAAGGGCTCTTTTCTGGAGTTCAAGAAGAGGAATACCTTCCTTTTTTGCAAGGTCCTTGAATGTCGGGCTTACAACTCTGAATCCAAGTTTCTCTGCAATCTTCTCTCCAAGGGTATTCTTCCCGCTTCCGGAATAACCTGAGATTGCAATTATCATTTGAGCAAAACCTCTACATAAGGTCTGAAACTGATGTCTACCTCTTCAAGGGTTATTGCCTTTTCCTTTAATCTTGTGCTAGCTTTTATTGCCTTGGAAAGACAGGAAGGACATAATACCCCTCCAAAAGGTCTTTCAGCTCTTTTTTGAGTCTTTGAACCCACAGGGGAAGAACCACCAAGCTTTTTTTTGCAGATTGCACATTTGGGTGTTCCGGGGGTCAAATCTCTCTTATATCTGATAACACTCTTTCCTGAGGGAATTCTTATATTTTTTCTTTTCATGGATCTTGACCTATCTTTTGGTTTCGGCATTCTTATCACCTTTTTTTCCTATACTCTTTTCCACTATGCCCATAAGGACAGAAACAGTTATCCCAAAAACAATTGAAAGGAATATAAACCACCAGTATGCCTGATGAATCCTTTGGATGTTGAGAAATGGGATTGTAAAGGGGAGGTCTACATAAAACCAAGTACCCTTGTTCACTGTTCCTTCAACCCTGGTTGCATCTCCAGGAGGCACAACAGTAATTATTACCTGTTCATTTTCTTCATAAAGGTTTTTATTCGTTGTTATTGAAGGTTCATTTCCCTTTTTCTGGAGATAAAGCTCCTGAGGTAAAACCTCCTTGAAGTAAAAGAATGTTGCATTTTCTCCAAGATTTGCCCCATCCTTAAAAGCAGTTGCATGGACAACCCATGGGCCGGGGTTTCCGTCCTGTATATTAAAACAGGCTGTGAACCGATTGTCTCCGGCAGTCTCATCGCATTCAAGACCGTCATCATTAAAAATAATTGACTGGTCATCTGCAACTGTTGGGTCTACAGAATTCACAATCCACATAAAACCGAAGAAAAATACAAGTACTATTCCCATTATTTTGAATTGGGAAAACATTACTCCCTGAAATTCTTTCATTATTATTCCCTGCTCTTTCTGGAGCCTTTCCACCTCGCGCTTGTTATCTTTTTTCATGGCTTCAGTATATTTTTTAGTGTTTTCACTGAGTTTTTTGTTTATTCCTTTCTGCTTATCTTTATCTACAAATTTTCTTTGTATAAAGCGGACTGCAACCGTATAGATTATTGCAATAAGGGTAACAAACCAAAAAAACCATTCTGTTGGAATAACCATAATATCACATCAAAATAGAGCTGAGCTCCTTTACGGCTTTTTCAAGTGCGCCGTTGTTGTTCATTATTATCTTCGCAGGTGAGCCGGTGAAGGCGGAATAGGATGCAAGAAATGCCTTATTTATAAGGTCATGCTCCTCAAGTAATCCGCGGGATTCTGCATCTCTCACTCTTGAAGTGTCGGATTCCCTTCTCTGCATAATATCATTTATGCTGGCTGAAATAAGAACAAGCGCATCAACCTTTAGGTTTTTTAGAAGGGAAATAGGAAGACCAGGAAGATAACCCCTGGGAGTCCTTACAGAGCAGTGAGTATCAAGAATTAATCTTCCCTCTTCATTGGAAAGTCTCACTGCAACAAGAGCCTGAATTTCTCTTTGTTTTGAAACATCCAGCTTCCTTAATTCATCCCTATTGGAGACAAATCCTTTTTTGGAAGCCTCTTCAAACATTAAAGTTCCGTAATTAAGCACCTTGTAATCTCCCTTTGCCTTATTCAAAACAGTTGTCTTGCCCGCTCCGGGCAGTCCCATCACTATAATCATGCAGTACCACCTATTTCCTTTATAAACGGAATGCTATCCAAAAGCTTCTGCTGCTTCATCTGCATATATGTTCTATAAAATATGCTGACTGTAAGAAGGATTCCTGTTCCTGTACCAAGAGCTCCTGTTAGGTCGGCAACGGCTGCGAGCAAACCAACGAGGAAAGAACCAAGAATGATTAATGGAGGTATATATTTTTCAAGGATTTTTTCCATCATGCGCGGGTCCCTTCTCCAGCCAGGAATCTGCATGCCGGAACCAATAAGCTGTTTGGCAACGCTCTTTGAGTCCATGTTGGCTGTTTCTGCCCAGAACAAACCGAACATAACAGAAACAAGGGAAAGGAATATAATGTAAATAATGGCGTGGAACCATTCAGGAATTCCAAAAATAGGAGTCGTGCCGTTTAAAAGGAAATTGATGTGTGCAACTGTTCCACTGCCTGCATATATTGGGGTAAGGAAATAAAGAAAGCCGTCTCTTAGTGCATTTGAGCTGTCAACATATCCAAGAATATGGGCAAAATTTACTCCTGCAAATTCCCAGGTTTGGCCTGCGAGGCCGGCCGAGAACAGCTGGATGTTCATGAGAAGGGCGCTTGCAAAAATCACCGGGATGTTAGAAAGGTAAAACAGGTTGAGAGGAAGTTTGGGGACAAAACCCCTGGCAGCCTGATAGGCAAGAGGTATCTCCACCTTCATTCCTTCTCCGTAAACCACTCCGAGGAAAACGATTATTGTAAAGAGAAACGGGGCTATGGCAAGGATTGCCGCAGGAATCGCTTCTGCACCTCCTGAGCTTACAGCATCAAGAACACCATTATCACCTACTACAAGAGCTAAAGCACCGCCTATGATTGAAAAGGAAACACCCGCAGCAATGAAAAGAGAGATTCCGCTCCCTATTCCGTATTTTGTTACTACCTCATCCAGATAAAGAAGAATCACAGAACCTAAGGTAACCTGAAATATTACAAGGGGGATAGCAAGCATGGGGTCTAAGTTTTGGGAAAGTAAAACCCTTCCGGTAAGAACGAATATCATTGCCTCTACAAGAGCTATAAGTATGGCAAGGACCTTTTGAACCTCATGGAATTTCTTTTTTTCCTCAGGATTGCTCATATCCAAGTTTATTATTTTTGCACCAACGAAAAGCTGGAGGAAAATGCTTGCAAGGACAATTGGGCCGATACCTATAGTAAGCAAAGAGCCAACACGGCTTGCGGTAATCATCTGAAGAAAATCAAACTGAGAACCAAGAGAGA
This sequence comes from Microcaldota archaeon, assembly GCA_023129075.1. Taxonomy (GTDB): domain Archaea; phylum Micrarchaeota; class Micrarchaeia; order Anstonellales; family Bilamarchaeaceae; genus JAGMCT01. The sequence goes on from JAGMCT010000013.1 coordinate 14,557, forward strand.
CTGCACCTATTGATGTGATGTTATACATCACAAAGAATAGTATCAGAACAAGGCCTGTCCAGAGAAGTTTTTCCCTTGCCGTACCCGGGCGGACCGGCGCCTTTATCTCTGGAAGACGTTTGGAAATAGATTGGGCAATCTCCATCAAACCCATAATTTCACTCTAATTTAGAGATTTCTCCGCCTGCATTCTTTATCTTCTCCTCTGCCCTTGTACTCCATGCATGGGCCTTTACGAAGACAGGAAAGTCAAGTTTTCCAGTAGCAAGAATCTTTCCTTTAAATTCCAGCTGGGATTTTCCATCCTTTGATGTTATCTCATTCTTTAGGATTCCCTGATTTATTTCATAAAGATGGAGAATCTTGAAATCAGGCTTCAGAGATTTCATTTTTCTTCTTTTGAAATGGTCCCTTTCGTAGCGGGTAACCCAGGTAAACTTATGCTTTTTCAGACCTGCGTTGCCTACTCCTCCGCGTATTCCGCTTCCTCTTTTATTCTTTATGTTACCTGTTCCGCAGTGCCTTGAACCGCGGAAGGAATGAATTCTTTTCTTTTTTCGTGCTGGCATAAAAACACCTCACATCATTCTTTTGAGAAGAATATCCATGTCCTCTCTTTTTCCAAGGTCCCCTCTCGGATATGCATGCTTTATTGATTTGTAGCCCTTTCTCGGAGGGTGGAGCCTGAAGACCGGGTCTGCAAATACTGAAGTTGGTTCCTGATGAAGTATCTTCTTTGCAGCTACTCTGAGCTCTTCCTCTTCCATAACATCTTTAAGATGGTATTTTCCCTTTTCTCCTCTTTTTCTAAGGAGACGGAAAACTGTTTCTTCGCTGACAGGACCATAAGCAATGTAATCCTTGCATACCTCAAGCATGCCCTTTGTTTGGGGAGTATCCTCTACCAGAACACAGTGGTTCGTGCGATTAACCCTTAACAACTCAAGAGTCTTCTTTATCTTTGGTTTGAGGTTTCTTCTTCCCCGGATTCTTACTATTGCAATCTTCATACCTTACCACCTGGTTGGGGTTTCATATCACTGAACGAATCAAGGGCTCTAATAGTAGCTACTGCCATATTGTAAACATTGGAGGTTGAACCCCTGCAGAAACTCCAAATATCCTTTATTCCTGCCATATGCAGAACTTTCTTGATTATTTTGTTGGCAGCCAAACCAAGCCCCTTAGGTGCCGGCTTGAGCGTTACTTCTGTACTCCCATACTTTCCCCATATCTTCTGAGGTACTGAATGCTCCAAACCGCACCTGCACTCCCATGAACCGCAGCCTTTTTTGACAAGAATTATATTCTTTCTTGCATCACGTTGAGCATACTCAATCGCAGGTCTTACCTCCTCACTCTTTCCTACGCCTATACCTACGTGGCCTTTGTGGTCACCGATAACTACAATGGCCCTGAACTGCATCTTTCTTCCTGAATCTGTTGTACGCTGTGTTGGGCTTATTGAAAGGGTTTCGGATTCCAAGTCAGGAATTATAGCATCAACTATCTCAGGTTCAAGGATTGGTTTTCCTGTATCAAATATCTGCTCCATACTCGTTATTTCTCCTGCCTTAACCTTTCTTCCAATTCTGGTCTTTGGCTCCCATGCATTAATATCAAAAACCCTTTTCTGTTCTCTTCTTCTTCCTTTTCTTCTTCTTCTTCTTGGCATTACCATGATTACACCTTTAGAATAGTATTCTTTGCCTCCTCAAAAAGAGATGTAAATTTCCTGGGATCAAAACCTTCTTTTAGATAAGAAGAGAATACCTTCTTGTATCCTGCCTCATCAAGAGAAACAGCATAACTCTCTATATGTGAACCTTTTATCCTTTCCTCATCAAAAATATTCTCTCCGTGAGGGGACTGCAGACCGGAATCAAGCGCGCCTTTAAGGGCTGCGAAAGGAATGGTTTTTACTATCGGAGAACTAAGTCCGATATCCAGGACAAAAGAAGAAATGCCTGCTTTCTTTGCCTTTACTCCTGCGAGCAATCCTGTGAGATAAGCGGTTGGGAGGTTTCTCCTGGGAGCCCATTTATATTTTTTTAATTCAATTGAATTGGACTGGGCAAGAACCATGTCTCCCTTTGGAGTAAACTCAACAAACTGGACTATTACCCCTTTGTTGCTTGAGCGCACGACCATTCTCGGTTTGCCGGACTTTACAAGTGCAAGTCTTTTTGAATAATTGGTAAGTCCTTTTCTTCTTCTCCTGAAAAGAACGACATGTTTTGGACCTTTTGATTTTGCCATATTATCACTCCTTTAGAATCTTATTATCTGAGAGATATCTGTCCAGAGCTGCTTTACTCTTGAACATTCCTCCCTTTATCTTAAGATACAGATTCCTCTTACTCGCGAGGTCCAGTTTGCCTTCACCTAACAACTCTCTTAAGTGTTTTCTTTGGGCCCTAACCTTTTCCATCCAAAGCTCCTTCTTGCCTTTTCGTGAATATTTTTTACCTTTTCTTCTTCCTCTGCGTTTCTTGGACTTTTCCTTTATCCTGCTAACTCCTCTCCTTTCAAGTCCAAAGACCGAACCGTCTTTTATGAGGTTCCTTACATCATCCCTGGTAAGAGCATCCATAACCTTTCCTTCATCTTCTGTCTTTATCCTTACTTTATTAACGCCTATTTTAAGAATATCTGCTGCCAGCCTTTTTACGGTTGTGGAACTCATCGAATCACCTCGTTAATAATAGTCAATCCTATCTCTTTTGCCTTGCTTACAAGGAGAATTTTTTTCTTCTTTCCAACAGAACCTGAGATTCTTACTGCTTTATCCTTTAATCCTTCAAGGTCTTTGAGGTTGAACACAAGGACCTCCTCAAGACCTGAGGGGTGTCTTCCTCTTATGGAATCCGGATTCTTATAACCTATTCTTGGACAAGCACCCATGTACTTCTTTCTAATCCTTTTTTTGTTGTCTACTCCTGTTGGTTTTCTCCATCTTGTCTTAACGCTTTTCATCCTTCTCTTTCCCTTTGAATTTGGAACATAGAATGTTGGATGAGATTTTTTCTTGCTATTCTTAACCATATTAATCACCAGTTAAATAGATACCATCCTGGAATATACGGACGTCTTTCTTCTTTACCTTGGTTGCTTCCCTTATGTTGGCTACTGTCTGGCCAATGTACTCCTTGTTTAAAGCTGAGATTGTAACGAACTGGCCCTTTACAGAGACCTTTGCATCCCCTACTACTTTTGCTTTTCTTGGTTTTCTTTCTCCAAGGAAATTCTTTATATACATCGTATTGCCTTTTACTTCAAAGGTCATAGGAAAATGGGCGTGGAGCATCTTCATCTTTCTTTCATAGCCTTCTGTAACTCCTATTATCAAATTGGAAATATGAGCTTTAATCGTGTTCTCCATCATCTTTCCTGTGGATTCTATTACTGCTGTATTTCCTTCCATCTTAATGGAGAATTTCGTGCCCTTTATCTCCTTTTCTGCAGTCCCTTTAGGGCCCTGTACTTTTAGCTTATTTGCTTCAACAGAGAGCTGCACTCCTTCTGGAATCTCTAATTTCTGCACCTTTAACACCTCAATACACAAATGCTATTATTCTTCCGCCTATCTCTTTCTGGCTGGCATCCCTATTCGTAATCAAACCTTCCTGTGTAGAAACAATAATTAAACCGATGTCAACACCCGGGATGTAGCGTTCTTCAACCTTTGACCATTCATCCTTTTTGACCGGAAACCTTGGTTTTATTACCTTGCAATTGTTTATTCTTCCTGAGAGTTTTACATAAATTTTAGTGTCTTCAGGAATAAAATCTTTCACATAACCATGGGATTTTAAGAGCTCAAGAACCCTTAGAACAGTCTTTGAAGAAGGAACATGACATTCTTCCTGGCCGACAAATTCATGTGTTCTTATTGTGTTGAATGCATCAGCTAAAAGATCTACTGACATTAATATCACCTAATATTTTCTGAAGCCGATAGAATCGCCGGCTTCTCTAAAGCATCTTCTACAGATGTTGAGTCCATACTTTCTTATGAGGCCCTTTGAACCTCCGCAGATTGTGCATATCCTTGCGCCCTTTCCTTTAAATCTTGCTTCTGGTGAGACTTTCATAAAATCACTCCACTGTAACATTAAATTTTGTCTTGGCAAATTCAATTCCTTCCTCTTTTGTGAGATGATGTTTCTTCCCTATTCTAGAGGTTTTTATCTTTCTCTTCTTTATTCTTGCACCTTTTCTCTTTAGTGTAACGCAGACATCAAAACCGAGCATACCTATATTTGGATCATATTTTGCACCAGGAAAATCAATGTATTCTGCAATTCCAAATGAGAAATTTCCGGTTTTATCAAAGTTAGAGGATTTAAGTCTTCTTTTCCTTGCATCAAGCGCCTTGTTAAGGAAATCAAGCGCCTTTGAACCTCTAAGGGTTGTTTTTACACCTATAGGAAGGTCTTTTCTTAATTTAAACACCGGGTTTCTTCCTCTTGACTTTGTTTCAATAATAGTTGCATCAGTTAGGGAACCAAGAAGTTTCTTTGCATTCTCAAGATTCTCCCCTGGAGCTCCTATGCCTATGTTTACTGTAACCTTTTCTATTATTGGTTCTCTCATTGGATTAGTCATTAGTATCACCGAGTACGAAGAGGTATGATGCCAAAGTGGTAAACCTTTCCTCTCCTTTTGAAACAAGAGCTTCCTGGGATCTTCCTCCTTTTCTTTCAACAATCTCTTCAAGCTTGACAACTGTACCTGCATACTTTCCGTGCGTTACAAGACAGGTTGCATCCTTCTCCAGCTTGAGCACCGCTGAAAGTTTTCCATCAGGAACAGTTAGCTTTACAGAATCACCTATCCTTAAATTATTATCTGCAATAAGATTTCTTCCATCATGCAAACCGACTGCTATCTTTCCTTTCTTAAGCGTATATTTATTCACTACTTTAAGTATTTTCTCTTTTGCACTGGTTTCTTTTGGAATAAGTTTTCCTCTTTCTATCGTAAGCTGGTATGTTTTCTGGATTACGGGAAAGGAGATGATGTCCATAAATCCTACAGGGAAACGAAGGTCCTTTCTGACCTTGCCGTCAATAAGAACAAGGTTTTTATTGAGTATCATCTTCGCCTCTTTTGAGGTTCTGGCAAAACCAAGAACATCCCTTATAAGCACAACAAGAGGCATAGAACGCTCTGAGGGGTGCGGACCTGGCGTTGTGGTTGAAAGCCAAACACTTGCCTTCTTATCATGAATAGGAATTATCTTTGGACTTGCTATTCTTTTCCTGTGTCTTTTTTCTCCTCTTTTGGCCATTCAATCACCTTTTTTTGGTTTTAAGATTTCGTTCCTGAAGGAAGACTCCTTTAGAGAGATTAGTTCGAGGTTGGATGGGTCAAATGGAACATGCGCATCGTTTCCCCTTGCATTTTTTCTTACTACATTATCAAGATAAACCTTTCTTTTTGAGTAGCTGACTTTGGTTATTACCTGGGTCTTTCCTTTGTGTTCGCCTCTAAGGACCTTTACCTTATCACCTTTATTCACAAGGATAGAACGCAGAGGTTTGTTTAGCTTTGATTTAAGCTCCTTTCCAACATGCATACTAAGATGCTTCCTCCTTGTGTGGAGCTTTGCTTTCAAATATTTTCTTCTTGCGGTTCTTCTTTTCATTGAAATCACCTAAACTACTCCTGGAGAAATAGCAGCCACCTTTGGATATCTTTCAACTACTTCTTTGGCAACCACTCCTTTTATCTCAGTTCCAATTGGAAGACCTTCATCGTTGACAAGTGCAACTGCATTATCTTCAAAAATTACTCTTGTTCCATTTGGTCTTCTTATCTTCTGTTTTTGTCTTATTACTACTGCTTTTACTATTTTTTTAACCATATCTGGATTTCCCTTTCTTACAGAAGCGATAACGATATCACCCACTCCTGCACTCAAGGACCTTCCTCTTGTACCTTTTGCTCCTTTTACTCCTATAACATATATCAGTTTTGCACCGCTGTTGTCATGACATATAACTTTTGAGCCTCGTGTGAGTCCCTTTGTAACATGTGATTGCAGACCTTTCATGCTTCTTCACCTCTTTCCAGGATTTTTATAACAATCCAGGATTTTGTTTTTGAGAGTTTCCTGGTTTCACCTATTCTTACAATGTCTCCTTTCTTTGCGTTCATATTCTCAGGATTGTGTGCTGCAATCTTTGACCTTCCCTTTGCATATCTTTTGTATTTTGAGATATATTTTGTTGCATCTCTTTCAACAATAACTGTTTTCTTTGACTTTGCACTTACAACCTTGCCAGTAAGTAAACCACCGCGAACGCGGATACCAGAATCCTTTGAATTTTTTTTCATCAAACCACTCCCTTATTTTTTCCCGTTCTTATTGGGAAAATCTTTCCTTTTTTTGAAATCCTCCCGGCCTGTTCATGAGGAAAAACCCCAAACAAAGCCGATGAGAGAAATTCACTTATCCTCATCTACTCTACTGTTATACTATCAGCAGTATAACCTATTTTCACAAGGATGTCCTTTATGGATTTCTTGTGATTTCCCTGAAGAACAATTACATCGTCCTTTGCACTTCCACCGCAAGCGAGTTTGTGTTTTAGTTCCTTTGCTGTTGAAGAGAGATTGTTCTTTTCAATCCCTTCTACAACCGTTACAAGCTTCCTGAACTTTTTCTTTGTCGTGTATATCCTTATGCGCTTCGTTTCTTCCTTGTCAAGGACTTCACAAACGCAGAGGTCCTTGAGCATTCCACATTTCTTACATATTTCTGCCAAACTTAACTCACCTTCCTTATCTTTTTAACTCCAATATTTTTTAAGCTTTCCTCTCATTCAAAACGGTTTTTATCCTTGCAATTGCCTTCTTTAGCTCCCTGCTTGCCGCAGGGTTCGTATTTACTTCAAGAAGGGCGTTGTCCAATTCTGAGAGCTTTTTATTTAGCTCTTTATCGGTCATTACCCTTATATCCTTTATTTTTATTACTGCCATGAAAACTCACCTTCGGGGAGGATTCCCTCTTGGTCCTATAGGTCTTGCTGCCTGAATCACCTTTGGAAGCTCAACGGCTTCTACAGTGGCGGGCTTATCCGGGAACACTGTTCCTGGTGGAACTATCCTTACAAGAACCCCAATGATTCCTGATTTTGTGTTTGCAGAGATATGTGCTTCCCTTACGAGTCGGGCAGGTTCTCCTGCCTTGGGAATAAATCCTGCTGAAACCCTGAGTTTCTTTGCCCGTGCTCCCTTTGCACCGATTTTTCCTGAAGCAACTATCTCAGCCCCCATCGCAGACCTCATGATATCCCTGAGAAGAGAATGGAGAACTGCCCTAACCTTATGGCCCATTTCAATATTTCTTGCTGCTCTCTTTGCAACGATGCGGGGTTCAAGATTGGGATTTTCTGCCTCAACAACACTTATCTGTGGATTTTCCAATCCAAACTTAGTATGAAGAACCTCAGTAAGAAGATTAATTGTTCTTCCTTTTCTTCCGATTACCCTTCCTGGATTAAGCACAACGATTGCAATCCTTGTAACTACAGGAGTTCTTTGGATTTCTATGTTAGCAACACCTGCCCTCTCCAGCTCTTTTTCAAGGAACTTCATTATTCGGTATTTCTTTATAGGTTCGGTTATGAATTTTTCTTCAACAACCATCATTTCACCTTTTTAGCATTCTCTTCCTCTTTTGAGGTCTTTTTTACCTTCTTTGGATTTTTCCCTGGTTTTGGTTCTGCCTCTTTCTTTGGTTTTTCTTTCTCCTCAGGCTTCCCCACCTCAACTACTTTCGGCTCCTCTTTTTTCTCTTCTGTTTTCTCTTCCTTTGATTCTGATTCCTTTTTCTCTTCAGAAGGTTTTTCCCCGGATTTCTCTTTTGTTAATTCTGGTTTCTTTGCCTTTTCCTTTGGTTCTTCCTTTACTTTAGATTCTTCCTTCTTTTCCTCAGACTGCCTATCCGGAGTTGGTTTAAGTTCTTTTGATTCTTTTGGTACCTCTTTTGGTAATTCTTTTGGAAGTTCTTTTTCCTTAATTGATTTTGACTTCTCCTCTGGTTTCTTTTCTTTGGATTCCCTTTCCTTAAGAATTATCTCAACTCTTGAGGTTACATACTGCTGGATGTTCCTTCTTCCTTTTGGAGCATATCTAATATGAGCGTGTTTTTTATTTGCACATGCATGAATAACGTAAAGGTCAGCCATTAGTCCTTTCTGCATTGCATTTGACTCTGCGCTCTTTAGAAGCTTAAGAACTATCCCTGCTGCCTTCTTTGGATATCTTCCTTTTTTTCCTCCGAGCTCCCTTCTGTGTCCAAGCTTTTTATTGTGTCTTCTATAACGAATAGCAACCTTTCCTTTTGATGCCTTTTCAAGGAGGTCTAAGGCTGCTTCAAGCGGCTTTCTGCGGATATTGGTGCAAACTTCTGCAAGGTCTTTGAATGAAGCATCAACGCCTTCTACTCTTGCAAAAGCAAGCTCCTTTGGATTATCTATTTTATAAGAATACATAATAATCACTTCAGCGGAACGAATTTACTTCCTCTTGTGGCGCCCACACCCGGACCTGAGTGCTTAACCCTTCCGGTGCAATGGGCGAATTCGCCAAGTCTTTTTCCAAGCATCTTTACATTTATCTCTATTGTCTTGAACTCCTTTCCATTATGCACACCAAATTTCATTCCAAGCCATTCAGGAAGTATTACTGCATCCCTGACATGGGTCTTTACTAGGTCCTTTCCTGCTTTCTTTATTTTTCTTACTCGCTCTATGAGCTTCTTATACTTTGGATTTGTGCTTAATCTCAGGAGAGTTCTCCTTTCCCTTGAACCTATAAGTTTAATGAACTCGTCCAACGGCATATTCCTGAACTTTTCATCTTCAAGACCTTTATAAACGTCTTTTCTTTGCATTATTAATCACCTTTTGGATTTTTTCCTTCCAGTAGACCTGGCGGCTATATGGCCGACTTTTCCTCCTGGAGGAGTACCTCTCGCAACTGTAGTAGGTTTACCTACATGATGTTGTTTTCCTCCATGCGGATGGTTGTAAGCGTTTTGAGCAACTCCTCTTACTATAGGCCAAAGCCTGTTCTTTGCTTTTTTTCTATAATAATTTTTGCCTGCCTTGAGAAGTGGTTTTTCTTTTCTCCCTCCTCCTGCAACAACACCTATTTGAGCCCTTGCATCTGAAGAAAAAATCATGCTTTTTCTGCTTGGAAGTCTTATTGTTACTTTATTTCCTTCCTTGGAAACAAGTATTCCATAGGAACCCGGGACCTTTACATATTTTCCTCCATCTCCCGGCATTCTTTCAAGATTAAATACGTAAGTACCTTCTGGAATCCTATAAAGCGGAAGGATGTTTCCTATAGCAACAGTAGCCTGGGAGCCTGCCTCTATGCAGTCTCCAACTGCAATACCCTCCGGAGCGATAAGATGGCCTTTGCTCTGGTCATCATAAAGAACCTTCATCAAAGGAGCATCTCTAAGAACATCATCAACAAAATCCAGCACCTTTCCCGTTATAAGGCCTGCCTTTTCTACATCATCATATTGCCTATATTGAGACTTTGCCTTGAATCTGGCTTTTGGAGAGCGGTATTTCTGTGAACCCTTTCCTCTTTTCTGTGGTTTTAATGGTTTTCCCATGTGAACACCCCTATGCCATCTTGAGTTTAGAGGCAATATCCTCTGCCTTGAACTCCTTGGACAGGGTTATTATTGCCCGCTTTTCTCCTTTTGGAGTGACATAAGTCCTTATCTTTTCAACCTTTACCTTGAACAGGGATTCCATCTCTTTTTTTATGGAATCTTTTGTTGCTTTTTCTGCAACCCGGAAGATAATTTTATTTTCAAATTCAATCATTCCTATTGCCTTCTCAGTTTTGATTGGTTCTATTAATATCATTATAAATCACCGATTTCGTTTAGCGCTTTTTCTGTATAAAGCGTCAATCTTCCTGGATGGGTTCCGGGAGCAAGGTCCTTTACCCTTAATCTATTAACAGGAATAACATCAACACCCGGAAGGTTTGAAGCTGACTTGAAAATTGTGTTCTTTGGAATTACTATAAGCGCTGACTTTGGGGTCCTTGTTCTTGTTTTTCTTTTTCTTATCCCTGTAACTTTCTTTCTCTTCTTCTTTGCCTTTGAAAGGTCTTCCCTTATGAAATTTGAAAGAAGAAAAAGCACATCCTTTGTTTTTGAAAGAGAAAGAACATCATCAGAAAAAACTATAGGTGCCTGTCCTGAATAAAGATGGCCCCTTGCCTTTATAAGCTCCGGCTGGGCCGTAGCTGCTATTGCACTAAAAAGGGCTTTTCTGTATTCCTTTTTATTTACTTTTTCAATTATAATTTTTTCAGGCTTCGGAGGGTGCGCCCTTCTACCAGAGTAAGCTGAGGGAATTCTTCTTACCTTTCCTGCAAGCCCCTTGGGTCTTACCTCTCTTGGAAGCATTGCCTGGCCTTTGTTTTTTAAAGAGCCGTAGGCGTCCTTTCTCCCCCTATATTTTGCAGAGGTTTCAAGCCCTGCAAACTTATAGGCTCCCTTTGGCTGGTATTCCTTTGTTTCATCGCTCAGGACTGCTCTTCTTATTATTTCTTCTCTTATCTCTTCGTTAAAGCAGGAAGGAAGCGTAATCTCCTTTGCTTCTTTTCCATCTTTAGAATAAACCTTTGCCTTCATTATTACACCTTTGATTCAAGAGAAACGTATGTGAGTTTCGGCTCCTTTACGGAGGGGGGTGCTCTTACGCCCAATCGCATTCTTATGAGTCTTTTTACCGGGCCCGGAACAGAACCCTTTATCAAAACATAGTTGGTTCTTACGAAACCGTAATGAGGGAATCCTCCCTTGGGATTTATCTCTTCTGCATTATCCCCTACTTTCATTATTCTTTTATTAAATTCGGTTCTTGTCTGGTAACCTGTCTGGCCTGCTTGGGGAACTGTATAAAGAACATATCCTGGGGTCCATGCACCAAGCGTACCTACATGTCTTCTTTGTCCTGTGGCTTTGTAGCGCTGGAGGCCGACCCCGAATCTCTTTACAGGGCCCTGCCATCCCTTTCCTTTTGTGACTGCTATAATATCCCAGAATTCTCCGTGTTTGAGAACCTCTGGTGGGCTGAGCTCCTTTCCTACAAGGGGTTTTGCATATTCCAATTTTTGCTTTGGGTCATCACCGCCTATTCCAATCTCCATTCTTTCTATATGTTTCTTTCCTATGGAAGTTGTGGACGGGTCTATAAAAATAAGGAGAGAGAGGTCATCAAATTCTCCTGGAATTGAACTCTTTGGTCTTTTCTTTAAGCTGAGTTTTGAGAGAAGGTTGCTGTCTTCTGTAAAAAAATCAGCGCATGAGTGTTTATCCTTATAAAATCTTATTCCATATGCGTATACCTTCGGGATTTCAAGAACTGTTACCGGAGTAACTACTTCCTGGCCCTTACTTGGACCTTCCAGGTCCTCCAGGTATGCTATATGAGTCATTCCTGCTTTATAGCCTACAAAACCAAGAATTCTTGAATCTGAATGTTCGCCCCAGTACTGAATAGAAGGAAGCTGAGACTTTGCCCTTTTTCTTGGTCTAAATGCTCTAGACCCTTTTCTAGGTTTCCAAATATCTGTCATGTAAAACACCTTTGTGTAGCCCTCACGACGAGGGGCACCGTTACTGAAGAAGTGTGCTTAGTAGTATTTAGAGAAAGGTTTAAATAAGTTAGTGTAAGTGGTAGCCCTGGTTAGATTGAAATCCTAAGAAGTTTCTCTGAATTTGGTTTTCCTTTTGGTTTTTTTAATTTTGGTTTCTTTAATTTTATTGCATTGTTCCATGTCCAATTAAATTTATGGAAGATGTCAAGGGCGTACTCTTTACCTATCTCTCTACTTTTGCATAACTCTCTTAAGATAGCAATTACCTCTGGTTTCATTGTTTGCGGAGTTATTTCCATGAACGTCTTTTTTAGAGTGTTATCAAAACTATGACAAAAGGCATAAGTAAATTCACGATTGAAATCTGCTTCCTTTTGTATTAAGAGTCTCGCTATCTTGACATTTCCGCAGTTTACTGCATGCCTGAACGCAGTTCTGCCCCCAAAATCTTCAGCAGTTATATCTGCCCCTTTCTTTATCAAGAGTTCAACCATTTCAGTACGTCCATACATGGAAGCATACATTAGTGCTGTCTTACCCTTGTTGCATCTTACATCTACAACTGCCCGGTTTTTTATCAATAAATCAGCTGTTTTCGTATGCCCGCTCCAAGCAGTCTTCATTAGTGCTGTTTCACCACAACTGTTCGTTATATGTATATCTGCTCCATTTTTTATGAGAACTCTGACTGTTTTTACATCTCCTAAACTTGAGGCAAAAAGAAGAGGGATAGAACTAAACTCTTTATTTATATCAGCTCCAAGAGAGACGGCAAGCTGGACCGTTCCGGAAAAGTGCTTATATATTGAGTCAAATAAAAGGCGGTTGGCCTGGTCTTTTGTTACAATCTTCTTCATTTCTTTTATTACTTTTTCAGGGACCGGCGTAATTGCGGCTTCCAGGTCAAAAGCATAGGTTGGGGAAATAAATGTGCCAACAAGGAATCTGGCTCTTAATTTTGTTAGAAAACCCATTATATTATGTTGTTAAAAAAGATATTTAAAGGTTTGCATAACCACATAACCATAATTACATTTATTTGCCTGATGTTCAATCAGATTTATAAATTCTTATCTGAAATCCTTTCATAAGGTGTTTTTCATGGAAAAAAGACTCATTACCTCAGCACTGCCATATGTGAACAACGTCCCGCATCTTGGGAATGTTGTGGGTTCAGTGCTATCGGCAGACATCTTTGCAAGGTACTGCAGGAGTGCTGGATATAAGACCCTTTATGTGTGCGGAACCGATGAATACGGAACAGCGACCGAAACAAAGGCGCTGGAGGAAGGAGTGAGTCCAAAAGAAATCTGCGATAAATACTATAAAATTCATAAAGAGGTTTATGATTGGTTTGAAATAAGCTTTGATATTTTTGGAAGGACTTCTACTCCAAAACATACTGAGATTACACAGCAATTATTTTTACAACTGTATAAAAATGGTTATATAATTGAGGAAGAGAGCGAACAGCCCTATGATGAGGAAAATGAAATGTTCCTTGCAGACAGGTACGTAGAGGGAGAATGTCCTTTTTGCGGATATAAAGAAGCAAGAGGGGACCAATGCGATAAATGCGGTAAACTGCTTACTTTCAAGGAATTGATTAATCCCAAGAGCAAACTGAGCGGGAAAAAGCCGGTTCTTAAGAAAACAAAACATCTGTACATTGAATTGCCCAAACTGCAGGAAAGGCTGGAAGAATGGATGGAAAGAAGGGCAAAGGAAGGATTCTGGAGCGATAATGCTCTTGGAATCGCAAGAAGCTGGCTTAAGGAAGGGCTGAAGAAAAGAAGCATAACAAGGGATTTGAAATGGGGCGTTCCGGTTCCTTTGGAAGGATATAAAAATAAGGTATTTTATGTGTGGTTTGACGCACCTATTGGGTATGTTTCAATTACAGCGAATTATACCGATGACTGGGAACAATGGTGGAAAGATAAAAAAGTAAAATTATATCAGTTTATGGGCAAGGACAATGTGCCCTTTCATACGATTGTTTTCCCTGCTACGCTTATTGGAGCAGGAGGAGAATGGAATCTTGTATATCATGTAAACAGCACAGAGTATCTGAATTATGAGGGAGGAAAATTCTCCAAATCACGTGGAGTAGGGGTATTCGGAAACAGTGCAATGGAAAGCGGTATTCCTGCGGATGTATGGAGATATTATTTGATGATAAACAGGCCTGAGCAGGCAGACAGCGATTTCAACTGGGGTGATTTTGCTGAAAAATTGAATAATGAACTAGTTGCAAACCTAGGAAACCTTGTGAACAGGACCATTGCATTTACCTATAATAAATTAGATGGGAAAATAGGGGAAGCAGAAGATGTTATCTATCCGGATTATGGAAAGATAACGGAAAATCTGGAGAAAGGAAAATTCAAGGATGCACTTAAAGAAATAATGCATGTTGCAAAGGAAGGGAATAAATATTTCCAGGGGAATGAACCCTGGGTTCTTATAAAAGAGGACAAGGAAAAAGCAGGAAAGGTTCTTGGAACTCTCGTGCATGTTGTGAAGGACCTTGGAATACTTATTGAACCATTTATGCCTGCTGCTTCAAGAAAAATATTTGAACAGCTGAATCTGGAGAAAAAGGGATGGGATGATTTGGGAAAGAAAAGTATTCCTGCAGGGCACAATGTGAATAAACCTGAGATACTATTTAGGAAGATAGAGCAGAAAGAGGTTGAGGAATTAAGGAAAAGGTTTGGCGGTTCTGCAGTGTCATTCAGCAAACTGGACTTGGAGGTTGGAGAGATAATTTCAGTGGAAAGGCATCCTAATGCTGAGAAACTTTATATAGAGAAGGTGAAGCTGGGGGATGAAGAAAGAACGATTGTATCCGGACTTGTAGAGCATTACAAAGAAGAGGAGCTAGTTGGAAAGAAGGTAATAATCGTGAGGAATCTAAAACCTGCGAAATTAAGGGGTGTGGTTTCTGAAGGCATGCTTCTTGCTGCTGAAAAAGGGAAGGAGGTTGAAGTTGTTTTTGCTGAAGGGGAGGTTGGAGCAAAGGTATTGAAGGAAGGGGAAGAAAATAAATCTGCAAAAGAGATAAGCATTGATGATTTCTTTAAGGTTGACTTTGAAGTAAAGGATGGGAATGTTTATGCAGAAGGAAAGAGAATTGTGTGTGAAGGAAAAGAGGTTAAAACTTATAAAGTGAAGGATGGGAAAATAAGTTAGAAAATATTGGAAGCCAAAATCAGATTTGCCTTTGGCAAATACCTTCAACATTCGTCGCCATAAGCTCCCTATGCCGAGGTCGCATAATCCGGTAGTGCGACGGTCTCGAAAACCGTTTCCGCAAGGAATTGTCGGTTCGAATCCGGCCCTCGGCGTTTCTTTTATCTTATATTTTATCTAGGATTAGTGCGGGTTGGTTACAAAAAGTTTATAAAATTCCCCCTCTAATTATGTTTGGTGCAATTATGAAAAAGATAATCTTTTTGTTTTTGATTTTGTTTTCCTTTGCTTTTGCAGAAGGGCTGGATTTTAGTGATGTTGAAGGAGTTGACGCCCCAATAACTACTGCCATTATGGACGATGTGCTGGATAATTGCGGCACAGTTATAGAATTAAATGAAAGTACAGAACTAGAAGATGATTATACAGATACCTGCTTTGTGATAAATGATGAGGACATAACTATAGATTGTGAAGGCAATACTATCCAAGGTTCGGGAAATGATGACGGGCAGGTAGCGTTTTATGCCAATAATATGGATGGGATCACAATCCAAAACTGTAAGATAAAGGATATACAATACGGAATAGTTCTTCATGATGTAGATGAAAGCACCATAACAGATAATGATGTGGAAAATACGGAATATGCAATATATGTTGGTGCTCCAGGTCAATCCAGTGCAAAAGAGAATACAATAGAAAAGAATACTATAGATGAATTCTTAAAGGCAGGAATCTGGCTGGATGAGGCAAAGGATTCGTTGATTAATGATAACGAATTAGAAGATGGTTATCTTCCGATATATCTATCAGATTCAGAGAAGAGTAATATAAAAAACAATAAGATTACTGAAGCAGAGTTTGTAGGGATAGGAGTAAACAATGGTGAAGAAATAGAAGTGGAGAAAAACACTATTTCAAAAACAGGAACTGGAGAGGAATACGGAGACGGGATTGCGCTTCTTAACTCAGAGAACTGTATAGTTAGCGAGAACGGCATATCCGAGGCCTATACCTCAGGGATTGCTGTTGTTGCGGATGAGGACCTTTCTGTAAAAAATGAACTTTATGAAAACAGCATTAATGATGCAGAATGCGGAATTCTTTTTGGGATGGACAATATATTTGCATATGGTGAGGGAATTGAAGAGTGCAAATACGGATTGTGTTTTTCAGATGTTGGGGAAGACGACTTGGAGGGATGTGTAATTGAGAATTCTTCAATAAGCGACTCCGATTCAGAGGATGTTTATGTTATGACTGATGACGTAAAAGAAACCAATGTGCTGAGGAATGTAGGATTTAACACTGGTGATGTGGAATTTGATGAGGATGCAGATAATTCAAGGTTAACAATACAAGAATTCATAAAAATAAGGATTCTTGATAAGGATGAAGAGCCCGTTGAAGATGCTGAGGTAACATTTGAAAATGGAAATGAAGAGGAAATAATGGATGATGCGGAGACTGATGAAAACGGGGAAACCGAGCTTTGCATAACAACAATAGGATATTATTATATGGAAGATGAGGATGTAGACTATGAGGATTATAAAGAGCATGAATACAGTATTAAATACGGTGCAAAAACATTCACTGGGAATTTTGATGTGGATGGGTCCAATATCTACATACTGGAATTAGATTTTACAATGCATCCAAAAGGACAGGTTGGAGATGCCTGCTCACAGGCAAGCGACTGCGAAACAGGCTACTGCTGCGGCAGAGGGCCCAATGCAGGAACATGCAGGGCTTCCTCAAGCTTCTGTCCTGATTACGAATGCGAGGAGAATAGCGACTGTGATGATGATGAAGTATGCGAAAATTATGAATGTGTTGAATTAACCGGAGAATGCGGTTATGTTGAAAATCATACTTGGATGGAATATGCCTGCTGTGAAGATGCGGACTGCAAGAATAATGAAAAATGCGAGGACCACGCTTGTGTTGAAATAAACGGAACCTGCGGTTATGTGGAAAACCATACCTGGATTGAGTATGCCTGTTGTGTTGATGAGGACTGCGAAGAAGGATACAAATGCATGGGACATGAATGCATAGGAGAAATAGAATGCCAGACAAACAGTGATTGTGAAGAAAATGAATTCTGTGAGAATAATAAATGCATTGAAATAGTGCCTGCAACCTGTGGTCATATACATGAGCACAAATGGTATGACTATGAATGCTGTGCAGATTCGGATTGTGAAGCAGGAAAGGTTTGTAAGAATAATATGTGCATAAAGGAGGAGGAAGAAGAGGAAAAACAGGCAAGAGGGTGTGCACCAGCACTTGTAATGTTGTTTGTGTTGGGATGTTTGTTTGTCAGTAATCAGAGATAACAATCATTGTTTTTGTTTTTGCTACACCTTCCACTGACTGGATTCTCTCAAGAAGTATCCTATTCAATTCATTAACATCCCTGCAGTGCATCGTAAGCAAAAGATCTGCATCCCCTGTAACAATATCAACATTCTCAACACCGCTTATTCTCCTGAGCTCCTGAGCAACATCATTCTGAGTTTTCTTTATTTTCTTAAGTTCGCTTACTTCTACAAAAATAAGTATATGGGCTTTAAGAGCCATCCCTAAAAGAGCATGTTCTTTAAGAATTGTCCATTTTTTTATTACTCCTTCCTTTTCCAGCTTCTTTATTCTGTGATGAACCGTAGAAGAGGGGATTCCGAGTTTTGCTGCTATTGCATGAATCCTTGTTTTTGCATTCCTCTCAAGTATCTCAAGGATTTCAAGGTCTGTTTCATCAATCTTTAATGGCATATATTGTATATTTTCCAATAATCATTTTAAATCTTTCTATTTTTTAGGAGAATTCCAATAAATCTTGAAAAAAGTATAAATAAGAGTTAAAGGAATAAATACTCGGGTGAAAGAATGAAGGATGAAAAGATATACACAAAATTAACCTCATCAGTCTTGAAATATTCTACGGATTTCTTCCATGAAAAGGGTTTTGTACAGCTTATGCCTGTGATACTCTCTCCTGTTACTGATCCTTTGGGGCCTGATCCTGGAAGTTCGGTAATCAAAACAGGGGAAGTGGAATACCTTGGACAAAAACTCTCTCTGACACAATCCATGATACTGCACAAGCAGATAGCGATAAGGGCTGGAATTGAAAAATTGTTCATAATCTCTCCAAACATACGGCTGGAACATCCAAAAAGAAAGAAAACAGGAAGACATCTTTTTGAGTTTTCCCAAGTTGATTTTGAAATTGCACATGCAAAAAAGGAGGATGTGTATAAACTAATGGAGGAATTCCTCGTAGGGCTGGTGAAGAAAATAAAAAAAGAACATAACGAAGAACTGGGACTGCTGGACAGGAAACTGCCTGATATAAAAACTCCTTTCTCAAAGTTCACCACTACGAAACTAAAAGAGAGATATGGAAAAGAGTGGGAGATGTCTGCTTCTATTGAAGAAAAACAACCATTCTGGACTATTTCCCATAAGAGAGAATTTTATGATAAAGAAGACCCCGAAAAACCAGGAGAATACCTGAACTATGACCTTGTTTACCCTGAGGGATTCGGAGAGGCGCTTTCAGGAGCTGAAAGAGAGCATGAATTTTCTTCAATTATAAGAAAGATTAAAGGGGACGAATTGGATAAAACGAGATATGCACCTTACCTTGAACTTGCGAAGAAAGGGTTGATTCCTTCTGCAGGGGGGGGTTGTGGAGTTGAAAGAATGGTGAGATATCTCTCAGGGGCAAAGCATATCGGCGATGTACAACTATTCAGAAGAGTTCCTGGAGAAAGTGTGCTGGTTTAATTCCTGCAGAAGAATGAGGATAACTTTAAAAACACTCCTACACAGAAAAGTATAGATAGAAACATATTAATGGAGGCAATAAAATGGTAGGATTAAGACCGGCAAGGTGCGTCAGGGATTTGAAGAGGGTAGCATGGACCAGACATTCTCAAAAGAAGCCAAGAAAATCTTATATAAGGTCACTACCGCATAAAGAGCTTAATGTTCATCGGATGGGAACCAAAAAAGATGATTATGATGTGGAATACAAGCTTACTGCAGTAGAAGGTGTATTGCTCAGAGATAATGCAATAGAAAGTGCAAGGCAGACCACAAATAAATATCTTGAATCAAAAATTGATGGAGAATATTATTTTCTTGTAAGACCATACCCTCACCACATAATAAGAGAAAACAAGATGGCTGCAGGGGCAGGAGCCGACCGTATTCAAAAGGGTATGAGAAAGTCATTTGGAAAGCCCACTGACAGGGCAGCAAGAATGAAAAAGAAGTCAGTGCTGTTCAGTATTTATACCTACAAGAGAAATGAAGAAGATGTAAGACTCGCACTTAGGAGAGCAAAGATGAAAATCTCCGGGAAATGGAGGATTATAGCAGAGTGATGTTATGATTAAGATAGATGATGAAGACTACCTTATCGCAACAGACATAGATAAATTAATGGACATTCTTTCAAGCAAAAAGAAAGTGGAGCTTAATCAACTTGCAAAGCAGTTAAAAATGAATAAAAAAGAAGTAGAAAAATGGCTCCATCTTCTCGAAGAAGAAGGAATTATTGAAATTGAATATAAAATGACCAAGGTTTATGCTATTTGGATTGGTGAGGAAGAACCTATTATTCAAACAAGCATACCGAGGATAGTTGAAGTTGAGGAAGAAGAACCTGCTGTAATAGAAGAAACCTCCCCACTAGAGGAACCACTCCCTCTGGAAGAGATCAAGGACATAGGTGAGGTAGTTGAGGAACCTGAAAAAAAACCTTCTGTAAGAGAAAGACAAAAGCAGATATTTTACGAAGAAAAAGAGCAGGAACCTGAATTGAAAGAGGAGGCAGAACCTGAGAGTGAAGAAAAAGAGCCTGAAGAATTCATTGAGGATCTTAAAATTGATATTCCAAAACCCATTTCTAAACCAAAGGAGAAGGTTACATTCAAGAAGAAAGAACAGGAGCAGATAAAGGAAAAATTGGATGCATACCTTGACCTGATAAAAGAAGACAGGAGGGAGATGGAGAATCTTAAAATGGAGAAAGAAAGGATTTACAGAGAAGGATATCTTAAAACAGAGAAAAAATTTGAAGCTCTCTTAGAGGGAACTGAATACGGGATACTTGAAAAAGAAAAAAGGATTGTGGACCTTAAAAGAAAGATACTTGACCTGCCTTCCAAAGTAGGCGAAATAAATGAATCCAAAAAGAGTTTTGAACAGATTGGAAAGGAAGGAAAAAGAATTCTTAAAGAAGTAAAAAAGAGAACTGAAAGAACGTGGGAGAACATAAAAGGAATGGGAACGGAGATAAAAAAGGAATTACAGGCAGGAGAACTTGACGTCAGAGAGGAAAAAAACAGGCTTGAAGAACTTGAAGACATGCTTGAGGATGTTGAATCCAACGAGAAAAAACTTATTAATACCTCAGAAGTACTCAAGGAAAGAATAGAAGGAGTGTTTGATGATATAAAAAGGATAGAGGACTCGCTCTCAGAAACAAGGGGTATGAGAAACATTGTTATCAACAGAATACACAATCTGGAGGAGCTTGTAGGGGAGAGGGAAACAGAAATGGGGTTCCTTAGAAATGAACTTTCAAAGGTTGAGGAAATAGAGCAATGGTTTGAGGAGTATATAAGGGATTATGAAAACAAGCTTGGGGATTTAGAAGAATACATAAAAACAAGCGACGGGGAGATAGAAGATGCAAAAGAAGCTGCAGAGATGGATTTCATACAGAAATATATAACTGAATTGAGTAAAGGAGAAACAGAATACAAAGAGAAAATGGATGAGCTTGCGATGGAAAAAACAGGTGTTGAAGAAAGGATGAAAGAAGTGAAAAAAAGGATAGAAGACCTTATGGATGAGAGCAAACAACTCATGAAAAAATATAAAAAACAGACAGGAACAGAAAAAGATCTCAGAAAACTGCTTGGAAGACAAAAGGAGAAGGGAGGGGAGATTAAAGCAAAGATTTCAGAGAAGAAAAGGGAACGGGAAGGACTTCTGGGAAAAATGAAAGGAAGAAAGAAAAGAAAAGATTCAGAAACATAATTTATTATTCTTTCTTTTTTGTTCTTGCATCATCAACCGTTGCAAGCCAGGAATCTCCTATTTTTATTAAATAATTTCCAAATGTTTTGCTTAGGGAAATTATCATGGGTCTGTAGCGCTTTTTTCCTTCTAAAGAAAGAAGGGTTTCCCTCTCAACCTTTATCATTCCTACTCTTCTTAAGCGTGGCAGAACCCTATTGTAGAATGTTGCCTTTGAGATTGAATTCTCTTTTATGAAAGGAGCAATTTCCTCTCCGTGTATTCTTACCTTTTGGGTAAGTAGAAAAAGGAAAGAACGCGCTATTTTATGATAGGTTGGCTGATATTTTTTTGAGAATACAAAATTAACTATTTCATCCAGGTCCCAGAGATTTCTGGTGATGTTTTCGTTGCTGTCCTGAAAACTCCTTAATTCCGGGCTATTATATGCAGGAAGATAAAGGGTTTCGGAAGCCGGAACTCCTCTGGAAGTTATTTTCTTCCTAGAATCAACCAAAAATATCACCAAATCCTTTTTCTGCTGTTGATTCCTCTTCCTCTATTATCTTTATTATTCTTTCCTCAACATCTTTGGGGATTTCTTCAAGAATCTCTTTGAGTTTTTGTTCAGCTTTCTTAAGGAACTCTTCATTGGAAGAGATGTAAAGAAAAACAAGTGCAGAGTCTTCTTCCATGGCCTCCCCGTCCTTTACCTTATAACCTACCCTGGCAAAGCTGTCTTCTGCATAAGGGTCGGCCTCCACTATTGAAAGCAATTCTTTGTTTTTTTCTTTCTTTACTGCAAATACTTTTTTCATTCTTTCACCCTGAACAATGCGTATTTTTTTTCTGTGTGCAGAGAAGACAAATCCCTGCGGAATCTTGAATGTACAAATTCTACCAAACTATTGTAGAAGATGTAGGTTAAGGAAATCCCTGAAGCAAACACAAGCCTTTCAACAAGTACTACAGGAATCAAAGCCCACCAAAGCGAAGCACCCATTCCTATTGTATAAAGAAATGCAAGCGAACCTACTATATGAGCCTGGAATGTTGAACCAAGGCTTCTCATGAAAAGGTTCTCAGAAAAGAATGGGGTAACTAAGGGTATAGTCCAAAGAAGAGCATAACCCCATGCCTCCAATCCTATTGGATGGAACCAGAATAAAAGGATTCCGAAAATAGGAAGAACAAATCCAATCCATTTTCTATTTTTTATCTCAGCGAAGTAAAGTGCTGCAAAAAGCAGAGGCAAAAACCTTAATATTGAAAACAAATCAAAGGCAAAATTCCCTGAGAAAACCCTTCCCAAAACCTCCACTATTAGAATAGAGACTGCACCCAGAACAGGTGAAAAAACCGCCATTGAGATTGGAGCGCTGAACTGAAAAAGGCTGAAAGTCTGGCTTGAGCCCCATAACTGGAATACGTCAAGGCTGAGCAATCCAAAACAGATTAAAGTGAATACCCCGAATAGAATTAAAGGTTTAAGATTCATTATATGCACCGCTTAGAAGAATAGATAAAAAGATTTAAAAGAGTAATTATTGAACTGCTTTCCTTAATCCTTTTTCATTAGGTTTATTCTTTGGTTTTCTCATTTCCACTCCCTGCAGTTCTCCAATTTTGTTGTTCCCTTCTTTTTGAAATTTTGTGAATAATTCTAATGATTTTTCTTTTGTTATTATTCCTTTCTTTTGGAATTCTCTTAGAAGTTTAAGCACTTCTTTTCTTTTATTCTGAGGAATATTCCTTGGATTAGAATACAAATAAATCAAAAGCTTTTGTTCTTCTGTAAATAATTCTGGTTTTTCTCTTGCGATTTGATTTATTGTTTGTCTTGCACCACCAATTTTATATGCATAAAGAACATCTGCTCCTTTTTCTATTAATAATTCGGCTGTTTCTGTATGTCCATTCCAAGCAGCCCATATTAATGCTGTCCTACCACTTTCATCTATTAAATCAATATCTGCTCCGTTTTGTATTAATAATTTAGCTATCTTTGTATTTCCATTCTGAGCGGCATCTATTAACGCTGTTTTACCAAAATATTTATCCTTTGCATTGATGTCTACTCCTTTTTTTATCAATAATTCAACCATTTCTATATCTCCATTATTAACAGCACACATCAACAATGTTCCCTTACAACTCATTGTATTTATATCTGCTCCTTTTTCTATTAGGAGTTCTGCTGTTTCTGTATTTCCCTTCTCAACAACACGTGTTAAAGCTGTCTCACCCCAGTTATCCTTTGTATTCATATCTGCCCCTTTCTTTATTAATAATTTGGCTGTTTTTGTATCTCCATTCTCTGCAGCATACATTAAAGCTGTCCAACCATTATCTCTTGCATTTACATCAGCCCCGGTCAGAAGGGAATATCTAATCCCTGTTTTATTCCCAATTTTAGCCGACTCCAAAAGAAGTTTATCCGGTTCTTCCAAGGATTTCAATTCATCCGGAAGCCTGAGGTAAAGATATCTCTTATATAACTGTGCAAGAATCCCTTCATTTTTGTTTTCTGTTTCCCTTCTCTCCATGCCGATAACCCTTTGCAGATGATTAAATTTAAACAGATACATGGCCATTTGAACCATTTGACGCGACTATTCTGAGGATGTTTCTGAAGTCGTTTTCGTGTTTTACCATACCTCCTGTATACTTACGGCTCTCAAGCTCAAACATCATTTTCAATTTATTTACATTAACTGAAATGAAAGCAGGGCTGAAATCAATTAGATTTTCTACTCCACCGTCCGTAAATACGCCATAACGGCCGTTTCCTTCCATAAGAATTAATGAATGGCTTCCAAGGTTAATTCTTTTTTGCTTCATTTGTTTTCCAAAAATTCCGCCCAATGTCGTCTGGCCTTCATTCTCTTGCCTTTTAACAATTACATTATCAAGATTAAAAAGCTCCTGCTCTATCTTAACGACCCTGAAGGTGCTCAAAACAGGAATCATACTAATAAGATAGTCATCATTATCACTAATTTCAAATGCCCGAACCTGTGACTCATATTCAATTCTTGTTTCTCCGCAATCCGGAGTAATCTTAACGGACTTTAAAATTACATCAAGATTACAGAAATATTTGTCTTCTCCTATATCCAGATGGACCTCTGTTGAACCAAAATCTTTTTTTGACGTAAAAATCAGGGTTGGTTTTGAATCTACAAGAAGAACACTAACTGTTTCTCTTGCTTTCTCATGTATTCCTTTTGCAGTGGCCTTTACTATCGTCCCCCCTTCCATAAGATGTTTGATAAATGGATTTGTCTGTGTTATATCTCTCCCTAACTGAAGAGTAAAATTTGTCTTTCCTATTGGGATCTTGGCCTTGGAACCTGATACACCCACCTTATTAATCTCATTTTCGCTCATGATAATATATGAAGCAAAGAGTATTTAAATGTTTGTTTTAAAGGAAATGTGTGGAATTAGAGTAATTTTAACTTTCCGAAAACCCTGTCCAGCGCATTCTCGTCGTAAGGTCCTGCACCAAGAGAGGTGATACTGCCAGGTTCAATCTGTGTGTGCCCTGCATCCCTTATAAGAGAGCATGGAAAACCCTCTGTATTGCAAATTCTTTGAAAATCAAGAAGTTCATCTTCAGATTCAACCTTGAGCACAACCTTTTTCATTCCTGTTCTTTCCCATTCTTCCTTAAGTTTTTTAGGGGCATTCTTGTAGGCAGAAAGAGAAGCATGCGCTACCTGTGCAGCAATCTTTCCCTTTCCCATCTTAAGGTCTGTCCTTATGAGTATAACCTGTTTTACTTCATTCGTCATCTAGATAACCCTCTATCATCTCTTCCTCTTCAGAAGAGAGTTCTTCGTATTTTCTTGCCATATCCGCCAGCGTAATAGTGTCAGACTTGTGTTTTGACCTTCTTTTTCTTACTTCCACAAATATTGGATATTTTACTGCCTCTCCTACTATTACGGCCTCTCCTACCTGAAGGGTGGTTATGCTATCCAGCATTCTCCGGTCTATTCCCTCAGAACTCCTCCCTATGTGGTCAAGGTCGTTGGGATTGGTGACCCTGAGAATTATATGGCTGTTGCATTGTGATAGGGCAGTGGTGCTTAGATTGACCGGTCTCTGGGAGATAAGGCAAAGAGAAGAACCGAATTTTCTTCCCTCTCTTGCAATAGTCTCTATCATTGGCTTGGAAAGGCATGCCCTTCTTTTTGCTTTTTCTTTGGCAAAATTGTGAGCCTCCTCTATAACAAAAAGAAATGGAGGCACTTTTTCTTTTTTTCTTAAATTGAACAATCTGTCTGCAACATAGTGAACAATCATTTGTTTTTTCTGCAGGGAATCAATGTCCCTTAGATTAAGAATAAGCAGGTTGCCTGATTTTACTGCTTCCTTAAGATTCGGATTCTCCGGACTTCCAATAATTCTATGGGATTCCAGACGGTTCAATAATCTTAGGAGAGGTGTTTTTGAAGCGGTTTTTACCTTTCCTTCAGGCGCAGAAAAAACCCTGTCCCTTAAATCAGAAAGACCAAACGTTTTCCCTTCCACTTTGCTCTCATCATGCATCTTATGAAGCATTTCGCTTATAGCAGAGAACTGTACATCCGAAGAAGAATCCGGGAACCAGCTCATTATCAGGCCTGGAGTCAGCTTCCTGAAAGGAACCTTTATCTTTGAACCATCTATTACTGTTGTTTTGTCTCTGAATAATGGGTCTGATTTAAATCCAGTATATTCCCCATGAATATCAACAAGTACTATTCCAACCCTTCCATGCTCCTTTTTTCTGTCAAGCAGTTCCTCGATGATTACTCCCATAAGATATGATTTTCCTGCCCCGCTCATTGCAAGGACTGCAAAATGCTTCTGAAGGAATTGATTGAACCTTATCTTAGCATCCAGGTCATGGCTCTGTAGTTTTCCGAGAAGGAGGCCGTCCTCTTCAAAACCAACAAAATTCTTTAGAAGTTCTTCATCTGCTTTGAAAACCCCCGAGCCTGGAAATGGAGGAATTGAAGTTCTTAACTGTTTTGTGCTTTCTTCTTCTTTTTGAACTGTTCCTAATACCCTTACATTGGCAATGACATACTCCCAATCAAGCACAGGAAAATGAGAGGAAAAATTGATATTTTTCTCGTATTCTGCTACTGATTCTGCCCTTTCGAAATAACGATTTCCCCTTGTTATTTCATTTATATAACCAAATACTATTCCTTCCTCGCTTTTCGTCTGCACAAACATTCCTTTTTTTACTTCTCTCTTCTTTTCTTTATCTATTACAAATGAGAACAAGGAGGTTGAAGGAGAATTCTCCACTGATAGTACTATACCTAATGAGTTACCCATGTTATTTTCTCTTTCAAAGTAAATAAAAAGGTTGCTGGTAAAATTCCTATATGAAAAATATTATTCTTGATACAAACTTCCTTCTTATCCCATATCAATTCCACTTAGACATCTTCAGGGGAATTAGGAATATAATTGAAGGAAAATACGAACTTCTAATTCCAACAGGGGTGATTGAGGAACTTAAAACTATTTCAAAGAACAAAGGAAAAAAAGGTGCTGCAGCAAGATTGGGCTTGAATCTTATTGAACAAAACCAACTGAAAGAAGTAATGAGCAAGGGAAATGTGGATAACTGGATTCTGAAAAATGCAAAGGAGAACGGCTGGATAATATGCACAACAGATATTCCTCTAAAGCATAAATTAAAAAACAATGGTGTTAAGGTTATTTCATTGGTTTCAAAAAAGAAAATAGATTTTGTGTGATAACATGGGCCTGATGAATATTATTGGAAATATTGACATTGTGAATATTATCATGTATTCCGGAATAGCTATTTTGTTTCTGTTGGTAATCATAATATTTTACCTTATCTGGAGAAAACTGAGTAGAGTAATTAAAGCAGAAAAAAGAATTGTAGACGGAAAAAGTATCGTAAAGGTAGAATGTCTCGTGCCTATAAAAAAGCTTATTCTTATGGACAAGGTGGGTGAGGAAGAAATTGAGATGGTGAGAGAGGATATAAAAAATGGAGAAAAACTGGAATTTGTTTATCCTGTTTCTAATGAAAATGCAGTCCTAAAAACAGAGGGAGATATCAAAATAGAGATGAAGCTCAAGCCAAAACATTAGCAGAGATAAATACTTCATACAAATTTTGGGAATAGGAATATTTAAATAAAAGAACCCCATGAATATACAATAGTGATAACATGCAGAAGAATAAAAAAAGAAAAAATCCAAACAACTCTACAGATGGGAAAAATGAATTTAGGAAATTCAAACCAAAATTTTCTGTTAATTTGACTCCTGATGAAAAGACGCTCCTTAATTTTAAATTATTTACTGCAATAAAAAACTCTGATTTGTATGGGATAAAAGATGCTATTTCAAAAGGCGTGGATATAAATACACGGGGTAGATACGGCAAGACGGCACTGGAAGCAGCCGCAGAAAAAGGCCATAAAGAAATGGTTGAGTTGTTGATAAAGAATGGTGCTGATGTGAATGAAAGGAATCTGTATGACTCAACCGCATTAATAACTACAGCTTTGAACGGACAAAAAGAAATCGTTGAGATACTAATTGAAAAAGGTGCGGACGTGAATGCAAAGAACAATTATAGTGAAACAGCATTAAAGAAGGCTGCTGATAAAGGACACACAAAAATCGTTGAAATACTTATCGAGAACGGTGCGGACGTGAATGCAGTGGACTGGGAAAAACGCACTGCCTTGACTTATGCGGCATGGGGCGGACATAAGGAAACTGTCAAATTATTGATAGAGAATGGTGCCGATGTGAATACAACTGACTGCAATTTGGCTACTGTTCTGACATTTACAAGAATGAGAAATGGCCCTGAGATTATCGAACTTTTCAAAAAAGCAGGTGCAAAGTAAACTGAGGAATACTGAACCTAAGCTCTCAAAATCTCTTTTATTTCCTCTAAAGTAAGGGTTCTTACTCTTTTACTTTCTAACTCCCCGAAATAATTCAATCCTTTTCTTTTCAAAACCTTGGAAACCAATTGGTTTCTGTGCTGGAAAAGGATGTTTATCAATTCTTCTAATCTCTCGTCCTTTGAATATGATTTTTTTGTGATGAAAATCACGGCAGAATCAACCCTTGGAGAAGGTGAAAAGTTCTCTTTTTTTACCTTCTTCTTCAATTCAATTTTGAAATATAAGGACGATGTTATAGACAATCTCCCGTAATTCTTTTCTCCTGGTTTTGCAACAAGCCTTTCAGCAAATTCTTTCTGCACCATCAAAACCGCACGCTTGAAAGGAATCTCTGCAATCCTGAATAAGATTGGTGAGGAGATAGAATAAGGAATATTGCCAAAAATGCAGTCAAATTCGTATCCTTTAAAATCCATTTTCAGGAAATCTCCTTCCTTTACCTCTATATTTTCCAAGGGAAGAGAACGAAGAATGTCAGCAAGCTTCTTATCCTTCTCTACAACGATTACCTTTTTCGCTTTCTTTGCAAGCAGTTTAGTTATTCTTCCGTCTCCGCCACCTATCTCAAGAACTATTCCTTCCGGAGAAAGAAGATTGACCTCATACCTTGCGATTCCAGGGTTCTTAAGAAAATGCTGGCCAAGATACTGTCTTCTTCTCACTTTTTCCCCTCTATAAAAAGTATGGCTTCAAGAAGACCGTAAGAATAATCAGATGCTCCAAAGGAAGAAAAATAATCCTTTGCCTCAAGAAAATACCTGGCATCAAGCATGTATTTATAGGCATGGGAAAGAATGGTTGGGTATTTCTTTCCATATTCCTTTTCCATTTCAGCATACAATTCTATTAACTTTTCAAGGGATTTTTCAGACCTTTCTTTTTCGCTCATGCTTTATCCTCTCAAAAAGACGGGCCCGAAGGGAACTTGAAATCCGCAGTCTTGGAAACCAAAGGTTTCCGAGAGAATTACCCGGAGGGTAATCCGAGGGACCATCTGTTTTTTGGACGGGCCCGAAGGGAACTTAGAAACCTCTAAGTTTCTGAGTGCATTTTTACGGAGTAAAAATCCGCAGGGACCGTCTTATTTTGTGGACGGGCCCGAAGGGATTCGAACCCTCAACCTTCTGGTATCCTCTAGCACTTTAGAGGAGCATCCGAAGCCAGACGCGCTATCCAGGTTGCGCTACGAGCCCTATTTTGTAGTAACTTCAACACCGTTCGCAGTAATAATAATAGTGTGTTCAAACTGTGAAACCAAGCCACCTTCTGCTTCCTTCAGCACAGGATAAGCCTTGAGCATCTGAGTCCTGAGCATTTCCTTTAAAGCATTCTTGAGGAGTAGTTTGGATTTGCATTCTTTATGGAGCCAGCGCTCTGCAAAAGGCAGAAGGCCGTATTCATTTAAAATGTGTGTTAATATTCTTCTGGATTCTCTCATTCTTACCTGTCCGGGCATGTAAAGAGAAAAGATTTCAACCTGGTCCGTATCATTTACATATCCCTTGCCATCTGTTGCAAAGGGTTCTATCGCAAATATATCCCCTTCCTGGAATTCATAAGGGTCTTCTGTTTTTACATTAGGAACATCTATACCTGCATGAAGAATGCCTGGTCTGAGCATATGGCCTGTAAGGTTTGAGATAGGCTTGAAGCCGTCTGCTTTTATTATCTCCTCCACTACTCCTCCTACTTCCCCTACCTTTACACCTGGTTTTATGAATTTCAGGGCAGCATCCAGGGCCTTCCTTGAGGCGTCCAGAAGTTTCCCATGTTTTTCGCTCAGGTCAATAGTATACGCAGTGTCGGAAAGGCCGTCGTTCACATTCACCCCGAAATCCACCTTTACGATATCATCATCCCCGAAAACAGCATCTGAGCCTGCCTCTGGAGTATAATGTGCAGCAATATTATTTATGCTGATGTTCACAGGAAATGCAGGTTTATATCCTTCTTCTGCAATCATGCCTTCTATCGTTTCGGCAACATCAAGAAGAGAACCGCCCGGCATGACCAAATTCTCGCTTTCTTTTCTTATTTTTGATGCTATCTTTCCGGCAGTTCTAAAATCATCATAATTAATCTCGTCCATGGCTTATATTGGTGTATGATGTGTTTTAAAAACTTGCTTATTGTCCGATGCTTGTTATACTATTATGCAATTCCGAGGGGTTATTGAACTAATCTTTTTACCCTGCCCTCATCCTGTTTCTTTTGAGGTCCCCTCATTTCCTTATTCTCAATATTTTCATTATTGTTCCACACTCTTTGAAGATTACTGAATAATTCCAATGATTCTGTTTTTGATATCATCCCTTTCTTTTGAAATTTTCTAAGTAATTGGATTACTTCTTTTCTTTTATTCGGAAGAATATCCTCTGGATTGGAAAACAAATAAATCAAAAGCTTTTGTTCTTTGGTGAATAGCTCTGGTTTTTCTTTTGCAATTTTGTTTATTGTTTCTTTTGTTGTGTTGTAGTAATTGTATGCATAAAGAACATCCGCCCCTTTCTGTATAAGGAGTTCACCCATTTCTGTATTTCTCCCTCCAGCAGTTACAATTAGTGCTGTCTTGCCATCCTCGTCTTTTGCATTTACATCTGCTCCTTTTTCTATTAAGAGTTCGGCTGTTTTTGTATGTTTATAGTAAGAAGCATACATCAATACAGTATAGCCATTCTCACCCTTTGCATTTACATCCACCCCTAATTGTATTAATAATTCGGCTGTTTCTGAATGCCCATTCTTAGATGCTTCTATGAATACTCTCTCAGCACAATTACTCTTTACATCTACTTCTGCTCCTTTTTCTATCAATAATTCAATTGTTTTTGTATGTCCGTTCCTAGCAGCATGTATTAATGCTGTTTCACCATTATTATCTTTTGAATTTACCTCTGCTCCTTTTTCTATCAATAATTCAATTAGTTCTGTATATCCTTTAGAAACAGCAAACATCAGTGCTGTCCGACCATTTTTATCCTTTGCATTTACATCTGCTCCTCTCCCTATCAATAATTCTACTGTTTTTGTTTGTCCATTTTTAGAAGCATACGTCAATAGTGTTATATCCTGCTCAGTCTTTACATTTACATTTACATTTGCTCCTTTCTCTATCAATAATTCAACTGCTTTTATATGTTTCTGGTCAAAAGCATGTATTAATGCTGTCAAACCCTCCTTATCTCTTGTATCTATGTCCACTCCCATCCTTATTAATAATTCAAGTGTTTCTGCTTGTTCGTCTTTAGCGGCTTTCAGTATTTCATCGCTCCAATAAATCATAATACTACATTTATGTAGACAATTTAAAAAAGTTTCCCCCTATAAAAATCTTATTCCTGGAGTATATTTATCCAACCGCATATTTTTAATTGGTTGCTGAACAGTATGACAACTATGGCCTCTTTGAAAGAACTGGAAAAATGGATGTGTAGAATAGAGGAAAGGAACAGAAAGGTGGAAGGAAACAAAGCATGGGAAACAAGTTATTCAAGAAGGATTCTGCTTACAGTGTTCACCTATTTGGCTGTCGGGTTCTATCTTCAGGCAATAAATATCCCAAACGCATGGCTTAATGCAATCGTTCCTGCAGTAGCGTTTATGCTTTCTACATTAACACTTCCATTCTTTAAGGAAATGTGGCTGAGGTATATTTACAGGAAATAAAAGAAGTTTATTTGGAAACCATCATCATCAATCTATTGAATTCTATTGTATATTCAAAAGGAAGCTCTTTTATAAAATCCTTGGATAAATCAAGCATAAGAAGTCTTGAGTGGTTATTTTTAAAAAAATTGTAGTTCAGAAAACAAACCTACCTAAAGGGCCTCATGTTTCTTTTTAATTGAAAAACAAAAGGAAGATTTATTGAAAGGGATTTCTTTGCAACCTCCAGTTCTTCAGGGTCCATAGCTGCACGCAGGTCTGCTTCTATAAGAACCGATGGATAAGCATAGGAAGAATTTATTGCTGAAAGGGAATGGACAGCAGAAGCAATATCATCAATCTTAAGCAAGGAGTTGAGATATTCTATTCGCAGAGGCCGGTCCCCCTGCACGGGTTTTAGGTAAAATATACGGATATCATCTGCAAAATCCTTTAAATCCCTAAGAGTCTGGTGCTTGGATGCCTCTTTGGAATAATAAATAGAAGAGGTCCTTTCCCCTTCCTTAAGAAGGTAATTAAGAAAGAATGTATCTGAGGTTCGGAAAGGGATGTGTGAAGGAAAAAGTTCAACAAACCTTCTTGCGCGGGAATCCTTTATCAGACCAAGAAGCTGTGTATTCTTCTCCTTTGCAATGGAGTAAAGATTCTTATATTTTGAAATCAATTCTATGTATTTCTCAAAAAGAACAGAACTCTCGGAAGGTTTATCAGCAGGCAGAGGAAGGATGGAACCATCAAGAAAAAAGAAATCAGGACTGTATTTTTTTATTGCGGAGATTGCTTCTTTTATTTCGGAATCCAAACGAACAATGGATTTGTGCCAAAGGATTTCCTTTTCATCAAGACCCATCATTATTTCATATGAGGGCTTGGGAAAGGAAGATGGAGAATAAACAGAGGAAATAAGGGAAGAATTTTCGTATTCAAAGATTGCGGAAGCAGAACGGAAGATAAGAACATCAACACCATGCATCTCATAGGAAAGGATGCCCCCGTCAACAGCTCCAACCTTTAAATCAAGGGAAGAAGGAGATACGGGAAGAATCATTTTGCCTTCAATGAATTCCATTGAATCCGGGTTTTTTTCCTTGAGCTTTTCTGCAGAATTCTTTATCTTTTCCTCCTTTTTCTGGATATGTAATGCTGCTTCTTTCAACTCTTCAAGCATTTATTATCTCCTCCACTCTTTTTCTGTATTTATTTGCATAGGATTCTGCGTTTTCCTTGGATTTTGCTTCTGCAAAAACCCTGATATAATTTTCTGTTCCAGAAGCTCTTACAATGACCCACCCATCCGGAAGGTTGAACCTCAGGCCGTCCACATCTATATACTGAATTCCCTCTGAATCAAATTGTTTTTTTAACTCAGAAATAATATTTGGTTTCTTTTCATCAGGGCAGGAAATCTTTATTTTCATATTGTAATAGAAAGGAATTGCAGAAAGCAGTTCGGAAAGGGGTTTTTCTCTCATCCTTTCGGAGATAAATGCTGCAGTGAGAAAACCATCCTTTGCAAGAGAAACCTCCGGCCAGACTACCCCTCCAACCTCTTCTCCCCCTATAACTGACTGCTTTTTCTCCATCTCTTTGCTAAGGTAAGGGGCTCCAACCTTCGTATAAACGGTTTTTACGCTGAATTGGTCTGCGATGTCCTCAACAAGCCTGCTAGTGGCAACGGTGGTGACAACATCTCCTTTTTTCTTCTGCAGAACAAAGTATTCACACAGGCCGAAAACCCTGTCGCCTACTATAAAATTGCCTTTTTCATCCACAAATATGACACGGTCTCCATCTCCGTCCCATGCAATTCCCCCGTCTGCTTTTAACTCAACAACCATCTTCTTCAAAACCGCTACATTTTCTTCAGTTGGTTCGGAAGGCCTTCCAGGGAATGTGCCGTCCATATTTGAGTTTATGGTGGTTATTTTTATATTCATTTTTTTGAATAATTCCGATGCAATTGTGATTGGTGAGCCGTTTGCCAAGTCAAGGATGAGGTATAGAGGTTTT
Source organism: Microcaldota archaeon (assembly GCA_023129075.1). Lineage (GTDB taxonomy): Archaea > Micrarchaeota > Micrarchaeia > Anstonellales > Bilamarchaeaceae > JAGMCT01. Next base: position 48,084 of record JAGMCT010000013.1, read on the forward strand.
GAAGAAGGTTTTACATATGAAAGGATTGTGTCAATGTGCTCCCTTGTTGCTGTGGAATATGAAATTCCGGGTTTTACCTTATCCCACTCTACCAACTCCACCTCTCCATCTATCATTCTCTCTATCTTTTCTCCCCTTTCCTTTGAAATTGCAGAACCATTTCCATCCATTACCTTAAGGGCGTTCCACTCGGGGGTGTTGTGGGAACCGGTTATTATTATTAGGCCATCCGGCTTTAGTCTTTCAACCATGAATTCAGCAGTTGGTGTGGAAACCAGTCCAAGGTCCACTATCTGGCAGCCTACACTCTGCAAACCGCTCAGAACTGCATATGTTAGCAGTTCGCTTGTCTTTCTATGGTCCCTTGCAACAAGTATCTTTCCCCTGTTGAAGTAGATTCCAATTGCCTGGGCTGCCTTGAGTGCAAAAGAGGGGTTGAGTTTGTCAAAAGTTCCCCTTATTCCATTGGTTCCAAAATATTTCGCCATCTTATCTCCTCTTCTTTTCCAATCTATCAAGTCTTTCTATTATCCCATCCAATTTTGCATGGGTTTCAGTCCAGTATGGATTTCTACTGCCTGCAATCCTTGCTTTCTGCTGGGGAAATTTGATTACCCTGTCCATTACAAAACCTATAACCCAGATTCCTATGAATGCAAGCAGAACTCCAAAAAATACCAACTGCATTGTATAATCTATATTAAAAAATGCCTTAAGCTTATCCGAGGCTGAAATCACCAGCAGAACGAAATTTATCAGAGTCAAAAATTGTATTCCAACTGTGAACCTCCAGTACTGCTCAATAACTAAATCCCGCAGGTTTCTTAAGAAATTCTTTATCATGGAAAGATTTCACAGAACAGGTTTAAAAATCTCACTTATTTTCCTTTCCCCAGGCTACGATAAGCGCATGGTATTCCTTGTATAAATTTACATCTTTTGGAAGATTAGATTCAAAGAACAAACGATATTCATCATATTCCTTTGCCTCAAAAATGGAGTAATGTTTGCAGAATCTTCTTGTGTATGCATCTATCACGAAAATGGGTTTGTGGAATCCATAGAGCAATATAGAATCTGCGGTTTCCTTTCCAACCCCTTTTACTGAGAGAAAGTGTTCTCTTAATTTTAGGATATTCCAGGATGATTTAGCTTTGAGGTGGGCCTTTGTAAGCAAACCCAGTCTTTCTGCCTTTTGGTTGTAGTAGCCTGCAGGCCTTATCAACTCCGCAAGCTCTTCTTTCTTAAGATTTAAAATTAAATTCGGGGTAAGTTTTCCTTTGGATTTCAGGTTTAAAATGGCCTTTTCAACATTCTTCCAGTTGGTGTTCTGGGTTAAGAGAGCGCCGACAACAACCTCAAAATCACTTTCTGCAGGCCACCAGTTCTGTTTTCCATATCTTTTAAGTAGTTTTTTGTATTGCCTCAGCATATTATCTCTTGTATCCTATCTTTCTCAAGAAGTCCTTTCTTTCTTTTTTATCCTCATCCTTTTCTATTCCGAGCGGGGTCTCTCCATCAATCACTCCTAAAATTCCCCTTCCTTGTTTTGTTTCTGCTATCACTACCTGAAGTGAATTTGCTGTTGCTGCATAAAGCGAAACAACCTCGCTTATGCTCTGGATTCTATTAACAATGTTTACTGGAAAGCCGTCCTTGAGGAATATTACAAAGGAATGGCCTGCCCCTACTTTTAGAGCTGTCTGTTCTGCAAGGGAAATCAATTCCTTATCATTTCCATCGCTTCTTATGAGCCTTTTTGCAGATGCCTCACAAAAGGCAAGACCAAATCTTATTGAAATCCCGCTTTCTGCAATAGTTTCATAAAGGTCCTCAACAGTTTTTATGAAATGGGACTGACCAAGGATGACATTCATTCCTTCGGGTACTTTTATATCCACTAATTTCATTTCCATAAAAATCACCAAAAATAAAAGAAAAAGAAAGGAATTTATTTCTTTTTGCTTTTTAGCTTCTTTGTTCTTCTTTTTTTACCCTTTTTGCCTTTCTTCTGCTTGGTTTTGTATATATAAATCAGAACTGCAAGCAGAAGGAGAAGCAATAACAACCAGCCCCATTGGGTAATAATAGCTGTTGCTTTTTGTTCTAAGGTTTCTTCCGGCTCTTCCCTTGGAATCTCTACTGCCTTCTTTATTATGTTCACTTCATCCTCATCAGGAACAAACCCTGCCTTTTCTGCTCTTAATATGCAGGTTCCTTCTATCCATGGGGTAAAGTTTATTTGTCCTATGTCATTGGTGTAGCCAAGGAATCTTTCCTCTTCTGCACATGTTGCATAGACCTTTGCACCTGAGAGGAGGGAACCGTCTTCCATAGAGATTACTGTAAGAATAAGAACCTCTTCAACCTCTGCCTCTTTCCTGTCAGGCTCTACCTTCAGGCCTGGTCTTTCCATCTCTGGTGGTTCTTTCTCTTCCTCTCCTCCTTCACCTGGACCAGCTGTCGGCTGAACAACAATAAAGTTCTCATCATCAGGTTCATAATTCTGTTTTGTTGCTGTTGCTGTGTATGTTCCTAAGTCGGGGGGTGTGAATGTAAGGTTAATATCCGTGCTTGTAAGGACTGCATTTGAGAAACCTGCTCCTGAAGGCCATACTATCGTTATGGTTGCATTAGAAAGGTAATCTTTGTTCTCATCCAAAACATAAAGCTGGATTGACTGGCCTTTTTCTATTGATGCAGGGTAAACTATAAGGTCAAGGAAACCTTCAACTACCTCAAAGTTCTCTGAGTCAGTCTTACAGCCCGGGGCTTTTCCTGTTGCCCTGTAGTCTCCTAGTTTGGGGGGTGCATAAATGAGTTTTCCGTTTGTTGTTGAGAATGTCTGGCTTATCCAGTCAGGGTCTCTTACGGTTATCTCAGCGTTGTTTATGCATGAGGCAGCACCTGTAATCTGCATTAGCACATCTGTTCCAAACTTGGCTGTAGTAGGTGTAACTGTGAGGATAAGGTTATCTGCTCCGCCTCCTGGTGGTGCTGGTGGTACTGGGGGTACTCCAACATCGACCGCATAACCGCTGAATGCATTAACAGAGAATCTTACTGTTTCGGTTGAAGGACAGCTTATTGAAGCAGAAGCGTAGTTTATTCCATTTGTAATGATATCCAATCTTGTGGAAGGATAACCGTCTTTCTTCTTTACTTCTATGTTGCCTGCATCACAGGGGGCCATTGGTGAATCCAGTGTTATATATGCTGAATTATTGAACTGAGTTGCATTTCCATCTGAATCATTAAGGGAAACAAATCCAGGGTCAAGGTAGATATTCTTATTCAAAGAAAGGTTTGTATAATTCACCTGTGCATCTTCCCACATTACGCATCCTGTGGATTCATTATAGCAGACTGCAAAATTGGCAAAGTAATTAACATCTGTTGAGGTATTCTCAAAGAATATGATGTCTCCCTGCGGAGAGTAAACTGTACTATCATAGAATATATTTGTATGCGGCATCAGAGTAGGACCTTCAAGTGAACCCTCAGCAAAATAAATTATCGGTTCTGTGCTTCCTGAGTAAACTGTGGAGTTTATAAGTGCAAAAAGGCTTGTATTGTCCTGAAGCCATATTGAATGCTCTGTTGCATTAATAGAGGTGTAATTAACAACAATCCAATTTGTTGTATGGTTTAGGACAATCCCATAGGGGGCTCCGGAAATGTTGCAGTAAATCATCTCAGAGTGTGCATCAGTAGCCATGAAATATACGTTTGCTATTCCATTGTCAACTATATTGGAAAGGTATATGCCGCCCCCTGCATCCTCTCCTGCAAAAACTATTCCAGCCTGGTTATTATCATGCACATCCGTTAGGTATGTAATAAAGAAGCCGTCCACGCTGTTTACCATTATCCCCAAATCATTTGAGTGGATGTCTGAACCGAGCAGATAGTTGTCTTCATTTGCATTGAAAAGAATGCCGTATTCGTTCTCGTAAATTTCGCTCGTATTAATCGTATTCTCTTCTGAAGTCCCATCAAATACAATTCCATGTGATGTATTGTAGACTGAAATGTTTATGAGCTCATTCCAGTTTGAATCATCCAAATAAATACCTGGATATATCCCCTCAGGAGGGTCAATATCTGTGGTGGTGTTTGAAATTGTTAAATTTATCAGTATATTTTCGTCTGAACCTGCTAAAAGCACTGAATAATTGTTTCTATGTAGTTCCATACCACCGAATATATTGTCATTTGAACCAATAACTACCAGGCCTGCATAGTTGTCTGAGGAATTGGTATATGCGACAACTGCGTCATCTGTATTGATTAAGAGAATTCCATTGTTGTTGAGAATATCAGAACCACTCACATTTGCATTATAAATCTCTGCATCATCCGCATCACAAAGGAGCAATTCTGAGACCTCTCCTCCTGCAAATACTGAAGAATCATTGTAATATATTATAGGTCTGTTGCCTGAGCCAACCATGTTGGTTATTATATGGTCGCAGTCTGAAATAACCCCCAGCTCAACATATAAATCAAATAAGAGGTTTTCCCTTGCATAAGAATTCTGAATCTCTCCTTCTGAAGATTCATTTAAGAGCAGACCATAAGTATTATTGTTTAAGTCTAAACCGGAAAGGAATGCATTATCAGAGTTGTAAAGTATAACACCTGAATAAGAATTGTTTGAGGTTATGTTTCCTGCAAGCACACAGTTGTTTGAATCTTCAATCATTACTCCTGTCACATCATGGTCTCTTGTTGAGATGTTTCCCAAAAGCACGTTGTCCGGGGAAACTGAGAGATAAACAGTATGCTGAGTGTTGTTTCCTGTGATATTCAATCCTGAGAAATTGTTTCCTCCTGAAGAAATGAACCAGAGTTCTCCAAGAATGGAGCTTCCTGTAAGGGTTTGGATTCCTGTGAAATTATTATTCCAGCATGATTCAAGGTATATGGAAGCATAAAGGTTTTCTTCTGAAGTGATATCTCCTAAGAATTTATTGCTTCCTGAGTAATTAAGGAAAAGAGCAAAAACATTCTGTGATGCACTAAGCTTAAGGTTCTCAAACTTATTTGAGCTTGAGGAGTTCATGTAAACTCCATAGGTAGCTCCAATGGAAGTTATATTTGCTTCTGAGAAATTATTGCTGTTTGAACTCTGGAAATACAGAGCTTCCTCTCCATTGCCTGAGAGGTTTATACCTCCTGAGAACAGGTTTGATGAGGAAGTATCGAAGTAAATTCCTGTAACAGTATTCAAGTGGGAGATAACAGGCAGATTGAAAACATTGGAATGAGAAGTATCCATGTAGATTCCGGATTGGGAATTGCTTTTTGTATCTATTGAACCATCCAAGAATCTATTTGAGCTTGAGGATTCCATATAAATACCATAAGTTGCGCCATTAGATTCAATCTCCGCATCATCAAAGAGGTTATAATGAGAATTATCAAAATATAAATTCGCATATGTATTATCTGAAAAACTCACCTCTCCGGAAAAATTATTATTACCTGAGGAATCAAGATAAAGACCGGCCAGAGAATTATCAGATGCATCCAGCTCTCCCCCATCAAAAACATTATTGTTTGAACTATTCAGCAAAATTCCTATATTGCCGTTTGAAGAATTTATTGTTCCGTTGAAAAGATTATAAGTTGATGTATCAAGGTATATGCCTGCTTCTGTATTGATATCAGCTTCCAGTTCAAATTCTGTAAAGCGATTGTAATCCGCCTGCTCTAGATATACTGCATAATCTGAACCTGAGCTTGAGATATTTGCTCCTGTGAAATTATTATAATCAGATATGAGTAGATAAAGTCCAGATATGCCGTTGCCGGAAACATTAATGTCTCCAGAAAAAACATTGTAATCTGAGAATTCAAGATAAACACCAATCTGGATATTATCTGATGAATTCATTGTTCCGTTGAAGAGATTATTATCTGAATTGTTCAGCATTATACCGGCTGTGTTGGTGTCTCCCTGGAAAAGGAACTCCTTAAATCTATTACTATTTGAGTTTTTTAGATAAACCGCATAAATAGAACCAGAACCTGTGATGTTTGCATCTGTGAAATTGTTGGAGTCTGCATTCTCAAAATAAAGACCGTAGTTTGTATTTCCTGTGGTTATGAGTTGTCCTTCAAAAGAATTATCTTCTGAATTGAGCATGTAGAGCCCTGAGTCCGAATTCAGGTAAGGTGCCAAGGTATTGACAAATTTATTGGAATTGGAATTATCAAAGAAAACACCGTGTCTGTTGCTGTATACCTGAAGTGCGCCTGCTCCAAAATCTCCTATGCTGTTTTCAACATTAAGAAGGTAAAGACCATCAAGGCTATTGGAATAAATCTCACCTGAAATATCTAACTGAGAATTATTAAGGTTCTCAAAGTAAATGCCTGTTAAGGAGTTGTCATGGATGTCTATTGAAGACAAATCTGCAGACAACTCCAATGGAGTTGGATAGCCCACAACATATATTCCATGTTGATTATGGTCTATTTCTGTATTTAAAAGATTAAGCGATGCATGAGGGTTCGCAAGAAGATAAATACCATCAAGGGCATTACTCTGTATCTGAGAGGAATCCGCTGATATGTTGGACCCGTCCAAATAAACCCCATATAGTTGGTTGTTGCTAATATCCGAAGGACCATTAAGATAAATATAACTTGAAGTAGCGTTTATACCGCTTTCCTTGTTGTTTTGCGAGGTAAGAGAAGAGCCTGCTTCAAAGGTTACGGGGCCCGCACCACTCCCTTGGTAACCAACTAATAACCCACCCCTATCATTTAAATTAGTAGTAACCGCATTCGAAAAAGAGGAAGGTATTGGACCGTTAAGCCATATGCCGAATCCCTTATTTTGATTGGTGATTATTGAACCCAAAGAAGTTATTTTATAAGCTACTATACCAGCGCACGGCGACCAAATTGGTCGACAGAAATCACCTACATCCAAATTGTTTCCATTTGCCGTTATAGAAGAACCTGCACCAACAAGAAGACTACCATCAGTGTAAATTCCGTTTCGAGCATTCCCGCTTGCTATGGTAGTACCGTAAAACTCTCCGCCACCATCGCCAAGAGTAAAAGAACTTAAAGAAATGCCTTGCTGAGAGTTATCTTCAACGGTGACACCACTGTTGAATACTGCATAGTAAGCGTGTATGCCATTCAAAAGGTTCCTGCTCGCCCCGACATGACCGTTGAAGGTTGCCGTGTCGTATATTGATATTCCATGGCCGCCGACATTATCGTTTGCACTCACGGTATTGCCAAAAGTCGCATTACCGTCTACAGATATGCCTGCATAGCTCGACCCGCTTATGCCGTTACCGTTTGCTGAGACTGGACCAGCAAAAGACACATCGGCATCTCCACAACCCCCCGAGGGTCCAATCAATTGCAATCCAGATTGCCTGTTGCTGTTCGCGGTAACAACTCCCGAAAGTGAAATGGAAGAGCCCCTCATTTTAATACCATCTGCAAAATTCCCATTGGCAGTAACGCCACTAAGGGAGTGTGTAGTTCCATAAGCCTCCATACCATATAAACCATTACCCGAAGCAGTTACACTGCCAGTGATGGTTATGTCCAATCCAGCATACAAACCACTATCCCCGTTACCCGAAGCCTCGATGGAACCAGCTTGGAGGCTTCCGCTTGTAGATGTTCCAGCTCCAACATTGCCATTTGTGGTAATAGAATCAGCTACAATGTTTCCAAACGAAATACTTAAACCACTCAATCCATTACCCGAAGCCTCAATGGAATTAGCTTGGAGGCTTCCAGCAGAAGTCATTATTCCCCGTCCACCATTACTATTTGCGGTAATGGAAGTGGCTGAAACATCTCCAGTCCCAACAAGTATACCCGTACCTCCATTACCCGAAACATCGATTGAAGTGGCTGTAATATCTCCAGTCCCAACATTTATACCATAACCTCCATTACCCGAAGCATCAATGGAAAGGGCTGTAATATCTCCAGTCCAAACAAGTATACCATGTGCTCCATTACCCGAAGCATCGATGGAAGAGGCGCTGATTCCATTCTTTGCCCAGATCCCATCCCCTGTACCACCAGTTGCGGAGTAGCTATCGCCACCAAGAAACACTTCGGACCGGATTCCATAGGTGCAACCACAACCTCCAAGAGATATCCCACTAGGGGGAGTGGAACTCCCATCTATGTAAACGCATGCGTCATACACACAAGCCTCTCCGCTGCCACCAACCGCGGTAATGCCCAAATCATTGTCAACTGAAGGGTCAAGGACTAGTGCGGTACCGCTGAAATTGTATACTATAAAATTGGGCGCAGTATTTCCGTTGGAATTATCAAAGAAAACACCATTTTTTGTATAATTTATTGATACGTTATAAATAGTGTTGTTATCAGTATAATCAAAATAAAAGCCCGTATCGGTTGTATTGAAAATTGAAATATTCTCAATAGTGTTATTACCTCCTTCTTCAATTACAATTCCTTCATCTCCTGAAAGATAGAATGTTCCGTTCCATACAGAACTGTTGTAAGTACTCAAAAGATAAACATGGGTAGCAATGTGGTCTGCAGAAAAGATATTGCTTGTGCCTGAGGTATTGGAGGATGAAAGGTTGTACATTGAAACATTAAAGCAATTATTCTGAACAAAATTATGTGTGTTGGATGAGGAAGAAGTATTGAAGATTGACGAGTTTTCCATTGAATCAAAATAGATTCCAAGGGTGTAATTTTCTATTATACAATTTCTTACTGTAATATTATGAAGATTATCTGCATATATCCCTATAGTTATACCTGATTCGGTTCCCTGAATTGAAAACCCATTGCAGTCAAGAACTGTGTTATTTGAGATTATGGAAAGGCAAGCTCCGGTTGTTAGGTTGCCCACTACATTCCCAGTTAACAGGGTGTCACCGCTAATCTGCCTGCAGATACCTGCTTCGCTTGCTGCATAACCAGAGAAATCCTCAACCTGGAAGGTTGTCTCTTCTCCGACACAAGAAGAATATGCTGGAGTAAATGAAAGACTATTGGAAAGAATTGCCTCTCTGGAAACAGGAAAACCGGACTTTTCTAGATAAAGTGTATTAGTGCATGTTGGCGTCCAGAGTGTAAGGTTTGCAGGTGCATTCATGGCTGAGGGTATTCCGGCGCTTGAGGTGTCCAGGGAAGTGAAATTCCATCCAAGCAAAAGGTTTGAACTCGTAATATCGGGGTCATCACCTGAATCAGTAAGGGATAAAGAAGGATAATTAAGAAGACCTATTGTTTCATTGTAACCAAGCGTAAGATTTGTAAAGATGTTGTTTGTTGATGAATCAGTTAAGAGAATATATTTAGTCTGATTGTATTGGAACATATTCCTAATCTCCATGCTGATAAAACTGGAAGAATTGAAACCATACGAAGTTGTATTGAAGATAGTTATGTCTTCCAACTCAACATTATTTCCCCATCTAAAAACAAACCCATAACCTGCCGTATCTATTGTAACATTCTTTATCAGGTAATCCACTGCACCTTCAAGGTAGAATGCATGACCTGAAGTGCTGGAAATGGAGATATTCTCAATAGTGTTATTCCCTCCCCCTTCAATAACGATTCCTTCATCTCCAGAAAGATAGAATATGGAGTTCTCAACAGAACTGTTGTAAGTATCCAAAAGATAAACATGAGATGCCACATGAACAGAAGAAAAGATATTGCTTGTGCCCGAGGTATTGGAAGAGGAAAGGTTATGCATTGAAACATTAAAGCATTCATTCTGCACAAAATTATGTGAGTTGGATGAGGAAGAAGTATTGAAGATTGATGAGTTTTCCATTGAATCAAGATAGATTCCAAGGGTGTAATTCTTTACAATGCAGTTTTTCAACCTAATCTGGTCTGAAGAATCCATGAAAATACCTGCGGTTATTGCAGTTAAATCTCCTATAATTGAAGAGCCGTTGCAGTCTATTGTAATATTCTTTGCATAAGAGATGTTAAGGCAGGAGCCTTCAGAAGTAAAACCTGAAAGGTCTGTTCCCAGGTAATATTCCTTATCAGAACCTGTAATTCCTCCGCAGAGATTTATTTCTTTTGCATCATAAATGAAACCAATCTGGTCTATTGAAATATCCACAGACTGGGAGGTATTTACATAGCATCTAAATGTATGTGCAAAATCAGAGGCATTTACAACACTCAGAGCGCTCATGGAAGCAGAAACATCAAAGTTGGGGAGCCAGTCGCTGTAGTTGAAGAATGTCTCCCATTGGTGTGAAGAGGTGTTCCACCACTGCATCAGGAATGTTGCAGGGATAGTTTCATTTGATTTGAGTTCGCATGTGAAGTTTGCAAAATAAATTTCGTCCAATGGGCCTCCGGTATTCCAGGTTCCATTTACCCAATAAACCTGTGTATTATTTTTAGCCGCATAAACATCATCTGAAGAAGAAAGGTTTGTGGTTACTGTATTGTCATCCACATCAAAGGCAATGAAATTGCTTCCTTCCATGTAACCTGGGTCTGTAGCTGAAAGGTTGATGGTGTATTCATGTCCTGGGAGTGTTGGAAATAAGTATTTCCATTCTCCTGTGCATTCCTGTGCATCATAATCCCAATCCTTGCATTTGAAAAGGAAGTATCCTTTGGCTATTACTGTTACTTCAGCAGAATCTATATTTTTGGGGTTAATGGAGAATGCCTGGAGAGGGTCTTCTTCAGGGGCATTTGAAAAATTCTTGTCAAGCATCTGGAATTCCAATTGGGAATCCTTTGTAATGTTGTGTATTTTTACCTCGGTTATTGGGCTGTTCTGGATAACTATTGTTCCTTCTGTTCCCTGCTTTTCAAAAGAGTATTCTATCTTTCCTTCTGTCTGGACTGGGTTATACTGAGAAAGGTCAAGGTAGGTTATTATGTCTTCTTCATCGTAATATCGCTGTAATTGAAACAGGGCCCATTTTCCTTTTTTGTATTCTGTGAAGTTTGCTTCTATTGGGGTTATGGTGTCTCCTATCCTTACTGCAAGAAGAACATCAGAAAAATCAGGGGAGAATTCCTCTTCATAAGAGATGTTTATGAAGAATTGGGGCTGTTCAGGTGTGATTTCTGGAATACCTGAAGTGGTAAGAAGCAGTATTAACAAGATGGCAATGCCTGGTGCAACTAATCTTTCCATAATGGATAACCCCTTCACATAAATTAGCTGTATAGAAGTGTTTAAAAAGGTGTACTCTGAGTGTGTTTGGAAATGTTTAAATAGTAATATGTAGTAATATGGTGTATGCAAAAGGCAAAAAAAGGGAAAAATACTGGAAAAATAGGAAAAATAAAACAAAAAGCAAAGAATATTGCCAAGGAGTTCGGAAAGCATATTATAGTTGCAGCATTAGTAGTTGCTACCGGCGGTTCGGTTTCTGGATGCGGAAATAGTTATGATGAAAAACCCAAGGAGAAAAAAGAGGTAATCTGCTCAACAGAAATTGAGGAATTAAACCAGAGCAGAATCAAAAGTATGGAATTGGATGATAATGTAGAGGGAAGGGAATATTTTGTACAGAGGATTGAAAAGGAGGTCTGCACTGATGGAGAAAACGAATGGGTGGAGAGTGAAAAACATAGTTTTGAACCTTCTTTAAGTGCAAGCGGTGACTGGCTGGTGGATATTGAATTTGAATTTATGGGAGAAGAAAGGAGTGTAAGTGATATTTTTATTGATGAAAATGAAAAAAAGGTTGTGTTACAGTTAACGGATGTGGAGTCAAAGCAATTCCTGGAAAAGGAAGAAACAGAAGCATTCATAACTGAAGAAGGGCAGTATAATATAGAGGTAATTAAGCTCGGAGAGACAGAAATAAAAGCAGGAGTAACGAATCATGAGACAGAGGAAAGCATAATCCAGATCCTGCCGGTTGGAAATATCTCATTCAGTATGGAAGGGTTGTATATTCTTTTGTATGATGTGGGGAAGGTAAAGGGTGCAAGAGGAATAAACACAGTTGCATGGGTGGGGTGTGCAAGTGAAAGTTTTTATCTGTGGAACGGACATAATACAGAAATAGAATTTAACCAAGAAAAATTCCATGTGAGTACAACAATTGATGCAGATATGAAAGAGGATGGAAGGATAATAATAAATGGAATTGAAATAAAAAGAATAGAAATAGAAAATTAGAAATTAGGAATCCCTAAAGAATTCCGAATTGGGCGGGTCAGGCCTCATTCCTTTTCTTTTTCTGACATCGCCGACTACTTCAGAAACAAGGTCTCTGGGAACATTTGCATAACCTGCATATTCCTGGTACCAGATAGAACGGCCCTGTGTTACTCCTCTTAATGCATTTGAGAATCCAAACATCTCAGCAACAGGAACAACTGTAGTCATGGAGGCGGTTTCTCCCTCCTGCTCCATTCCTGCAAGCTGGCCTCTTCTTCCATTCGTCATGTTTATTACATCTCCTGAATATTCCTGCGGGCACTGGATAAGTATTTTCTGTCTTGGCTCCATCAGGGTGATACCTGCATCAAGTATGCATGCATAAATCGGCCTTGTAACTGCAGGAAGAACCTGTGCAGGACCTCTGTGAACATTATCTTCATGCAGGGCAGCATCCTCAAGAACAACCTTTACACCAATCACCTTTTCACCTGCAAGGGGTCCTCTTTTCATTGCATCCTCAAAACCCTGTATGAATAACTCCTGTATTTCATTAAGATACTGAACTCCCTTTGTCCTGTTGACAAGCAGATTCTTGTTGTAGATATCCCATACTCCTTTTGCCTCATCCCTGCTCATGCCTGCTTCTATGAGTTTATTAACATATTCCTTTCCTTTTGGCTTCCCATCGGAAATAGCACCTTCTATCATAGCTTTCACTACGCTATCTTCCAGAGGTTCAACATGTATCTTAAAGCGGTTGTGCTTATTTGGTGATTTGCCTTCAATCGTTTGGGACCTTCCTGTTATTGTTTCATTGTAAACCACTATTGGAGGGGAGGTAATGATGTCTATTTTCTTTTCATTCTGAATCTTGTATTCAATAATTTCAAGGTGGAGCTCGCCCATGCCGGAGATAAGATGCTCTCCTGTTTCCTGGTTAATCTCAACCCTGAGGGTTGGGTCCTCTTTGGAAAGACCGCGCAAAGCATCAATAAGTTTTGCAAGGTTCTTGGATTCCTTCGCCTCTATGGATTTTGTAACCACTGGTTCTGAGTAATGCGTAATCTGCTCAAAGGGCTCCACTTCGCCGGAGCTTACGGTTTCTCCAATGTAGATATCCTTAATGCCAACAATAGCACCGATGTTTCCTGCACTTATGGCTTCTGCAGAAATGCGGTCAGGGCCCATGTAAATGCCAACCTGCTGAACCTTGTAGCTGGTTTTCTTTGAAGCAAGGTAAATCATATCTCCTTTTTTTACTGAACCAGAGAAAAGTCTTACAACCCCTACTTCTCCTGCGTGCTCATCGTAAACAACACCAAAGCAGATGCCGATTGTTTTTCCGGATATATTGCACTCAAGCATGTCCTTTCCATCCTGAGAGTCCATCTCGCCTTTCCAGAGCACAGGAATTCGGTATTTCTGTGCAAATCCAGGATTAGGAAGATGTTTTATAACCATCTCAAGCAGAACCTCATCAACAGGACATTTCTCAACAAGAAAGGAGTGCTCCCCTGCAAAACATTTATCATAAATATCTTTAAATGAAAGTCCTGAAGTTTTCATTGCTGAACCGCTCATAGCCCATTTATTAAAGGCAGACCCGAAAGCAACATTTCCTTTTTCTACTGAAATCTGCCAGTCTTTTTTGTGTTCAGGCGGGGCATTTGCTTCAATAATTTTATTTAACCCTACAATCACCTTTATGAGTTTCTGCTGCATTCCCTGTGCATCCAGCTTAAGCTCATTTATCAGGCGGTCAAGCTTGTTAACGAAAACAATTGGCTGAGCTCTTTCCTTAAGGGCCTGTCTTAGTACTGTTTCAGTTTGCGGCATTATTCCCTCAACAGCATCAACTACAAGAACAACACCGTCTACGGCTCTAAGGGCCCTTGTAACATGGCCTCCAAAATCAACATGGCCTGGGGTATCAATAAGATTGATAAGGTAGTTCTTTCCTTCATATGGGAAACCAAGAGAGATATTTGCAGATTTAATTGTGATGCCCCTTGCCTGCTCCTGCTCATCATAATCCATTACACGCTGTTCACCTGCAAGCTCCTTTGAAATGAGGCCTGCTCGTGCAACCATGGAATCTGTTAATGTGGTTTTTCCATGGTCAACGTGGGCAATAATAGCAATATTTCTTACGGTTTCAATATTATCCATTATCTTTTGTATCTCTCCAACAACAAATTCTTTTCTCGCCATGCTTTCACCAAAAAAAAGTCTTTATCTTGCGCTCCTTGCCATCCTCTCCATCTCATTCATCTTCTTTATCGCATAAGAGTTTTGAACATCATTACCTGCAGTGAACATTATTTCATCGGCAAGGGCCTTTCCAAGAGAGGTGTCCTTGTTAAAGGTTCTCATGAGTGCTGAAAGGGTAATGTTCTTAAGTGCTAAATCCAGTCTTCTGGAAGCTGATGAGTCAACAGCAATCTGATAGCTTACTCCACCGTGAGAAACCCTTGTAACCTCTTCTCTTGGTGCAGAATTCTCAAGCGCCTCAACAAGCACCTGAATAGGATTCTTTTTTGTTTTCTGCTCTATTATTCCGAATGCTTCCTTTACAACGGTTATGATGCGGGTTTTCTTTCCCTGCAGTCTTCCGTTGGTTCTTATTACCTTTCCTGATGTTTTTTTACCTGTTCCACCACGCATTAGTTTGTTTACGAGTCTCTCAACAATATTCACTTTTTCCTTTGCAAGGGGTTTTTTTGCATGCCTTCCAAAGGAGTGCGGAAGATATATTTCCTGAAGGGAGATTACCTGTTTAAGGCTTTTATCTCTTATCTCAACGCCATCAAAACCATACTTTCCAAAAAGTTTAACCATTCTCTCTACCTCTTAGACTTTTCTTTCTTGCCTTTTCTCAGGGACTGGAGAGCAACATCATTCACGAATTCAACTGCATATCTTACTCCGGGAATAGAACCAATCTGTCCTCTCTGCGAACCGCCGAGCCCCCTGATTGTTACCTCATCGTGCTCATCTATGAAGGTTATTGCTTTATCCCTTGGAGGGAAAGCAGTAACCAATCTGCCGTTCTTTATTAACTGAACCTTTACAACCTTAATAAGACCTGAGTGGGGCTGTTTTTGCTCAAGGGTTGCCTTTTCCACAACGATTCCTTTTGCCTGGGGAGCACCCTCCATTGCATCATACTTCTCTTTAAGCTTAAGCTTCTTTCTCTTCCATCTTTTGGAGAGCCATCGTCCTTTCTTCCTGTTTCTTTTCTTGTTTCTTCCTGCGAATTCTCCGTTTCCTCCTTTGCCCATTAAATCACCATAATATTCAACAAATTTGAAGTTTTAACACTTTAGAGAAGAAGCCTTTAAAAAACTTCCTGAAAGAAAAGACTACTTCTTTTAAGCTGCAGTTAAATTTCAGCAAAAATCCACATTCTTTACATTCTAAGGAAAGGAACCATAACGGAAACACCGGAAACGAGGTCTCTCCTTTTGTTTATAAAGCCTTTGAATACTATTTTTTATACTCAAAAGAGCTACCGTTGGAATGACGGGAAGTAATTCTCCTGTGGAATTGAAACAGAAGGTTCAAAGGTAGAAGTTCAAGGTATCTACGCAAGGAGTTTCCAGAGCTCCTAAAGATGCCTAAATTATGGACACGCTCATATTTCCTTTCAACTACTGGAAATGTTTCATCTGCAACAATACGAAAATACATAGAAAGGCAATGGGATGAGATATGATATTAACCTATAAGATAAAGCATGAAAAAGATTTCGGCAGAGAACTCAGCTTGGCGAAGAAGGTAGCTAAACATGCCATCAGACAAAGAACTTTATCCAGTAAAGATGTAAAACATATCGGTCTAAAATCCATGATTGCCAATCAAATCCTTAGAAAGTATGCAAGGAATAAGACAGTCAAAAATATCAATTCTATAAAGTTGACAATCCCTTCTCAGGGAATCAGATTCACAGATAGGGAGATAACAATACCTTGTCTGAAACTTGTTCTCCCCATCAACTTCAACCATTCATTTGAAAAGATAAACCAGATTGAAGTTGGCGAAACATTTGCCTATGTTTCTTGTTCTTATAAAGAGCCTCGGCAATATACCTCAAAGCAGATAATTGGCGTAGATAGGAACACCACAGGGCATGTGTTGGTTGCTTCCAATATCAACACAGGAAAGGTGCTGAAACTTGGAAAGGAGTGCAACCACCTTCATAAAAAATACAAAAACATAAGGAAAAACCTTCAGAAGAAGGGCAAGTATTCTCTCGTCAAAAAAATCAAAAACAGGGAGAGTAGAATTGTCAGAAACATAAACCATCAGATAAGCAAATGCCTTGTTAAAGAAGCGCAGAACAACAAGGCGATTATAGTCCTTGAAGGATTGAAAGACATCCAAAAGACAGCAAAGGTAAGAAGGAGGCAACTGTATTCCCTAAACTCTTGGAGTTTCTATCAATTGCAGAACATGATAGAATACAAAGCCAAAAAGTTTGGAGTGCCTATTGCCTATGTTGAACCACAATATACCTCTCAGAGGTGTAGTAGGTGTGGTCATATAGACGCAAATAACAGAAAAGGAAAACAGTTCCATTGTGCTAAATGCTCAATGGTTGAGAATGCCGATGTAAACGCAGGATTCAATATTGCCAGTTTATATCATCAAGGCATATCTCGATTCAACACAGAAAGGGATGTGTTGGAGGGGAGCACTGATACCCCTAAAGGTGAGATGCTGTGAATCCGGTAACACCAAAACAAAAAAGAACCCAACAACATTTAGTCGTTGGAGTATGTCAGAGTGTGCGCACTGCTTTCACATAAAGGTCTGCATTGAATTTTTTCTTAAGAAATGCCTTTGCTGCCTTTATGCGCTTTCCTCCTTTTCCGAGCGCTATTCCCCTTTGTGATTCAGGAACAGAAAGAAAAACAGCCTTATCGCCCATTGCTTCTCTTATTTCTATACTTATTATCTGTATATTGTTAAAAAGATTTCTTGTGAACTGTTCAAGGTCAGGGCTGTCTGCTATAATAAGGATATCCTTGTTGAGTTTTGAGGAAAGGGATTTTATGTTACGGCCCCCCCTGCCGATTGCCTTGCCCAGCTGGGTTATGGGCACAAGGAAAAGGTATCCTGTAGGGGTTTTAAGAAAATCAGTCGGGAGAACATTTGTAACATCACCAAAAAAATGGAATAATTTTAGGTCTTCGCTTGTCAGCTCCACACTATCACTTGCCTTTTTTGGAGAACGAAAGAATCTCTGAAACTCCTTCTTTATATACTGTCAGGATGGATACTGGGTATGGTTTACCGCATACAGAACCCAGCTCCTTTGAAGAACCTTCAAAAATAATTACAGGAATAGCTGAGACCTTGGAATAATAGGTTATATCCTGCATAGAATCCTTTGGAATGTTTGATGCAACAACAAACATCCTTGCTTTTCCAAGCAACGATTTCTTTATGCCTTTCCTTGTTCCAAAATCAACTTCCCCGCTTTCCACAACAAGCCTTACTGCCTTCTGGAGAGGATTCTCTTTTTCTTTCCTGCTTTTTCTTTTACGAATAACTTTTTTCCTTTCAACCATTGTACCCACCTACTTTTTCATTGAGAGCATTACCTTTCCTGTTCCAACAGGTATAGTCTGGCCTACGATTATATTTTCAGTGACCCCTTTTAACTTGTCTTCTTCTGCATAAACAGCAGCTGCAACCAGGTGCTTAATGGTTTCCTCGAATGCGGCCCTTCCAAGTACACCTGCCTTTTCACCGCTCAAACCGTGCCTGCCGATAGACTTCAGTTTTCCATCAGCGCATATTGCATCAGCCAAAAGCATTAAATGCCTTACTCCAACGTTAATGTTCTGAAGCTCCATAACACTGTTCAGCTCCCTTACAAGTACGGCTCTTGCTACCTCTATTCCAAAAACAGTATACATCTCAAGAATATTATTTGTATAAATCCTGGATGGGTCAACATCTGGAAGGGCAAGCGCGCCTTTTATATTAAAACCACTGGCTCTCACAAAGTAGTCTCCTTTCTCATGAACAACAACAGCCTTCTTTATTCCTTCAACCCCTTTTACAAGTACCTTGGAAAGCTTTATTTGGAGTTTCCTGAGAGAACGGAGTGGGAATTTTTTTCCTTCCTTTAATTTTACTATATATAATAAATCCTTTGAAATCTTCAGCTTGTTCGTGGTTACTGCCTTTTTTATAATGGCCCCCATATCTTCTTCTTTAAGACCAAGGTCCTTGAAGTCTTTCTTACTTATCTTGATCCGGATTTCCTTTTCATCCATGTCCTCCTCAATTGAAGCAACATCAGAAAGAAGAATAGATTCAACCATATTGGCGAACTCCTTCACTTTCTTCTGGTTTTTGGAATATTTAGGAAGCAGGAATATCTCTATAAGAGCTTTTGACGGCTCCTTTTTTGCATCAACCAATTCTATCAATCTTGGGAGGCCGGTAGGAACGTGCTCGGCAACCCCTGCATAGTGGAATGTACGCATTGTCATCTGAGTGCCTGGTTCACCTATACTTTGGGCGGCAACAATTCCAACAGCAGAATAAGGGCTTATTCCTTGTTTTTTCTTCATGAACATCATCTCTATACAGTATCTACGGCATCTTCTTTTGCAGATTCCATATACTCTGTGGTTGTTTCATACATTGGGTCCTTGCCGTCTCCTCCATACATAAACTGCACTATGGCATCCTTCCCATTCTTTACAGTCCTATCCTCCTGAACAGTAAGGTCCTGCAGGGCATGTATCAGCCTTCTCTGCATGTAACCTGAACGTGCTGTTCTTATAGCAGTGTTAACCAGGGATTCTCTGCCTCCCATTGCATGGTGGAAAAATTCATCAGGTGTAAGGCCCTTTCTGAATGAATTGTAAACAAAACCGCGCTCCTTTCCTTTGAGCGAGCCTTTTTTATAAAATGGCAGCGACCTCTGTATGTATCCTCTTTTAAGACGTTTGTTCCTTACGGCCTGCTGTCCAACTAGAGCAGACATCTGTATTGCATTGAGCAGGCTTCCCCTTGCTCCAATCTTGGCCATGATTATTGATGAATTTGTCTGGCCAAGGTCATCCTCAACTATCTTCCCTGCCTCATTCCTTGTCCTTGTTGTAACCGCCATTATATTGAATTCAAGAGTTTCCTTCAGAGTAAGCCCTGGAGAACGCTCAAGTGTCTTATTTTTATATTGCAGGATGAGGTTTTCCATCTCCCTGTTTGCCTTATTCTCTATTCCTTCCACCGTTTTCAGGGCTGCAGGAGATAGTGAATAATTCTTAAGGGAAACACTCAGACCTGTCCAGCGAAGAGCCTCCAATGAAATTTTCGTGATTGCATCAAGGAAATCCCTTGTTGCCTTGGGACCTTTTATAAGAAAGAATCTTTCAAGGAGACCTCCTTCAAGGACCCTGTTATCCAGCGCCCCTTTTATCATTTTTCCTTTCTTTATCTCAACTATATCCCCTAATTTTGTTTTTTCCTTAAGACTTAATTCTGAAGGAAGGAGCAGGGAGAAAAGAAGTTTTCCTGAGTATTTGTCTCCTTTATCGGGCTTTGGAAGCTTCTTTATGTTTGCAATAATAAGAAGTTTTGATGCCTCCTTTCTAGTAAATACTGCATCATCCCTTGTAAGGAAATAAGCAGCAGAAACATGGTCTTCTGTGGGCTTTATAATTGCATGACCGTGCCTTGGTGAAATTATCTGGTTCTCAACCTTCATAAGCTCCCTTACCTCTGCCTGGGCATCTGGAGTCTGTATTATGTGTAGATTCATCTCATCCCCATCAAAATCAGCATTGTATGGTGTTGTTGTAATCGGATTAAGCCTGAATGTCTTTCCAGGGAGAACCCTTATCTCATGCCCCATCATGGAAACCCTATGCAAGGACGGCTGGCGGTTGAATATCGCTATATCACCATCCACAATCTGTCTTTCAATTATCCAGCCTATCTTCAATTCTTTTAGAACCTCCTCTTTTGTAATATCAGTTACCCTTATTCTTCTTCCGTCATTTCTTATTACATACAGTGCCTGGGGATAACTTTCCGAGGATATATGTCTCTTGCATTCATCTATATTCCAGTCAGTTACGGTAACAGGAATCGTCAATTCTTCGGCCATCTTCAAGGGGACCCCAACCTCATCAAGCCTTATCATCGGGTCAGGAGAGATAACAGTCCTGGCAGAAAAGTTAACCCTTTTTCCAAGAAGATTGTACCTGAACCTCCCTTCCTTTCCTTTTAATCTCTGGGCAAGGGTTTTGAGCGGTCTTCCGCTTCTGTGCCTTGCAGGGGGTATATTTGCAGTTTCATTATCAAAATAAGTGGTGATGTGGTACTGAAGAAGCTCCCACAAATCTTCTATAATTAACTGAGGGGCTCCTGCATTTATATTTGCTTCAAGCTTCTGGTTTATTCTTATTATATCCACCAATTTATGGGTAAGGTCATCCTCGCTTCTTTCCCCGGATTCAAGGGTTATGGAAGGTCTTACTGATACTGGAGGAACAAGAAGAACAGAAATAATCATCCATTCAGGCCTTGCGTATCTTGGGTCAAGACCCATTTTCATAAGGGTGGAATCAGGAATAGAAACAAGCCAGTCCCTTACCTCCGTTGGAAGCATCGCTGCTCCATCCTTGAAAATGGTTGTTGGTTTAAGAAATTTTATTTCTGGGATTTTTGCTTTGCAGTTCGGGCATTTTTTTGCGGTTTTTGAAATAATAGTATGGCATTCCGGGCATGTTGTAGAAAGAATAGTATAAATGGTCTTTCCAAACTCTACATGAATTATTGGCCTTACGAGTTCAATCATTCCGAAGTGGCCAGGACAGGTCTTTATTTTTCCTCCGCAGGTTTTACAGCGCAGACCTGGGTCTATAACACCAAGCCTCTGGTCCACAAGACCTCCATCTATAGGGTAGCCATCATCATCATAGGTATCCGGAATCGTTATCTTAGCAACCGCAATATCCCTAACTATTTCCGGAGAAAGTAAGGAAAACCGTATCTTATCTATAATTTTTGTGACTTCTTTCATAAAAACACCTATGCTTTATCTTTTAGTACGAGTCTCGGGAATATGTAAAGGGACATTATCTCGTCAACGAGCAGTTTGAATGCATAGCTTATCTCTACTGGAGAATTCATATCGCTTCCGCAGGCGGGACAGAGTGTTTTTCCCTTTATGTGGTTATGAAATCCGAGCATTCCGCAGTTCTCGCAAACAAGCTGGACTGTCTTGTCGCTCTCTTCCAGAAGTCTTTCCCTGACAACCATACTGGCGCCGTAACCTATAAGGCAGTCCCTTTCCATCTCACCAAATCTAAGACCGCCTTCTCTTGCCCTTCCTTCTGTTGGCTGGAGGGTAAGAAGCTGAACCGGTCCTCTACTTCTCACATGCATCTTGTTGGAAACCAGATGGTGCAGTTTTTGGTAGTAAATCGGAGAGATGAATATCTTTGCCCTTATTCTTTTTCCTGTTATGCCATCGTACAAGACCTCCTCGCCATACTCATCAAAACCATTTTCCTTTAGTATCTTCATGTAATCTGTTTCATTGTTTCCTGTAAATGCAGTGCCGTCCATTATCATTCCTCCAATGGTAGCGGCCTTCCCACCCAGCGCATCAAGAAGATGCCCTGCAGTCATCCTGCTTGGGATGGCGTGGGGATTCATTATTAAATCTGGAACTATTCCATCTTTTGTAAAAGGCATGTTTTCCTGTGAAAGAAGAGAACCTATAACACCTTTCTGGCCGTGTCTTGAGGCCATCTTGTCGCCTACTTCAGGAATCTTCATGGACCTAACCTTGACCTTTACAAGTCTGTTGCCATTTGGTGATTCAGTAACCATAACAGAATCTATCTTTCCTTTTTCTCCTGATTTTAGAGAAAGAGAGCTCTCCCTTTTCTTCTCTTCAACAACCCCAAAAACAGAAACCTCTTCTATAAATCTTGGGGGGGATGTTTTTCCTACGAGCACTAATCTTGATTCTACATCGGATTCCGGGAATATTACGCCGTCTGCATCAAGATTTACATATGGTTCATCACCCCTATATCCCACAACATCAGGGGTTGGCAGTTCAATCTTATCTTTCTGGCCTCCTGGATACAGCCTTTCTTCAGTTTGATAGGTTTTAAACATTACAACACGGCCCATCCCCCTATCAACAGCTGACCTGTTTATAACTAAACCATCTCCCATGTTGTATCCTTCATGAGTTGCAATAGCAACGATAAGGTTCTGGCCGGCAGCCCTGTTTTTCAGGTCAAGGGCCTTGTAAAAATCTGTGCTGACAAGCGGCTGCTGGGGATAAAACATAACATACCCTCTAGTATCGAACCTCTTTGCAAAATTAGTTGAATATACTCCAAGGGACTGCTTGGCCATTGAACAGGCCATCGTAATTCTTGGAGCGGAATTGTGCTCAGGATAAGGGAGTGCAGAGGTCGTTACACCGAATATAATGGAGGGATCCAGCTCAAGATGGGTATGCTCGTCTGTTATATCTTCAGGGTTCATAGCCACATATGCATTCTCTTCTTCATCTGCATCAAGGTATTCTATAACCCCCATCTTAACAAGATGCTCCCATGTAAGTTCTCCTTTTTTAAGCTTGGAGTGTATTTCCTGTCCTAAACGGGACCTTCCTTCTTCAACAACTATATACGGCTTCCTTACCCTGCCTCTATCTGTATTTATATATATTTCGTGTGTTCTTTTACTCATATATATGTTTGTTTCATAATTCAACTGATTTGTTCTTCTTTTTTCCTTGAGTTTAGCAACAAGGGCCTCGCCATTCTTATGAAAACCAACAAGATTTCCATTTACATAAACAGCATATTTTTCCTTTTTTGATTTTGAAGGTTTTGGTTTTTTAGTCATTCTCTAATACCCCCATTCAGTCTCGAGTTTTGCATTCTTGAGTTCTTCAAGAATTTCACTCTCATCCTTTCCCTCAGTGACATTTGCAAGGATTGCAATATTCTTTACAAGGGAACAACTGGGCCCCTCAGGAGTCTCACTTGGGCAGAGCTTGCCCCAATGTGTTCCATGCAAATCCCTTGCTTTGAAGTGTGGATGTTTCTTTGAAAGCGGTGAGATAATTCTTCTTGAATGGGAAAGCATTGCAAGAAAGCTTGTTCTGTCAAGCAGTTGGGAAATCCCTGTCTGGCCTGCAATCCAGTTCCCTGTTGCCATTGCATATTTTATCCTGTCAACAAGTGTGTCCTGCCTTACCAGAGTATGCACCTGAAGTTTTCTTCCTCTTGCTTCAGCCCTGCTTGCCTGATAAATAATATCCTTTACAAGAAATTGGAACGCATACCTGAAGAGCTCTTCCATAAGAACCCCTGCAAGCTTCACACGCTTATTTGCATAATGGTCCTTGTCATCCGGAGGTATTTTTTTCCTTGAAACATTAATTGCCTTTTCCGCCATCTTTATAAGAAAAAATGCTTTCTTAGGCTTATCAGAGGCCTCAACACCAAGATGCGGAAGCAGATAAGAGGTTACAAGGTTTTCCAGTCTTGAAAGCCTGAATTCCTCCGGCTGGCCCGGGGAAAGTCTTTTGCTGAGGGTGCTTATTGCTTCCTCCTTTGTTTTTGTTTCCTGCTGTTCAAGGTTGAGCAGAATATCGTTCTGGATTATCTTTGAATCAGAAAAAGCATCTAAGATGTCCTTGTCTTTTTCAAGTCCAAGCACTCTTAAAATCTGGATTAAAGAAAGGTCTGCAGGAGTAGCCGGAAACTCCAGCTTAAGGGTTCCATCTTTTTTTCTTGTGACTGCACACCTGGCCCTGAAGCCCTCCCTTGTAGAAAATATCTTTGAAACTGTTCCTGTGAGTTCAATTGTGGTCATTACCTTATTCTGGACAAGGTCTTCTATTCCAACGAGAATCCTTTCGCTTCCGTTTATTATAAAATAACCTCCAGGGTCTCCTGGGTCCTCCTCTTTCTCTATTAATTCTTCATCAGATAAACCATAGAGATAACAGAGTTGGGATTTTACCATAACAGGAACCTCTCCAATGTAAACATCTGAATAAACAGGTCTTTCTATTCCATTGAATGTCGGAACAATTGTAAGAAACAGTGGGGCTGAGTAGGTTATGTTTCTCATTCTTGCCTCGCATGGACAAACGGATTTGTAGCCTCCTTTAACTTCATAAAACCTCGGCCTTTCAATCCTCACCTTTCCAAGCTTCAATTCAAAGCCAACCACATTTGTTTTTATTACCTTGACTTTGTCTATAATGGATTGGACTCCAGTATCTATGAATTTATTATAGGAATCCAACTGCTGTTTGACTAAACTATTTGTCTTGAAGTAGGCACCAACCATTCCCTTTACCATTCATTCACCTTTTATCTTATTTTTCTATTTTAATTCGCCTTCTATTATAACGCGATAATAAGTATAATTTCCTGTGTAATCCTTTCTTTTTATCTGAATTAAATCTCCAATTTTTGCCTTGATGGCAACTGCCACAGGATCTATAGAAAACATTTTCGGAATTAAATCCGGAGAGGTATTATATTCCTCATAAAATGATTCAGCTTCCTTTTTATTCAGGATTTTTAATTCAGGCATAAGTTTATGAGAAAGGATATCAATCTCACTATCAGATTTCTTTTTTCTCAAGATTCCACCACCGCCGAGAGAAATGCAGTCTTAGAAGTATTAAAAGAAAAGATTTATAAATATATTCCTTTAAAGCGCCTGCTCTGAATAGAATGCCTGAAAACCTTTTTGTTTTATTGCCTGGATAATGGTGTTCGCACTTTCTTTATCCTTTGCAAGAGCAACTATACAGCCGCCGCCTCCAGCACCAGTGAGTTTTGCACCTAGAGCCCCTTTATCC
Source organism: Microcaldota archaeon (assembly GCA_023129075.1). Taxonomy (GTDB): domain Archaea; phylum Micrarchaeota; class Micrarchaeia; order Anstonellales; family Bilamarchaeaceae; genus JAGMCT01. The sequence continues at coordinate 73,103 of JAGMCT010000013.1, forward strand.
TTTGCTATTTCAATAAGAAGTTCAAGCTCAAGGGTTGAGACTCCTATGTTATAAAGCAGTTCCTGATTTTTATCCATAAGTTTTCCTATGGTTTTCAAATTATGCTGTTCAAAGGCTATTCTTGCTGATTCTATTATTTCTTCCATTTCCTTTGTCCATTCTTGGAATTTTTCCGGATTTTTTTCTTTCAGGTTTTTTACATTTGCAACCATCTGCTTTGTGCTTCCCTTTTCTCCGGTGCATGCGATTACAAGAGGCAGTGGTTCTATTTCAAGAGAGGTAAATGGTTTTCCTTTTGTAAATTCCAGGACACCCCCAAAGGTTGAGAGGGTATTATCTATTCCTGAGGGATTGCCATGAAAGAATTTTTCACCCTCATGTGCAAGCTCGTTTATTCTTTTATCTGTGAGTTTTAGGAAATGATGATAAGAAAGAGCTCTTGTAAATGAAACGCAGATTGCAGCGCCGGAACCAAGACCTGCGCTGACAGGGATGTTGGAATTGAAAACTGCCTTGTAAGGGCCTATGAGATTGAGTTTTACAAGAATAGACTGAAGAGCAGGGATTACAACCTCGGATTGGTTAACTCCCTGGATTTCCCAGATGTCTGAGGGGTGGAGGGTGCAGGTTGTGTAAAGGTCTTTTAGAGCCATTCCTATGGCAGGTATTCCATAAACTACAAAGTGCTCTCCGAACAGTATGAGTTTTGCATAACCTTTGTGTTCTTTCATCCAAACATCCTATTTATATAGGTAATATAGGAGGAAAGATTTATGATGTTAACGGAAGCTTTTTAAGCAAATACAGATAATAAAGGGGCATGGAAGATAAAATAATAAAAAGTATCGTAAACAATTTAAAGGCAAAAAAAAACGTTGTCGGGATTGTTCTTTTCGGTTCACAAGCAAGAGGCGCATCCAAACCTATTTCAGATACGGATATCGCAGTAATTCTAAATAAGTATTCAAAAGAAGATGTATACGAAATAGAGGCGCATTCATCAAAGAATGTGGACGTGGTGGTTTTCAATGAGTTGCCGCCTATCTTTAAAATGGAAATTGTAAAAGAACATAAGATATTGTACTGCAAAGATGAGGGTAAACTCAGGCACATATTTATGAAAGCTGCTTTTGAATATATTGAACATAAACCATTATATGAGATGCTGAAGGTGAATAAATGAAGGATGTAAATTTGTTAATAAGAAAAATTAAAGAGCATGTCAATGATGCTAAAACTGCTTATGCCGGCTTCAGAGAAAAAAGTGATAAAATCATGTTCAATAACCTTGCGATGGAATGTTTTCAGGCATGCAATTATATCATTTCTCTTGCTGGATTTTTGATAGAAAAAAAATCCTGGGGTTATCCTACAAGTTATTCAGAGATGTTTAGAACTCTCAATGAGAGAAATATTATATCGGAAAATGAACTAAAGGGTTTTCTGAAGATAATATCGCTGAGAAACAGGATTGCACATGAATACTACGAGATTGACAAGGAGAGATTACTGGGGATTTATTCAACCCTTGTAGCACTTGAAAAAACTATTGAAAAAATTGGTATTGAAGCAAAATAATCTATTTAGTAAAGAGCGGGGATTTTTTAAGGGTTTGCAGTCCTTGTTTTACGCTCCCTGAAATCCTAGCTTTTTCAAACTCGCCCCAAATTCTTTTATTAACGTTATAGATTCTTTCTGCAGAGTTTGAGTCAATATTAAGGTTTGTTAATTTTTTTATCTGCTCTGCCTTTGGAACTTTTAGGAATTTTCTTGAGAAAAGAACGTCTATTAGTTTTGCTTTATTCTTATTTGTGATTGCTTTGACGGATTTAAGTGAAAATATCTTGTTCAGGAGGCCTTTTGATTCTGCGAATATTACTGCCCTTCCACCTCTGAGGGTAAAGAGCCTGTAAGGAACGGTTACTCCCTTGAGCAGACCTCCAAATGCCAGAAAATCTCTTTGCATGCCTAAGAAATGAGAGCCGAATACATCTAGGAACTGGGTGTAATCATTTGTTTTTAAGGATATTTTCAATTCTGGAGCTGAAACCGCTCCAATTCCTGCAAAAAATGCAGACCAGGCAAGAACATTTTTTGGGGCGAGTTCTGCTATTTGGGTTGTTTTTACAGGAATCACCATTAATTTCATCTTTGAAAGGAGCGGGCGGAATGTGCGGGCAGAACCCATGAAAATAAGGCCGGTATCAATCGCTGCCTCTCCTATGTTTCCTTTTTTTACATCTTCATGCAAGGAAAAGGAAGCACCTCCTATCGTGGCCAGGCCGGCAGCCTTTCCAACAGAACCCGAAGCACCCATTCCAAATGCAGCCAGAACAGTGCCCTGTTTTATCTGCTCAAAAGCCTTTTGCTTTTCTTCTTCCGTGCCTGCAAAAACCAAATCATCAATGCCGTTTACAAGAACAATTGAACCTGCAGAAGCAACAATCAGTGAGCCTGCTCCAAATCCTGTTTTTGCACCTGCAGCAGTGCCTCCGGGAGCAGGGCTGAGGAAACCTACGATTGCACCTGTTGTTGTTGTTCCTGCAAGGACAACAAGTGAATACCTATTTGCATACTTTCCTGTGCGGAGTGCAAATCTCTTTAGCATCTTCGGCTCTTTTGCTATCTTCTGGTCTATTTTCAATTCATAAACCTTGTTGTGAATTTCATTTATGAAAGAGCCTGAAGAATTCAGGAATTCTATTGTATCATCCATAGTGGAGAGATTGACTGCCTTCTTTCGTAGGGAAGAATCTTCCTTTGAAATAAATCCTTTGAGTTTTCCCTGTGAAATAAATTTGGAATAAAAAACAAGTGAGGAAACAACGTCATTTGCGACCTGCTGTCTTTCATTTTTGGGCAGTGTAAAAAGGAATTCCTTATTCCTGAATACAAGGAGGATAGAATCAAGTGCATCTCCTGATGCCAGTATGGAATTCTTGTCTCCTTTTGAAAAAGCATTCTCAAGCATGGTGCTGTAAAAAGAAAGGATATTTTTCTTATAATCTGAAAGATTTTCATCCTTCATTGCTTCTTCTGCAAGATTCAGGTTCAGAATGTGGTTTGAGAAAAGCAGAAAACTGCCTGTGTGTGAAAGTATTTTTAATGAAAAACTCCTGGTTTTGAGTTTTTCAGGATTTTTGAGCACTGAATCAGTAAAGGAAGAGATGTCAGATTCAAGCAAAGAGAAATAATTGTTATTTTTTATGCTGTTTTTTAGTGAAATCAGGTTTAGAAGGGCAATGGCATTTGGAGCAAGGGAAGGGTCTTTTTTTATCAGAGTGAGGAGGGATTTTCTTTGCTTCTGGGTAAGAGAAAGGTCTGCAAAGGGATTTGAGAGAGTAAAAAAATCATCTTTTATGATTAGATTGAGCTGGGGGGTGGATTTTACAACCTGCTCAAGCAGGAGTTGTTTCTGCTTTGTGAGTGGACCAGAAATAACTGGTCTCTGCCCTGAAAGAAGGGCAATGAATTCAACAGGAAGCTTTTTTTGGAGGAGTGTTTTATCCAACAGTGCAGGGGGTCTTCCTGTTTCAAGAAAATGAACTAGTACGGCCTCCTGAGGACTTTGGACTCTTTTTGGAATTACCAGGATTTCTTTTGCCATAGTATATAATAGGGGCGAGGAAGTTTAAAAATGTTGCTAAAACGAGAAATAAGCAAAGGTAAGAGAAAGAAGACCGAGAACTAAAGAAACCAGGGTTATTATCCTGATATAGGAATAATCTTTTTTGGTTTTGAGAAAAAAGAGTTTTGCACATGAAACAACAAGAAGAGCAAAAGAAAAGAGGAAAAGAGGAAAAGAGATAACAGAAAATTTCAAACACTGAAACAGGAAAATTAAGGATATCATACTAATTAAAACAAAAAATAAAACAACTATTGAAGAGTTCTTTTTTCCAATTAGAATTGGCAGGGTGTTTGAATCCCTTGCTTTTTTGTCACCTTCCATGTCCTCAATAGATTTTATAATTTCCCTGGCAGTTCCTATATTCAATGCAATAATAAACAGTAAAAAATTAATTTCGGAAATAGAAAAAGAAGATAGGATGTTCCCGTAAATAAAGGGAATTGCCATTGAAAATCCGATATATATATTTCCAATAAGAGGCAGGTCCTTTAACTTGTAGTTATATGCAGCTGAAAAGACATTAAAGAAAAGAATAATAAAAAAAGGAATCCAGCCTAAGAAAAAAGAAAGAAGGGTGGATATAAAAAAACAAAAAATTGAGAAATTGTATGCAAAAGAGGGAGATAATTCGCCGGTTACCAAAGGGCGGTTCTTTTTATTTATTTTATCTGTTTTAATGTCCAAATAATCGTTTAAGGAGAATGCTGCCATCTCTGAGAAAACAGGTGCAAGAATACCAATAAGCAGGATATAAAGAGGTGGAAAAGAACCTGAAAAAAGAACACCCAATAAAACTGCCAATGCTATCATTATTGCATGGTAAAATCTTGTTAATCTAAATATTGAAGAAATCATATTAATTCCATCAGAAATCATATTAACCCCACCAGGAATCCTATTAATCCCATTATGAGCATGGAAAAGACTATGGGAGGGAGTGCAGGCAGGATGGAGCGGGTTTTCCATGCATAAACCATTACAGAAAGCGCTCCTATAACCGCGCCTATGAAAAGAAGAAATGAAAGCATTGGGGCTATTTGAAACGCTGAAACCTCAAGCATAATCGGAAGTGCAAGGTCTCCTGTGCCCAAGTCCATTCTTCGCTCTTTTCCTTCAGGGGATATCTCTACAGCATCAACAGTAAAGGAAAGGTTTCTTGAGATAATCTGTTTTGCAAATGTTATCATATGCTTTGTCTTGAAAACAGCGATAAAATCATATATTGAAAGCAGGAGGAGAAGAATGACTGCTGGAAAAAAACCTATTGAGAAACCGAATACTGCTCCTGCTCCTGCAGAAGCAACGACAGCGCATATGTTTTTCATGGAAGGGTGAAAATGTTTTGAAAGTGCAAAAAGGACTGCAATAGAAACTGCAAAAAGGATTGCCATTATTGTTGGAAGAAAAAACAGGACCTTTAGAAAAACATAGAATATTATAGAAGAAGTAGTAGATATCACAGCAAATTCAAGAATATCAAAAAGGATTGAACTGCCTAATTTTATTATAAGAAACATAAGGCCGATTCCAAGGGCAAGGTAAAGGATGAAGAAGAGAAAGGAGCTTATTCCTGTTTGTTTGACTGTGAAATAATCAGCAAATTCATTGCTTTGGATATCTGAGATAAGGAAAACACCTGCATATATACCAAGAACCTGGGCTGCAAGAAAAAAGAAAACGATTTTGAGCAGGAGATTCAGTAAAATCACCCTTTGTCAACTGGTTTTACCCAATCATGCTCTACTTCATAAATATCTCCTTTCCTTTGGAGTTCCTTTATGATTCTTGAGGCAGTTGGGGTGTCTATTCCATGCTCCTTAGCAACTGCAATAACCTCTTTTATTTCTACTGCATCGTATTCTCTTGTTTTCTCCTTTATGATGTCCATTATTGTTTCATATTTCTGCACCTGGGAGCGCGATTTTCCGACTGAAATTATATCAGAATCAAGAACACCTGTTTCCGGGTCAATCATCAACTTTGACATACTGTATTTAAGGAGGGTTATTGCTACTTCTGCGTCCTTTCCTTCAACAATATTACTTAAATTCATCTTTGCACTTGCCTCTGCCATTCTTACAAGACCTTCAAGGTAACGCGGGGTAATTGGAACCGAACCTGAGTGCTGACCCTGCACTCTCAAATCAACATAGAATTCCTTTATCTTATCCTTTGCCTCATCGCTTAGAATAGGTTTAACGCTCCTTCTTGCATAAGCTATATATTTTCTTAAAAGGTCTTTATCAATTGTAAACCCATCTTCTTCAAACGTTTCTGCAGAAAGGCCTTCTTTGTGCGATTTCAGGATATATTCTGCCAGTTTTGCATCCTTTTCTTCATCAAGAACATCCACAATCGGGAAGAGTAAATCAAATCTTGAGAGCAAAGAAGGAGGAATATCAAACTGGTCTGCTAGATTCTTCTTTTGGTTGAAACGGCCGTGCTTTGGATTAGCTGCTGCAACTATTGCTGTTTTGGCCCTGAATTTAGCTACTATTCCTGCCTTTGCAAGAGAAACACTGCTTGATTCCATAACCTCGTGCAGAGCTGCCCTGTCTTCATCACGTATCTTATCAAACTCATCCAGGGAAACAATTCCACCTGAAGCAATTACAAGAGCGCCTGCTTTCAAGGTCCAGCCCCCCTCCCCCATCTCATCGCGCTCTGCAGATGCAGTAAGACCTGCAGCTGAAACGCTCTTACCGCTTATATAGATGCTTTTGGGAGCTATAGCAGCAATTGATTGCAAAAATCTGGATTTTGCAATTCCTGGGTCGCCTATTAAAAGCAGGTGGATATCATCCCTTATTGGTGCTCCACCTTTAAGCATCTTGCCTCTTGTGCCTCCAAACAACTGGAGGGCTAATGCATGTTTTACTTCGGTGTAACCATAAATAGCAGGGGCAACAGATGAGATTATTTTCTTTTCTACATCCGGGTCTTTTGCAAGCTCCTTTATTCTTCTTATGTCCTCTTTGGTTAAATCTATCTCTTCAAAATCCTTTTTTATGCTCTTTAGATGAATGACCTCAGCATACCTTCCGTAAATAAGGTCTTTTTTCTGCTGAAGGCGGAGAGGTTCCTTTAATCTCAGGATACCTACTACCTCTATGTTTTCTCCTGGAACTATTCTGTTGACAAGGTCTTCTTCAAGCCAGAGCTCTATCTTTGATGCAGGAGAACCTCCTTTCACCCTCTCAAGCATCTCCTGAACCTCAGCTTTCTGGACATCTACATACCTTGATTTGCTCTCTACCGGCACCAGAGCAAATTTCTTGCAGGATTCACATTTTCTCGGAGGTTTAAAATCTCTTTTCACAATAAAACGGTAGGTTTGTTCACAGGCCTCGCAGACATATTCTGCAATCTTAACCCTGTGCATAATATCGGTCCTTTTTGTGACAACACCTTTAAATGAAACAAGCTGGCCAAGAGATGTTGAGCTCAATTCCTCAATCAAGGTGTCTGAACCTGGAACATTGTAAAATCTTATCTCTGGGGAAAAGAGGCCTGCTCCTTTTGGGATGGATATATTCATTTCAGTAATTGAATTTTTTGCAGCCTCAAGGGTTGTTTCGGGCTCTTCTATCAAGACATCTGCAAGCTCGGGATTATATGCTGAGAGAATATTGTAATCAACCTTAAGGGATCTTCTGGAGGGGTAAACCAATGAGAGCTCATCTATCTTTTCTTTATAGTAATTTCTAAAGAACTCCTGAAACAGCGAGATGAGAGAAGATAGGTCTTTTTCCATGTTCCCACATTTAAGATTTGAAGAAAGGGAATTAAATGGGAGGCAAGAGTTTAAAAAAATAGATGATTGGGTGTAACCATAGTTACATTATCCTACTTAATTTTCATCAATCTGGCATTTCTAATCGGCTTCTGAGGTATCCTTAGGCTGCCTTTTTTTAAGAGTATATTGTCATTTTGTTCTGAAAGCCATTTCCTGTACAGTTTCAAAGCAACCTCTTTTGCTCCTGGGCCTTTTATTCTTCTTAGGAATCCCATCAAGGTTTCTTTGCTTGTGTTCTTATCAATATTTTTTTCTATGACTCGGCCGAGGGCGCGAACAGCATTCTTTTTTACATCCTCACCGCTCTTTTCCAGTTTACTGAATAAGGGCTCTATCGCATCAGGATTTCCAAACCCGGCCAGGGACCATATTACTGCTACCTGCACTTCCATATCCTCATCATCAAGCATTCCCAACACATCTGGAAACGCAATTGCATCTCTTCTTCGACTTAACGACCTTAAGGCATTCTTTCTTACCCCTGCACTCTCATCCTTTAGTGCTTCTATCAGGGGTTCTGTTGCTTCCGGGTTTTCGGCATTTATCAGTTTCCCAGCAGCAATCTCTCTCCTACCAGGGTCCTCGTCTTTCAGTTCTTTGAATAGATCGTTGAGTTCTTTTTCATCAAAAAACCTTGGCTTTCTCATGTAACCCATAGTTCTGAGGGCGGAAATCGTATGGAGGGTGTTGGGAGTGTAAAGAATACGGGGGGGAACAGCATGACAAACAACAGGAGTTTTTGGCATGGGCATCTGTCTTGGAGCAGGTTTTTCCAGGGATTCTGGAAGAAACCCTATATCCTGCTTCTGTGCCCTGGACAATTGAGTCATTGCAAAGGAATTGAAAATCTCGTGGCCGACGATAAAGAAAACAGAGAGAGAAATGTTTCTTATAAATCTGCTTAAACCGGCAGTAATGGTTCGGAATAACGGCTCTTTTGGTTCTGCTTTTATTTCCATATGCTTATATTTATGAACACAAAAGTATTTAAACCTAACGAATCAAACGTAACCATAGTTACACGAACCGCGCAAAACATTTATAAACATCAGGAAAGAAGCCGGATTATGACCCCCCCTCTTACAGAAAAGGATTTTCTCAAAGAGATGCTCTCTATTTTTAGAAAAAGAAACCAGAAAAAAATGAGAAAACTCAACGATAAAATACTAAGGCAGGCCGTCATCTCCTTTTCAAAGGAATTCTATGAACTAGCAATAATCTGTTATGTACTCGCAAAAATCCTTTCAAAACCAAGATATACGAATCTAATGCATAAACCAATCCTTTTGGAAATAGAAAAAAAACTTGAAAATGCATCAAAAAAACCAAAGAAGGAATTAAGAAAAGAATTTCAATCTCTGAAAAAAACCATAACCTCCCTTGATCAGAAAGACTCCAGATATGTAACAGGTTTGATTACAAAGGGAAGAATAAAAACAGCTGCAATCCTTTATGCACAAGGTCTTTCTCTTGGAATCGCAGCAGAAACCGCAGGAATAGACAAACAGGAAATAATGGCGTATGCAGGAATAACAAGGATGTTTGACCGCTTAAAGGAAAAAAAAGACCTTAAACAGAGGCTCAAGGAATTAAAGGGAGTGATGGAAAATGACTGATTTCATATGCGATTCCAGTTCACTTATCTCTTTTACTGATTCATGTTTGGTAAAGGCCCTTTCATTCCTGAAATCAAAAGGCGCCAGATTCTTCATTCCTCCCTCAGTACTTTACGAATCTGTAACACATCCCCTTGAGCTGAAAATGCGAGCCTACCGTTTCTCTGCAATAAAACTCAAGGATTACATCAACAAAAATCGTATTGAAGTTGTGAAACTAGGGGAAGACAATAAAAGAAAGCAGTTCATGAAGCTCTGCAACGAATTATTTTATGCAAGAGGGAGACCGCTAAAACTTGTTCATCTTGGGGAAGCTGAAATGATAATGCTTGCAAAGGAAACAGGAGTAAAAAATCTCATGATGGATGAAAGGACAACAAGACTTATAATAGAAGACCCTATGCTCTTGAAAGAACACCTCCAAAAGGAATTGAGAGTTAATATAATGGCGAATAAAAATAATCTACAAAAGATACATAATATAACCCAGGGAATGAAAATCTTCAGAAGCACAGAGATACTTGCTTATGCGTATGAAAAGGGTTTCTTCAAAAGCTATGGTGAACTGGAGGGGGATGCTGTTGAATCTGCCCTTTATAGTTTGAAATATTCCGGATGCAGTATAGGGTTTAACGAGATTGAAGAATATGTGGGAGAAATATGAAACTAAAAATAATAATGGATGCAAGAGAAGAGCCATTGATAAAAGAATTGCTTGAAATGCAGGGGGCAGAGGTTCAAAATAAATTAATTCCAACAGGAGACTTTATCTGTTCAGACAGGTCGGTTGTTGAAAGAAAAACAAGAAGTGATTTTGAAGGCTCAATAATAGACGGCAGATTATTTCAGCAACTGAAAAGATTAAAAGAAGAATATCAGACTCCGATAATAATTGTAGAAGGAAAAAGTCCTGAAAGAAGGATAAACAAAAAAGCACTTCTCGGCGCTTATGCTTCCATACTTACTGATTTTAACTGCGGGCTTTTTTTTACAAGAAATCTTGAAAGCACTGCAGAGGTTATCTATTCTATAGCCCATCATGAACAGATAGCAGAAAAAAGAGAAGTGCGGATTGCACCTTCAAGAAAAGGAAGAACTATGAGGGAAAAGCAAAAGGCAATTGTAGAAATGCTTCCTTTGGTCGGACCCAAAATGGCTGAAAAACTCCTAAAGCATTTTGGAAGCATAAAAAAACTCTTTAATGCAAAGGAAGAAAAACTTCTCAAAATGGACGGAATGGGGAAAATAGGGGCAAAAACAATAAGAAATGTTATTGAGGAGGAATACCAATGAAGATTACTGCAGATTTACATATTCACTCAAAATATTCACGTGCAACCAGCAAGAATTCAGAACCTGATGGTTTGAGTGAATGGGCAAAGATAAAGGGTCTTGACCTGATTGGAACCGGAGACTTTACCCACCCGCTCTGGCTCAAGGAATTAAAGGAAAAACTTTCTGAAAAAGAAAAAGGAATCTATGAATACAATGGAATAAATTTCCTTTTAACTACTGAGATAAGCAATATATTCAAGGTTGGAGAAAAAACAAAGAAAATGCATACTGTTCTTTTTGCTCCTTCCTTTGAGGTTGCTGAACAGATAAATGATGTTTTATCTAAATACGGAAATCTAAAGGAAGATGGAAGGCCGACGCTTTCAATCTCTTCAGCAGAACTCCTTGAGAGGATAAAAGAAATTGAAAAGGATATTTTCATACTTCTTGCACACATCTGGACTCCATGGTTCTCTGTTTTTGGCTCTAAATCAGGATTTGATTCTCTGGAAGAGGCATTTGGAGAAACAAAAAAATATATAGACGGCCTTGAGACCGGATTGAGCAGCGACCCTGCAATGAATTGGATAGTGAGTGAATTGAATGATTACCCTTTGCTTTCAAACAGCGATGCACACTCTCCTCCGAAATTGGGAAGGGAATTCAATCTGTTTGAGATGGAAAAACTTTCCTATTCCTCGCTTATAAAAACCATAAAAACAGGAAAAGGATTTTTGAAAACCTATGAATTTTATCCGCAGGAAGGAAAGTATTTCTGGGACGGACACAGGAAATGCAATGTCCAGCTTTCCCCATATGATGCAATAAAACTCAAAAATATCTGTCCTGTGTGCAGGAAACCGCTTACTCTGGGTGTTCTGCACAGGATTGTTGAACTCTCTGATAAAAAAGAGGGCTTTAAACCCAAAAATGCGGTTGATTTTGAATACCACATTCCCCTGCCGTTGCTGATTGCTTCAATAAAAGGAAAGGGAGAGAATACCCAGGGGGTTCAAAAAATATACTTTGATATGATAAAATACTTTGGAAACGAATTCAAGGCATACAATGCTCCTGAAGAAGAGCTTGGGTTCGTGGTTGATAAAGAAATTGTTAATGGAATAAAAAAAGTAAGAGAAGGAAAACTAAAATGGAGCCCTGGTTATGACGGGGTTTTTGGACATCCATTATTAAAAAATGAAGAGGTTCCCTCAGGAATAAAACAGAGAACACTTGGAGAATATTAGTTGTTTTTGTTTACTTTTTTTCCAAGTGTTTTAGCTTTTTCAAATTGTTTCGGCTTGTGCAGCTGCTTTTTATCAATTGGTTCCTGGCGTGAAAGAAAAGAATCTGTTTCTCTTTTAATTAGCTCTGCTATCTCTTTATGGCCTTCCCTATTGGCAAGCTGAAGTGCTGTAAGTCCATTTTCATCTTTTACAAAGGGGTTTACGCCCTGCTCAAATGCTTTTTGAACATCCTTGTAAATGCCGATATATGCACCATTCAAAAGAAGCAGTTCCCACCTTCCTATGTGAGCTTTATGCCAAAGGGTATTCTTTCTATTAAATTTTTCTGTATTGTTGACCACAATAACACCAGTCCAAATGATGTTCAGAAATGTTTTTAAATGGGTGTCATGAACCACAATAAATTACTATGAATAAAAGACAATAATTTAAATAGTATTCTTAAAAAAGAAAAAGAGTGGTGAAAACAATGAAACTCCATGAAAGGATATTTGAACTCGCACTCTCACGGTCTTTCTTCTTTCCAAGCAATGAAATCTATAAGGCAAATGCAGGATTCTATGATTTCGGCCCTACAGGCCTGCTCATGAAAAAAAGGATGGAAAACCTATGGAGAAGAATGTTTATACAGGAAGAGGGTTTCCATGAGATTGAAAGCACTACAGTAACTCCTGAAATAGTCCTGCAGGCATCAGGGCATGTAGATGAATTTACCGACCCTGTAGTGGAATGCAAAAAATGCAGCACCAAATTCCGTGCCGACCACATAATAGAAAACAAAGGAGTGAAATGGGACGGAAAACTTGAAACCCTAAATAAAGTAATAAAAGAAAAAGATATTCACTGTTCATCCTGCGGAGGAGAATTCAGTGATGCAGTCTTTTCAAACCTTATGTTTGCAACCGGAATAGGGGTGGAAGCATCAAAAGCATATCTAAGGCCTGAGACCGCCCAGGGAATATTCACCTCCTTCCACAGAATTTTCAGAAACCACGGAATGAAACTTCCCATAGCAGTCGGCCAGATTGGAAGGAGTTTCAGAAATGAAATTTCTCCAAGAAAAGCGCTTGTCCGCTTAAGAGAATTCACACAGATGGAGCTTGAATATTTCTTTAATCCTGCATTCCAGAATATTGAAAATTTTGAACAAATAAAGGAGAAAAAAATAATACTGCTTACAAGAGAAGCACAGGAAAAAAAGGAAAAGCCTGTTGAAATAAGCGCCGGGGAAATGGTTGAGAAAGGAATCTGCAACGAAATAATGGCCCACTTCTTAGTCAAGGAATGGGAATATTACAAAAAGGTGGGCTTGGATGAAAAAAGGATGTGGTTCCGCCATCTTTTGGACAATGAAACACCGCACTATTCAAAAGGAAATATGGATTTGGAGGTTGAAACCTCCTATGGAATAATAGAGATTGCAGGAAACGCTTACAGAACAGATTATGACCTTAGACAGCATCAGAAATTCAGCAGGCAGAATCTTGAGGTTTTTGACCCTAAAGAAAACAAAAAAGTCCTTCCTCATGTAGTTGAAGTTTCTATGGGAGTTGACCGCATGTTTTTCTGTGTTCTTGAACATTCATTCAGAGAAAAAAGCAAGGAAAAAGAATGGGAGTGGTTTGAATTCAGTCCATTAATTTGTCCTTATGAAGTAGCTGTGTTTCCTTTGGTAAAAAAAGACGGTCTGCTTGAAAAAGCAGAAGAACTCGCAAAGCAACTAAGAGAGGATTTCCAGGTATTCTTTCATCCAAGCGGAAGCATAGGAAGAAGATATGCAAGGGCTGATGAGATTGGGATTTCATATTCCCTAACCATAGATTATGACACAATGGATGACAATACAGTAACAATAAGGGAAAGAAATACAGGAAAACAAGAAAGAGTAAAAATAGAAAATCTAAAAGAAGAAATAAAAAAGAAAATTAGTGCTTTTTTATAATCTCAAGCGCCTTTGAATATTGCTCGTCTCTTGGTTTTAATGCAACATCTGTTGTTTCTGACCTTTTGTTTATAATGTACACACTTTCAAGGTCTATTCCCTTATTTGCAAACTTTCGTGTTATCTTTCCTAATTCTCCGGGCCTATTTGTCATCTCAACAACAATAATATCGGATACAATAATATTCTTTATTCCTTTAATTTTCTCAAGGGTTTTCCTTGCGCTTGTAACATCTTTTGTGACAACCCTGAAAACAGCATTCTTATCGCTTTCATAAGCTGAGATTGCCTCTATGTTTATTCCTACTCCCCCCAGTGCTTCTGCAATGGTAGCAAGTGTTCCTACACTATTCTCTGCTATTATTGTTACTTCATTCATTTACTCACCTAAATGAGTAATTACAGAAAGTGCTTAAAAACCTACCGTTTCACTAATAATAATTGAAATGGTCCATAAAATACAACAAAAAAATCTGGCTGAAAAGCGAACCAAATTAGTTTCAAGAATGCTTGGAAAAGGATACAGCGGAAAGAAATTCGCAAAACTTTCCAGAGAGAAAAAAGAAACAGCTTCTGAACTGGTAATAAAAAGGTATAATCTTCTTTTTAAAATGATAAAAAAAGAGATAACTTCCGAAGAACTCGTTGAACTTGACAACTGCAACAAAGAACTGGAAAAGAAATACGGGATGAAACTGTATTCTGCAAAGAAAATGTATGGGATAATCAAAAGATATTCAGATATAAAAAGAGAAAGCACCATAAAAAAATATGTTAGAAGAATGGAAACAAATCCAGAGGTATTTGTCATTTCAGAATTAAAAAATGTGATTCCAAAAAAAATGAAAGAAACGGAATTCAATCCAAATCCAGCAGTATTTAGATCTATTCTTGAATTCAGAAACAGACCAAGAGGGAAAATAAGCAGATGGAGAAGAGATATTTGCAATACTGCATTTGTTCAAATTGCAAACAAAGCAGATAGATATGAAGGAAAGAAAAGAAGAATGAGCATGAGAGAACTAAAAAAACAGATTCAGCAAAGGCTTGAATATATGAAAACCAATTTCATGAAAACAAAGGAATTCAGAAGAAATAAAAGATACTGGAATTCTGTATTCAAAACAATGAATCCGGAGATTTTTATAAGTGTCGGAGTAAAAAACCTTGCAGGAGAGATTAAAGGTTCCAAGAAAAAAATAGATTTGGTAAAAAAAGAAATGGATAAATACGGCCCTCTTTACTTAAGCTTAAAACCTTCAAACAGGAATTTTTACTCTTTCGGTCTTTTTGAAGCAAACCGAAAAAAGGTTATGACATCCTACAGAATCGGAAGGGATATGAAAGTCAGGCATCCTTCCAGACTAAGCAGATATACAAAACTCCAGGACCACATAGATGGAGAGATTCTTTACATGTTAAACAGATTTTATTTGGTCGGGAAAGCTTTAAAGAAATCAGGAAATTTCGAAAACTTTGTTTCTTCTTTAGAAGGGGAATCATTTTCAAAAAAACGGGCTTTCCTAAGCTGCATTTATTATTTATCCAGAGATATGGAAAAAAATGAAACGCCTATAAGACTTCTTGTAGGAAATATGGTTTATAAAAGGTTAACACAAGGGGATGAAATACGAACACTCAAAGATATTTACTCAATTTTAAGAAATTCAAAAAAACTAGAGGATGTTGCGACTCTTTATACAATGCTTGAAATGGAAGGAGTAAAGATAGCAAAAAGGTAAAATGGAAAAACTTTTCCTTTGGCAAATTCAAGGTGGTTTGTCGCGATATTACTTTTACAGAACAATGGATGATTCAGCCAAGTTGCCCTAATGCAGCTTTGATATCCCTGGCACTACCTCTCCCTTCATTTAAGCACTTCAAAAGTTCTTCTTTGAAATTCTCTTTTTCCAATTCCTCAACATTATTACAGAATACTAGTCCACATAGCACCCTTGCATAATTAACATCCGATTCTGGCAGTCTATTCTTTAGGTCGCAGAACAGTTGCACTGCCTCCTGGTTTTTTCCCAACTCTTTCAGGCAATAAGCGCGTATGCATTCAGCCAGATTTCCTATTTCATAAGGTTTCGGGACTTTAAGGAAATCATCAATTTTTGAAATCACTAAATCATATTTCTTTTGTTTTCTCAATGCTTCACAGGAATTCAAAAACATGTTATTGTTCTTCTGGATATGGGGTGGGGCTTTCTCTATTAGAGAAATGATTTCCCCAAACATATCACGCCGGTAGTATGCGTCAATCATGGAATTGCAGGTAACAACATTTGCTATGTTCTTTTGTACTACTTCATCAAAAATTTCCTTTGCATTTGTTACATCTCCTGCTTTTCCGTATGCATCAATCATAGAATTATATGTATATTCATCTGCTATTCTTCTGCTTACTGCTTTGTCAAAGATTTCCTTTGCATTTGTTACGTCTCCTGCTTTTCCGTATGCATCAATCATAGAATTATATGTATATTTATCTGTTATTCTCCTGCTTATTGCTTTGTCAAAGATTTCCCTTGCCTCTAACAATTTCCCTCTTATGCCCAATACTTTAATCAAAATATTCATAAAAAATACATCTGAAGGGTGGTCCAGTAAGGTCTCTTTCAAAAGTTTTTCTGCCTCCTGATATTTGTGTTTTATAATCAAAATCTTAGCTCTTGCAGATATCTGTCTGGACTGCTCTGAAGTTTTTGGTCCTTTTCGGCTGAAGGCTTTGTTTTTTGGACTTCCATTGCTTCTATTAGCTAATTTGTTTGGTTTATAAGGATATTTGTCCATTCTAATATTGTGGTAAATAAGTATTAAAAATGTTCCTATGGGATTCATTTACCAAAAGGGCTTCTTCGTAGATTATCCAAAGGATAAACCGACCGAGTGAGCAGTAAGAATACGCTGAGGGAGGGAACTTGGAAATCCGCAGGATTTCTGAGTGTTTTATCCGTAGGATAAACCGACCGAGTAAGCAATAAGAATACGCTGAGGGAGGGACCTTGGAAATCCAATAGATTTCTGAGTGTTTTATCCATAGGATAAACCGACCGGGTGAACAGTAAGAATACGCTGAGGGAGGGAACTTGGAAATCCGCAGGATTTCTGAGTGTTTTATCCGTAGGATAAACCGACCGAGTAAGCAATAAGAATACGCTGAGGGAGGGATTTGAACCCTCAAGTCCCGAAAGACACTGGATTAGCAGTCCAGCGCACTACCAGATTATGCGACCTCAGCATGAGGAGCTCTTATGCGACGAATGCTGTGGGTATTTGCCAAAAGCAAATCTGACCTCAGCATGAGGAGCTCTTATGCAACGAATGCTGTGGGTTATCTCCAAAGGAGATTCCGACCTCAGCATTTATGTTGAGGGTATTTGCCAAAGGCAAATCTGACCTCAGCACAATATACATCTTTTCCAAAGGAAAGATATAAAAAACAATTATAAAGAAGAAACAAATTTCATCATAACTACTCTGAGCCTTCCATCTATCTCTTCTGCTTCCATAATCTTATTTTCAAACAACTCCTTGACTGTCCGCTTGTCATCTTCAACAGCACGCTTAAACCACTCTACTTCATGCGGAATATCCCCCTTAACATAATATGCAATTGCAAGAGTTAAATCATAAATTGCAAGCTCCTTTTTCTCTTTTATTCCCTCTCGTTTCTTCTTGAGATAGGAAATAGCGGAATCAGGTTTTCCAGAACCAATTAAAGAAAGGGCATAGAATAATCTCTCCCTTTGAAAAATTCTTGCTTTGGAGAAAAACTCTACTGCTTTTCCATAATCTTTTTTGAAAAAATAAAGAATTGCCTTGTAAGCTGTCATTCTTTTTGGGTCAACATTTCCTGTTGCAAGAGAAATTGCATTCTCCAGCTTCTCAGCAGAACCCTGCTTCACTGCATTATCACATTCCTGCTCAAAACCCATCCAATCCCTCTTAAAAAAGATTATTTAGCAACAGGAGCATTAACAGATTTTGGGGGTTTTGAAAGTTCCGAATCAATCTTAAAAAGCATGGGAAATTTATGAGCTTCCTCCGGTTTAATAAACTTGAGATATGGTTTAAACGAAGACATATCTACTCCTGCTCTATGTATTGAACGTGCTAAGATACCCATTTGTAGAGTATCATCAATGTTTCCTTTTGCTGCATTGCCAATCATCCAGGCAAAAACAATATCCCTAATCTCTTCTTTTTTCACATAAAGTTCCTTGATTATAACAAGAGTACCCGTAGCTAAATCAATTGCATTAAATTTACTATTACCAAGACCTTCTTTCAACCCTTTGTCGCTCAAAAGAGAGGAAGCGATAGAAAAGGTCTCTTCAGGATGTTCAAGAAGAATGGGCCTGAGCAAGAGAAATTCCACCCTTGCTTTGGAAGGGTCTATTTTTGAATTCCTGTTCTCAGGAAAGAACTCAATATTGAAAAAATCCTTCATCTCATTTATCTTCTCTATTATCTTCATGGTTTCTCCTTTTTTCTTATGCTCTCTTAATTCATCTCTGATACTGTTTGTTGCGCTCTTTTTATCCTTCAAAGAAGCATTGAAATTGTGAAGAACATTCAATCTCCCATCCTTATACTTTTTGGATTCCTTTAGTTTTTGCTTTACCACCATAATTTCACCGTCCTTTTTATACTTATCAAAGTTTGCATCCCCCCTGCTGTTGCAGTTGGAAAGGGCCACAACACAAGGAAACAAAGCAATTGCAACTGCTTTACGTTTCATCCTGAACCTCCTGTTCCCTCTCTCAAAGAAATAAGATTTTCTGGACTGATATTATCATAACTACTAGAATTCACTATAGATTCATCTATTGTCTTACATGATGTATATAGCTGGTTCATTTTCTCAACACCAATCTTTGCAACTTTTGCACCTTTTCCTCCTTCTTTTGCAGCTACCCTTGCAGCTTTGGTGACTACCCTTACAACTTTTACATTCCCTGAACCTGAAACAGGGAATTTTTTAATAAACTTTGGAAGTTTTTCCTGTATCTCCTCTATCCTTTTCAGGGTTGGCGCCATCTTCTTAAATAAGGTAAATTGTTTGGTAACTATTTCTATCTCTTGGTTTGAAAACTTAACTAAACTCTTTCCTGCTTTCTTTCCTGCTTTTATTGCTTTAATTAGTTCAGATGCCTTATAAAGTTTCAAAACTTTGCCAAAAGCTCCCATTGTTCCTCCTATAGCAACTGCAAGAAAAAGGTCCTTTTTAGTAAGCTTAAGCTCCCCATCGATAACAGCATTGGCCGTTCCTGCAACTACAAGGTCAACCCCAGCACCCATAAGAGCACCCCCTACAACAGAGGAAGCCACTTTGGAAGCAAGCAATGGAAACAGAACAGCTGCAAATGTGGTGACTGCGGTACCCCCAACAACCTTAGTCATCTCTTGGGTATATTCAGCATTGCCAACGAGCTTTGCATTATCCTCGTGGCACTCCCTGATTTTCTGGTCAGCCATGGGCATGGCTCTTTCCATGTATTCCTGCAATTGTTTTGGATTATTCATTCTTTTTTTCAATCCTTTCTTTACTGCCTTTATGAATGTAACCGTCCGATTTATATTATTCTGAATCTGCGGAAGTTCCTCTCTTGCATGGGTATAATATTTGCTCATAATTTCCTGTGGCTGGTCAGAAAGCTGGTCTTGTATATTAGAAAGAGAAGCACTAAGATGAGCTGCACTTTCATTAAGATAATCTCTCACTGCATTCTTTCCTTTGGGAGTCTCCACAAAACTGTTGAATGCTGCAGTAAGAACCGCAAGCCTTAAATCCATATTTTCCTGTGAAAGATTTGACCTGGAAATCTCTTCTGATTTTTGCTGCATGGCCAAAAAAGGGCTTGGGGCCTGCTCAAGCATCTGAACATCCTTTTTGAACTCCTTCTTAATTTTCAGTGCTCCTCCCATATTACTATTTCTTAGGAAATGAATTTAAATCTTCTTTTAATTGTTTGAATCTTTGTCTTATCCTTTTCCAGTGCGAACCTTCCCAGTATTCCTTTCCGCATCTTTTGCATACCCATCCTTTTTCATTCTTCTTTAAGGGTCCATTGCAGTCAGTACATAAAGTTCCTGTTGGTTCTTCTGGAATCTCCAGTCCTGTTTCCTTTGCAATATGCAGAAGCATAGAATCCAGCTCAGCAAACGGGCAAAGCACGCATTTTATTCCTTTTTTCAGTGCTCTTTCACATAATTCCCTATCCCTTGTAAGAATTATTCTTTTTTCTTTCTCTGCAAGCGCAATAATCTTTTCATCTTCAAAAGTAACATAAAGCGTATCAAAACCCATCATCCTCAACCAGCGTGCAACGTCTCCGAGCATAGCATCTGCAATAAATTCTTTTTTCATAAAATCACTAAACATCAAGAAAAGAATCGTAAATTTTTAAGAGCATCAACTTATTGCATACTGCAGGAACACCGCACACTGAAGAAAAACTCGGGGTTGTTCTTCCTTCATCTCCATGTATTAATTCCTTTATATAAGTGCCCTGCTCTGCCTCAATCTCAATCTCAAACTCCTTTCCAGAACCTGAAACAGAAAGAACATTTGCCCTTCTTTTTCTTATTTTGTCTGCTCTTCTGTGCAAAACCCTTATAGGAGTTTTCTGATTAAGAACCTCATCAAAAACCCTTAATCTTTCAATGCATTCATCAGAAATAATATTCTCAAAAGAGATATTTGCTTTGTAAACCTTTCTGAAATGCGAATCAGAAACAAGCTTAACCCAGGTTCTATTTACAAATCTCAAATCATGCAGTTCTATTCTTTTATCCAGTTTCAGGTTTTCAAGAGAAGGTATTTTTTTCCAGTTTTTTATCTCAAAAACAAAAGGCCTCCCTGCAAGATTAACAACATCAACATCCTCCCTTCCTGAAGCATGCAAAATTCCTTTTCCTTTGCTTTCTCCAAATGATTCATCTATAATTTCCTCAATTGATTCATACATCCTTCCTGTTCCACCGCATTTTTCGCATCCTCTTCCCATACAGACCTTGCAATGCCATCTGCTCTGGCAAAGCCCTGGTGCAAGTTTGCTATACCTTCCAAAAATAAAAAGAGGTTCCTGCTCAAGCTTCACTTCATTTTTCACGAAATCAAAAACAACAGAATAAAGAAAATTAACAGAATCAAAAACCCCATCAAGTTCTTTCATAAAAAAGGTGTTAAGGCCTTTTTTTATGCTCATTCCAAATCCAAAATCCCAGAGGTCCTCTTCCTTTGCAAGCATCTTCTTTGAGATATGTGTTGCTATCCTGAATTTTGGTTTTCCTTTTTCCTCAAGCAGTTTCTCTGCCTCTTTAACAAACTCTTTTCTCTTTTCCATCAATCCATTGCAGATGTGGCACTCTCCTTCCTTGAACCTGTTTCCATTCAAGGAGTTGCAAAAAGAGCAGAGCTCAATGGAGCTTCCTGAACTTAAATCCATAACTTATCAAACCTTCCGGGTCTTCCCTCTGCACTACTCTGAACACCATTTCCACTCCATCCCCTATCTTAATGTCTTTTTTTCTTACATCAACAATCTGCGCTGTGCATCTTGCTCCTTCCTCCAACTCAACTACTGCAAGAACATAAGGAATCTGGTCTTCCAGACCCTCGGGAGCAGAATGAATCTCAGTAAGAGAATAAATTCTTCCCTTTCCTGAAAATTTATAAGGAACAATCCTGCCCTTTCTCCTGCATTTCCTGCATATCCTTCTTGCAGGAAAATAATATGAATCACAGGTTTCACAATGTGTTCCCTCTAATCTATATCTCTCAGGAATTCTTCTCCAATGCAACGCTATTGAACCCTTCATTATTATAGCCTCCTGTAAAGATGAACAACTGCAGTTGCCCCGCTTCCGCCTACATTATGCGTCAGTCCTACTTCCACATCCTTAACCTGCCTTCCTTCTGCTTCACCCCTTAACTGCCAGGTTATCTCAACCGCCTGTTTTACTCCTGTTGCACCAACGGGATGGCCTGCTGCCTTCAAACCGCCACTTGTATTAATCACAACATCTCCTCCAAAAGTAGTTCTTCCTTCAAGAGTTGCCTTTCCCCCTTCTCCTTTCTTAAAGAAACCTAAATCCTCTATGGCCATTATCTCTGCAATAGTAAAGCAGTCATGCACCTCTGCAACCTGGATATCCTTTGGACCCAACCCTGTTTTTTTGTATGCTGCCTTAGAGGCAATCTCAGCAGCTTTTATTCCGGTTAAACTGCTTCTGTCATGCAAAGCAAGCGTATCAGTTGCCTGGTCTGTAGCAAGAAGCTCTATTGGTTTTTTAGAATAGCTCTCTGCTGTTTCTACAGGTGCAAGCACAAGAGCGGCAGCCCCATCTGTAATAGGGGAGCAGTCAAACATTTTCAATGGGTCTGCAACCATCTTTGAGTTCAGAACTGTTTCCATTGTTATCTCTTTTTGAAATTGTGCATAAGGATTCTTTGCTCCATGTTTGTGATTCTTTACTGCAGCTGATGCAAGCATTTCTTCTGTTGTTCCATATTCATGCATATGTCTTTTTGCCATCAGAGCGTAAAGACCTGGGAAGGTAGCGCCAAGGAAAAGCTCCCATTCCTGGTCTCCTGCACCTCCAAGAATCCTGCTTACTGCTGCTGTTCCAAGGTCATTCATCTTCTCAACCCCCCCTATGACAACAATATCATGAATTCCTGATGCAACGGCCATTATTCCCTGCCTTAAAGCAAGAGCTCCGGAAGCGCATGCACCCTCAACCCTTGTAATAGGAACAGGGTTTAAACCCATATAATCAGCAATAAGAGCACCTGCATGCTCCTGCCCAATTAGGCTGCCAGGGGCCATCGTCCCTACATAACCTGCAGAAATCTCATTTCCTGAAAGCCCCGCATCCTTTAATGCATTCAATCCTGCTTCTGTTACAAGGTCCCTGAAACCCTTATCCCAGTGCTCGCCAAACCTTGTCATTCCTACTCCTATTATTGCAACCTGCCTCATAATTACAACCCTTTCAACTTTCTTCTGTATTTCGCATAAACCGCGTAACTCACATATTCTTTATTATCAATGAAATAGGACAAATTCTCTGCGTTTTCCCTTTTCCTTATGTTCTCAGTAACCTTAAGAGAAAATGCATCGCTTCCTGCCCCGCTTCCAAAAGAACTAATGAATATTCTCTCCCCCTCCTTTGCCTTATCCAGTACATTTGCAAGACCAAGAGGAACAGCAGCAGAATAGGCGTTTCCTATATAAGGAACAACAAGGCCGTCAGTTATTTTTTCCTGCGGAATGCCCATTCTTTTTGCAAGTGTCTTTGGAAATTTTGCATTCGGCTGATGGAAAACAAAATAATCATAATCCTCTATTGTTCTATTTAACTTCTTCAAAAGAGCATCAGCAGCGCTTCTCACATGCCTGAAATAAGCCGGCTCTCCGGTAAATCTTCCCCCATGAGAAGGAAAATCAGCCTTTGGCCTTCTCCAGAAATCAGGAGTATCTGTTGTAAAGGAACAGGTATCCTCTATTATTGCAAGGGATTCCTCATCCTTTCCGATTAGGTATGCTCCTGCTCCTGCTGCAGCTGAGTATTCAAGAGCATCAGCAGGTCTTCCCTGGGCTGTATCAGAACCAATTGCCATTCCGTATTCTACCATACTGCTTCCAACCAATCCCATACATATCTGAATCCCTGCGGTTCCTGCCTTGCATGCAAACTCCAAATCCGCGGCAGTTAAGTCCGGCACTGCATCAATAGCTTCTGCAACAATGGTTGCAGTAGGTTTAACAGCATAGGGGTGGGATTCGCTTCCAACATAAAGAGCACCTATCTTCTTTGGATCTATTTCTGCCCTTTTCAATGCAATCTTTGCTGCAACAACCGCCATGGTTGCTGAATCCTCATCTATTGCAGGCACACTCTTCTCATTTATTCCAAGGCCTGATTTAATTCTCTCTGCATCCTCCCCCCATACCTCTGCAATCTCCTCTGTCTTTATCCTGTATTTGGGAACATATGCCCCATATCCTATTATTCCAGCCATGTTTTTCCCTCAGTGAATAAAGAAATTATTTATCAGAATAGATTTAAAAATCAATCTAACAGAACTACGTTGATTGTCTAAATTTTATTCAGAACGTCCTTTATCTTACTTATCTCCTTCTTTGTAATAATAAGTGGAATCCTTTCCTTTTCCGAAAGCTTTATCGCAAGCTTGTCTGCTTCCTTCAATCCATGCAGAACCACTGCCACAGGCTTGGAAGGGCTTACCCTTATAACCACCATTGGACTCCTTCCTGAAGAAACCCCTGTAAAAATCATTACCTTCCCATTCATGTTGCTGTATATTCCTGTAAGAAAATTGTGCGGCATTTCAAGGATTACCTTCAAACTGTCAACCAATGTATATCCATATATCTTCTTTTCCTTTACTACATCTTCATTGGTTATTACCTTTCCGCCTATCAAATCTATGAAATCAGAAAGGAGGAGACCTCTTGCAAACTCATGAACCTCAAAAAAGCTTTCTGTAGGCTCTGAACCTTCAAGCAGTTTCTGTGTAATAAAACCTCCTTTTTTCATATCAATCTCAAAAAGGGCGTTCACAAATCTGCTTATGATTGCGGTTCCCGGGGATTTCCTTCTGTTGCTCTCATAATCACTTATTGTTGAGACGGTTATACCAAGATATTCAGCAAGCTCGGATTGAGTAATACTGAAGAGTTCTCTCCATTTCTTCATTGTGGAGCCAGGGTCTGAAGAAAGGGTTATTTCTCCGGCAAGCCTGAGCTTTAACTTTTCCATATTTTTACCTTAATTGGGATATATTTAAAGTCTTTCTAAAGCCGTTCTGCAAGAAGGGAAAAGTATTCCTTTGCATCCTCAAGTGTTTTCCTTCCTTTCTTTGTCATTTTGTAATACTTTCTTTTTTCTTCCATCTCAGAACTTATGAGCTTCTCATCTTCCAATCTATTAAGTACAATATATATCATTACCCTGCTTGGCCTGAAAAAGAATTCCTGCTCTATTTCTTCAGGAAGGTTGTAAGCGTATATCTTTCCTCTTTCCTTTATTAAAGAGAGTAAATAGAGCCATAAGTTCTCTATGGTCAAGTGCCTTTTCAGTCTTCTTATTGGTCTTACTTCCTGCATAAAAATCACGCTTTGGGTTTTTTCTTCCTTGAAGCCCACTTCTTGAGGGGTGTTCTTGGGAGTGATCTAGACTTCACAATACTTGTCTTTTTTCTTTCCTTTGCCCTCTCTCCAGGACCACGACTAATAAACTTCTGAAAATCAGTAGTTAAAGCATTCTCTTTTTTATTTTTCTTTTCCTCTATAGTTTCTAATGCCTTACCCATTGCTTTGCTGTCTGTTCCATCAATAAAGGGTTTTACATCAGTATAAAGCTCAAAGCCTTCCTTTGTAACTTTGCTTAATGTTTTTTGCCTGTTCCCTGCATCCTCAAGTTTTAGATTGGTCTGTTCTCTTAAAGTTTTTATACTGTCCATCTCTACTCCTATTGCTCTTTTTCTGTCAGTGTTAATCTTTTCTTTCAACTCCTTATTTAGTGAATTTTCTCTTTCTTTTAATGCATACAAGTCCCCCCTTGCTTTAATCACATCTCCTGCTGCATTGTCTCTGGCTTTGTCTCTAGCTGTTTCAAACTTCTTAAATTCTCCATACTCCTTTCTTAATCCGGCCTTAGTTTCCTGAAGGGTTAATTCCGTTTTGAGAGGATTATAGTCAATGACTCCTTCCTTTGTTTCAAAGCAGGATGCTTGCATATATGCCCTATTATATTGTTTGTAATCAGAAAACCTCTTTTCATTCTTAGAAGCAAACTTGAAACTATCATCCATGTATTCCTTTGCTCTTGCAGCAGAAACCGATTCAGTAAGACGGGGAGATTCCACCAGAGCTTTTAAAGCAACAACGTTGGCACTCTTTGCTCCAACTGGTATCTCTTCGTATCTTTTAACTGCTTCTATAACAGCCACTGCACCTAAATTTTTAGAAATCCTGCCTGCTTCTGTTTTATAGGTTTTTATATCAGAATGATTTGCAACATCGCTGAACTTAGAAGAAAGCAGTATTGAAGCAGCGGCATAATTATTGAATTTAGTTTGTTCAATTTGTGGTGCACTAACCTTTTCATTAAGAGCGATTGAAGGAGCGCTTGTTATTGCAGTATGAAACCATTTCTCTCCAGCCTTGGTTTTACCCTCTGCAAAATTCTGTTTCGCCATCATAAGTGAATAATCAGTATAGGCTGTCTGTTTCTTCAGACTCACAGTAGGAGAGCTTACAAATTTCTTTATTTCTGCTGGTTTTGCTGAAAAATCCTTGCCTAATGTTTCGGTGTAGGAAACACCTTTTAACCCTGAATCCACCAGAGCTTTTTCTACATTTTCTGTTTTCCCAACCCCAAAAACTCCATAATCAGTTGCATATGGTTTCCTTTCTGCTTCTCCTGCACCTACAAATCCTTTTATTATATTGTCATCCATCCCGGAGGTCATACCCTTAACTGAATTAAAATCCGAAACAAAATTTTTCGCCCCTCCTTTTTCCCCATAACCAATATTCTTCATTTCAACTTTGCCAATTTCCTTCATTTCTCCTGTTCCAGGGTTAAACACCTGCACCACTGTTTCTTGCATTGGATTTCCTTTTTTATCCTTAATAACTTCTCCTTTTTTATTAACGACATCACGAGTAACAACGCTTGCAGTGACGCCTGAAAGTTCAGAAATTGCGGATACTCCTGATCCTTTGACAATGGCTGCAGAATGCTCATAAAGACTGGTTGCTGCATTTAGTCTTGTAGCTTTATATCCATCATATGCTCTACTGTCAGCAGATGAAGACATATCAAACTCTACCGTATTCCCTGTAATTGTATTCGTTATTATTGCTTTCACAACTTCTCCTTTTTCATTCTTTTCTTCTTCAACCTCTTGTCTTGCATACATGGCATTCCTTGCATATACTTCTTTCAGGCTTTCTTTTTTCTGTGTTCCTCTAAATAAACCCATTTGTTTTCCTAAGAAAACCAATCCGCCGATATTAGAAGATTGTGCTATATTGCCGATAATCGAACTGGAACTCCTATACGCATCTGTATCCGTTCCCTTGGCTCGTGCACCCTTTATTATTCCTTTTGCCTCCATAATCGCTCCAATCCCTGTTATTGATTTAACAAGGTTTACGAATCCCTGTCCTGTAAAAATCTTTCCAGTTAAGATTGCATCTCCAACTGCTTTAGCAGGCATTCCTCCTGTCATACCTGCTTCCTTTCCTGCCATAGCCGCTGCCTTTGCGTCTTTCCCTGAACCTCCTCCTTTACCCTTTGCTGCTTTTACAGCTTCTCCAAGTGTTTTCTCTGCATCAACAGCTGCAGCTCCGGTTGCTTTTGCAAGACCTGCCTTCATTGCTGCAGAAGCAATGTTCACAGCACTAAATGACATACCTCGCCCTCTTATTGCTCTTCTTGAACCCATAGAAAACTTCGGGCCTCTGAAATCAAAGCCTGCAAAAGGATTCCTTCCCAACATGAACATGCCCCCTGCAAGCAAACCAAACAAGAGAAGTATGGGGAGACAGAATGCCATCTCTATATCAGATTTAGGAAGTTGAGCGACCTTTTCATAGGGAAAATTTACTGTTGTGGGAAAGAGAGCAGGTTCTACTCCTTCAACAAGTGCTATCTCAGGCCAGCCCGCATCAACATAATTCTTGCATGCAGGTATACTATCCAAGGTTGCCATTGGCTGCTGCAGGCAGGCTTCTATCATGCAATCAACAGATACATTAGTACAGCAAAAAATAAACTTAAAAGTGCATCCATCTTCAATACAATAATCAAGGTCAGAGAAATCAAAAACTGCTTTTCCATCTTCATTAGTATGCATCTTGCATCGGTGCCTCTTCTTTGCATCCCTATCAATTACAACTGCAAAGATTGTTGCCTCCTCAACAGGTCTTCTTACTCCTGATTTCTCCTGTGCAAGTATTACTTCTATCTTATATATATCCTTCTCTGCACTTATGTTGCTCACAGGCATCATAAATGGAATATCCGACAAAGGGTCGGGACAGCCTTCGCACGGACTGTATTCAAATGTTGCAAGCCAGTCAGTCAGAGGAAGATTTGGTGTTTCAATATATTGCATATGGGGGGGAATAGTGCTTTGAAACTCTTGTGCAAACGAAAAGGAAAACAACAAGAGAAATAAAATCCAGAATCTCATAAATGAAATACTATATTATACTTTAAAAATCTAACTATATCTATGGTATTATTATTCCAACCCTAAGGTTGTACATGTACCGGTTCTGTGTAAATACATCGACCACACTTTTCACTCCACAGAGAAATCCCAGGACATTCATCGCTTGGAACAAGGCACTCCTGAAAATCCTCATACCAATAATTGCCCTCGCCACAGTATGTCAGGACATTGACGCACTCCTGTGTTTCTTCAACCCATCCTTCATTGGAAGAACAGGCCGTTCCTGAGGCTACGCATTCATCGCCAACCTTGACTTCACCGACTTTGCATCCATTATCCAGAATACATGCATATTCTTCTTCCTTATATTCTCCAAAATCACAAATACATTCCTCCAAATCAGCATCCCAGTAAGCTCCATGTCCACATATTGCTTCTTCAAAAGGAGCACATGTCTGAGTTTCGCTGTCCCATTCCTCCCCAAGTTCGCAGATACTTTCGCATTCTCCTGTATCTGGATTAAATTCCTCTCCTTCTCCGCATTCTTCTGTTGATGGAATGCATTCTCCTGTAACAGGGTCTAATTCCTGTCCCTGCGGACAGACGCTCTCGACTTCGCATTTATAATAATACCAGAAACCAGCACGTTTTGGCTCAAAACCCTCAGGACAAAACATAAGACATTTGCCATCAACAGAATCAAACCTATGATAGTTAGAAATACTCTCACAGTCCTCAGGAGAATAAATATATATATCCGAGTAACTTCCATCCTTCTCACATATTATTCTAGTCGTACAAACCTGAATAGAATCACAGTCAAACAATTTACAAGAACCAGCGTAGATATCAAAGAAAGAATATTTGGGGGGTCTATGCATACTACATCCATAAACATCAACACACTCTGTTTTATCCGAGCTCCAGATATAACCTTCCTTACATCTATGCTCACCACCTACACAACCACATACGTCTTCATCCCAAGAATACTCTCCAGTGCAGGGAATTACGCACATTTTCTTCCCCTTGCACATTACACTAACTTCACCAGCTGCACAAGTTACAGGGGCCTTTGGACAATTCAGGCATTTGCAGGAAATTGTTCTTTTTGTTATGGGTATCTCAAACCCGCATATCTCTGGGTCCAGGTCCACAGTACCGCAGTCAGCAAGGTCGCTCCCATCCTTAGGAAATATTATTGCTTCCGGAGCATAGAAATCCGATGGAAGTGTTTTGAAAGAATAATTTTTAAGCGAACAAGGAATGGTCTCATATTTTCCCTCTATGCTCCCTACATAATCCGCATAAAGGTCCATATTATCCTGGTCTATCTCTACATTCACCTGCTCTATTGTTCCATCCTCATAAGTAATGGAGCATTTAAGCTCAACAGAGTCAAGTGTGCATGTATCTTCCGTGAGGCAGTTATCAGGCCATTTAACATTAGAACCTTTCTTATATCCCTCACAAAAGGGTCCGACACCGTTGAACTGTCCATTGCAAAGACCAGAGTCATCAAACACTGTACAAGGGATACATGGACACTTCTCAGCTATCCCTACTTTTTGGGTAAATGTTCGGTATTTATAGCCTACAAAAAGGCGTGATGCTGCATAGACATCATCAAAAGGTCCATCATCCAATTTATAAACATTAAAAGGCCCATCTCCTATATCTCTTTTCACTAAACTTGAATCAAATTCTGTTTCCCATTGCTCATACACAAAACCGAAATTTCCGCTTCTCACAAGATTCTGGGTATTTTCAGATAAATACTGTGCATACTCTCCTCCCGGATCAGGAGATGCTCCTTCTAAAAGAAGTATGTTCGGCTTTCCGAATAACCTTAGAAGTTCTCTTCCAACCCCTAAATGTGCTTTGTAAAACTCTTCAGGTAGACCACCATAGTAAAAATGGTCTGGACAAGCAGCTACTTCTATGAAATCAACTGCTTCAATTAATTCAGTATTACACATGGAGTCAGGAACCGAGCATGGTTTCTCTTCAGTATTTTCAAACAAAATAGAAACATCCCTTATAATACTTTTGGCATAGCGTTCACTAGGAGTTAAATCTACCTGGCCATCTAAACTTACTGTATATATTTGCACCCCAACCAAACACTTAGGACATAACCTCCTTATCTTTGAGGAAGCATCTATTACACGTTGCTTAAGGTCGGCATCCATAACATTATTGGAATCAAAATACGCAACTATATAAACGATGGGACCTTGGTTTTTTATTCTCCTAACTATGGATTCAAAGGGTTTTTCAGGGACATAAGATCCTCCTAATTCTTCCTTAGCCCATTCAGGAAAATCGTTATAATTCTCAAGACCACGGCAACCCTGCAGGCACTCCTTCAGGCACTCAGTTGGAGAAGATAGAGGATTATCCTCACAGAAAATATCACAGGAAATATCACAGAAATCCTTACAGTAAGGAGCATGTTCATCCCTTGAAGTTGAAAAATCCTCATAAAACTCATTAGCAGAGATATCCACAACAGGAAGAACTCCTCTCTGGAGATATTCCTTTATTTTATCTCTTAAATAAAGAGAATCCGGAACCCCCATAGACCAGCTGGTAAGCCCTATCCATGACCTATATTCCGTTGGGTCATCCAATTTTGGAACACGGCAGACAGGTATGAACTCCTCATCCATACCCGGGATCACCATCAAGGGATAATGCCCAAATTCATCAGTAGGACAATTAAATAAATTAGGAGAAGAAGGTTTTACTTCTTCTCTTGCTAGATTTACAAAACTGCATGATTCACACCATCCAAAGCGGTGGAGTTCAAGGCCAGTAAACAGGTTCATATAACAATCCCCAATTTTATATTTATTCAACTCTGTAACAAAGGAATCGGTAGTAGGAACTGCAACTGTTGCCCAAGGAGAGTATGCTTTACAGCTCAGGTCATCATTGTGTTCAACACAAAAATATTCAGGATCATTAAAATTATTCTGACACCACGCTCCAGCATCTGCGGCTGCCTGAAAGGCAACCCACTCATTAGAAATGCTTTTCATTCTAGGGTAGCCTTCTATAAAGGGGTATGGACATGTGTGAATCGTAATATTCTGACTTATTTCATCAGGGTCACCACAACCCATCCAATACAGATAATTATGCGGACCATTTATACTCTTCGAAACATCAAATGTGGGCTTTGTCATATCAAAAAAATAATCCACATTATTGACATACTCCGCATTTACCACTACCCCATTGAAAGTAGCGTGAGCACCTGCACGAAACTGATAAAAAAAGGAAGGCATCCCCAGGTTTTGGAGGTAGAGCGCTTCTTCTTTTTCCTTACACTCTCCTTCATCATTCTTTATCGATATATCAAATTTAAACTCATCAAAAAACAAGTCATCTTCTAAAGCACCCGCGTAATACTTATCCCAACTTTTCCACGCTGGCTCTCCATCACAGTCAATCTTATTAACATAATCAGTTTTAATGCCTAACCTTCCAAAACCAGATACTGTATTCATACCTGTAAAATCTTTGGTAGTCCATAAGAACATTGGAAAGGATATTATTCTGCTTACGTCATTTTCGTCCCACTCTTCATCATCCCATCCATGTCCACATGCAAAATTCTCAACAAGCTGCAGACCTATTGCCTGTGGCCATTCCATCACTTCATCATCACATCCCTCTGGCCAACCATCACCAAGAGTGGCAACATCTCCAGGTGGGTACATGTGCTGTACAAAGTTAGCAATTTCATTATACTGGTTCTCAGACCCATATTTAGTTCCAAAATTATTCGAATCCAAGTAGATTTGAAAATCCATGGTATATGGACGCCTGTGAGCACCAACAAGCTCTATAGACACACCACTCGACTCACCACTCAAATCCTGGTCATCAAATCTTACTGTGGACGGGTCTATCTCATAATTTATATCATAAGGGTCCTTTGCAAACTCAACATCCACCCCATAAACTACAAATACAGGAACAGATGTGCCTTCTGCAATATTTTTCGCTATAAATGAACGTGATTTCATTGGCTGTCCGGACTCTAATTTATACATTGTAACCTCATTACCACCAACGTCATCAAAATATTCCCAGTAATAAGTATCTGTTGTGCGTCCTGTTTTTACGGGATCGAGACCACAGACTGTTTCTCCTGCATCATTCATCTCACAATCACAATCTATTGCTATAGAGACCTGCTTCCCATCTATTTCAGTATAAGAAACACATGCATACCTTACATAATCCTCCCAACTGCATGCACCGCTCATGCAATCTGCTCCGGAAAGGCATTCATATTCAAAACCTGGTTTTATGGTTCCATCTTTGGTTCGGTGTATGTCTTTTCTTGGACGCGACTTCTCTCCATATGGCCAATCTTTCACAGGGTCTCCTGTATATAGATACTCTCCTTGCAGGAAACTGCCATAGCCTTTCAAACTGCTTGTTTTGTAATCAATTGCAAAATAAGGCGTGCCCTTTACTCCTCTTTCTTTTACTACGCTGGAGTAAACGGAGGCATAACTAGCCCAAGGAGTTTCATCATGCCAAGAATAGTCAAGAAGAGGAGAAAGAGGAGGGATGCTCTCGGAAGTTGTAGAAGGTGTTGAACATTCTTCATAACATTTCTGCGCGGTTGGAAACTCGTCATAAATAGTCCCATGAAGCTCCTCATCATACACTTCACTACATATGGAACTATGACCTATCCAAAGACCATGAAGAAGTATACAGTTACCACCATCCCACTCTATTCTTTTTGAATGGATTACCTTATACCCTCTAAAACCGCCTTCATGCTGATAATACCAGCACCTCAGATTACAATCATGATGAGAATAAGAGGAGATATCATCATTAGTCTTGCAGACCCATTCTCCATTTAACAATTCTACATTCCCGGAATAAGAGCAAAGACTTCCAGCACGGTCATGGCCTACCTCAGTAAAACTATTACCACCAGCATCAAACTCCAT
Source organism: Microcaldota archaeon (assembly GCA_023129075.1). Lineage (GTDB taxonomy): Archaea > Micrarchaeota > Micrarchaeia > Anstonellales > Bilamarchaeaceae > JAGMCT01. Next base: position 105,819 of record JAGMCT010000013.1, read on the forward strand.
ATCAACAGCCAAATAATTCATATAGCGGTCCTTATCCCCCATTGGATTCAATCTGCAGTCAGCATCAGTAACCGGAAAGAAAACAGAGGAGATATCATATTCATTAAAAGTACTTCCAACCCCAAACCTGTATCCCAATGCATAAAGCTTTCCCTTGCTGTTCTGTATTGCACGCAGAAGCAGAGGGGTAAGTTTCTCAAACCTGCAGTCCACACCATAAAGGTTCCTTGTCTGGCCCTCAAAACCAACCTTATCCCTCTCTTCTGTAAAACTTGAGGTTGAAGGCGTGGGTTTAGGGAGATAACTGAAATCACCGCAGATAAGAGCTACACAATTTCCCCTGGTGCAGCCCGTTATCTCAAGCTCTCCGCATATAGGAATCAGCATAGTCTCAGTTTTACCAGGGGGGGTTACATTGCAGGTATTTACAAGAACGATTTTGTCCTCCTCTGTATCGCATTTTTTACTCCCATCAGGATAAGCAAAACAGTACTCATCTTCGGTAAAATAATAGCAGAATTCTGTTGTGTATTTTGTTTCGTTTTCAAGAACGCATGTTCCATCCATAGTTGCATTATACCTTAAACAACAGTCGTAGAACTCAGGGTCATTGGTGCAGCCAAAAAGGAAAAGAAACAAAAATACAATCAATAATCTCTTCATAAAAATCTCACCAACATTCTTGAGAACAATCCGGCCTCCCCGCCGAGAATATTTGTAGCAAACCGTATGAACATAAGCGTTATTGAGAACGCAATCATGTTATTGAAAAATATACTTAAAAATGTTTGCGAAACAAAATTCGCTATATCACTTGTTGCTGAAAAGGAAACAGCAGACTGGCTAAGCGTGCTTCCCCCTGCAGTTGAAAGCCCTCCAACGGTGACTCCGCTCATAGTTGGCAAGTTGCATGCCCCGACATATTGGGGCAGTTCTGGCGGAGGAATCTTAATCTTTCCCTGCATTGACATCATAGTAAGAATCCCGGGATATACAAAATAAAAACCAAGCCCTAATGCAATAAAGAATCCTCCAATTCCTCTGGTAAAATAAAAAGAACGCAGTACTATTCCAAGCGGAAGGAATATATTAAGCATATTCTCTCCTATGTATTTAATGAGGAATAATTGGGAATTAAGAGCAATCTGCAGACCGACTACCTTTTTGGCAACCGTATGATATCCCTCAACCTGCCTGTGCAAAGAGGAAATCCACAGCCCCTGAAATACCGGAACTCCATAAAAAGAGAATGTCAGCCAGTAGGTTCTCTCAGGCCCGATGTCATTTGTAACAATGCTCTCAAACATCAAATCCAAGTCCTCAAGAGAATCCTGCGTGCCTTTCAGAATAACATTCAGGGGATTAACATCCGGTCCCAAGGTGTCCTTAAAGGTGGCTTCAAGGATGGTCATCCCTGAAGTAATAATCCCAACAATCATTATTATAAGCAGTGCTGTTGCTGTGGATTGGAAGAATTCGGCTATTGCAAACCGCTTCATCCTTTCGCTGTTGAGAACATAGGAAACAAGATAAAGAAAGGTATTTATGGATAATGTTATGAGCACGGCAAGCATAGCAATTACAAACCAACCCTCGCCAGGAGTCCAATGCCCCCAAAACGTCCCCACCATTACTCCATACTCCATCATACCACCTATATTATCTGAATCAACCTGGTCAGGTCAACCTCCTCCCCTATAATCCGGCTTAATGCTCTTGCAGATGCTGCAATAGCTAGTATATTAAATGAAAAAAGAAAGACAGAAGTTATAAATGATGATGCTGCATAGGAAAAAACTTCGTAGTAATTTGTACTTATGTCCGTTACATCGTTCGGCTCATCAATCTTAATCGCTTTCTGGAAAATATCCGCCGGTTCTTTAAGAAGGTCTTTTCCATCTATATCAAAAATCTTTCCAACAATATCCTTTATATTCTTCATTATATCTCCCAACTGTTCCCCAAAAGACTGGAATATGCTGTAATCAAGGTCAAACTCGCTGTCATATACTGATTTTGATGGGTCTCCGAAAGTGGATGGATTCCAAAAAAACGATTCCATCGTAAGAAGAAATGGAAATATAATGAATAAGGAAATTACAATTGCAATAAGTGCTCCACCCAGTTTCCTAAAGAATGGCATAGAACGCAGTATCAATGCCAGGGGCAGGTATTGTAATAATGCTCCCTTATTTAGTGCAGTTATAAAAAACAATTGTGCAAGAACCGTAAGATAAGAAACGGTTGTAGAGTAAAGAAGCACCCCCATGATTTGAGAAACAAAACTCAAACCCGAGAAAGGAGAAAAATTCTTTCCGTTTGGACCAAAAACGCATATGAAAATACCTGGTTCGCACAACTGCCTTCCATATCTTGAAAGGATTTCAGCAGAGCCTCCATAATACCTAATGGATTGTATCGTGCGGTGATTATAGTCTGCTATATCCTTTAGATAATTCTGGGAGATTTCAAATACTCCTTTTCCAGTGGAGCTTTTTTCAGCTCCAAGAACTTCTTGAAGCTGTGATGATTCAAGCCAGCAGGAAACCCCTATAAGCTGCAGTACGAGTATAGCCAAAACAACAGAAACCCCAATCTGGAAAAACTCTGTTTTGCTCCAAGCAAGAAGCTTTGGATTTCTCAGGAACTGGCCAAAGAGGTAAACTATTGTAATTACAAGAGATGTTATTACCAGTGCAAATAAGGAAAGAGTATATACATCTCCGAGCACATCAAAACTACTGCATATTCCATTCATACCATTCACCTATGCTATCCTTGCCAATGCAGAGACATCAATCTCTGCACCAAACACCTTGGATAGTGCGGCTGTCGCGCTTAATGGATAAAGCAGCGACAGGACGGAGGAGAAGGTTCCTCCTATAAAAGACCAATATAACGACGGTTTGAGTAAGTCATCTGAAAGGACAACCTTGACAGCATTCTTTGTGTATTTTACATCCAGGGCAAAGGGGTCGCAGCTCCCCTCATTAGCTGTAAAATCTTCAGGAGAAAAAGCCGTATCATCTATCTTCAATGACTCAGCTGCAGTATCAACCATCCCCTTTGTTATTAATATTCCAAATGGATAAATAAAATAAAAGGAAAACGCAAATGCAATCAGGAAACCCCCTGCACCCCTGGTAAAACTAAAACTCCTTAAGAATAAACCAATCGGAAGAAGGAACGGAAAAAAGAAATCCTTTGAAAGCACAAGCAGGAATGTTTGGGCAAGCAAAGCAAGCACTCCGCTTAATACTGCAGGTGCTGATGCTGAAACAGAGGACAAAGGAACTGCAATCCCTGAACAGCCGGCATAGGATGCACCTATTCCAAGGAAGGAACAGCTTCCCCCAGTGGATGCCTGTTTTCCAAGGTCCTTTGAAATATCTGTGAGTACCTTCAGCACCTCTTCATTCTTCCCTACAAGGTACAATGTGGAAAGAAATGCATAATCTATATGGTCCTTTGGATCTTGGATTGCATCATATACCGATCGCATGGATTCAGAACTTTGAGGAAGCGAAGAAGAATCTGAGATTATAAAAAAATCTCCAATGATTGGGTCAATGATACTGCTCAACGAAGAATCTATTGAGAAAAAGAGGGCAAGAAGGAATAATGTGAAGAATACCTGGTAAAGGTCATCTGTAACAAAAGCCCGCATTTCTCTACTATCTACTATATAAGTCAAAAGATAAAAAGTAAAAAGCACAAGTACGGATATCATTATGCCTAACATGGCAGTAGTATGCCATGGAACAGTCTGGGCAAAGAGAAGAGAAAGGAACCCAAGCAAGAACAATAAACGTTTCATCATATCGCCCTCATCAAACCAGGAATGTTTACATCTCCTCCTATCAAAGGTGAAAGAGTCTGTATGAACATAAAGGTTATAACCAAATTAAATATGGGCAGGATATATGCTGGAATCATAAGTTTGCTTACTGATTTTATATCTGAAGGACCAACAAAACCATCAATCTTGTTCATTGTAACATCCAGGTCTTCCAGATAAACCGGAGAAGAACCTCCGTAATCACCTCCGCAAAGCGTTGCGCAATCTGTATGAATCTGGGGGGTGAAGCGGAATCCTGAATCAAACAGGTAGATGCATTCATAACAGCCCCCTTCCAGAGCAGAGATGTGGCCCTTTTCCCTAACCAATGTCGGGATTATTTCAACGCAGGTGTCTTCGGGTTTTACAAGATTGTCCTTTATGAGGTCCTTGCCTGATGCACTGTGATAAAGTTCTCTGCATGGATGGTCATTGTTCTTACAATTTCCATGTTTATCCCTTCCATCCTCGCCGCATGCGTTCCGGCAGTCAGGATTTACCTCTCCATCTGAGTACTGGTAAAGGCATTGAGAAGGACACCATTTATTGCAATCCACTTTTAATGGGGGTATAGACCTGCATTCTTCCCTGCACAAACCTGTGGTTGTTACTATCTCCTTGAATCCTTCACCCATGACCTCATCAGCATTTGGGAGATAACCTTCCAAGTCGTCTTCATCAATTTGCCCTCCTAATTCATAAATCGGAATGTCTCCTTTAACCTTTCTTACAATCTTGCATTCCTCAGGCATGTTTGCACAGCTTTCCCTCTGGTACATACAGAAGTCTATTCCTGTTGGAAATGGAAGTTCTCTGCAGGAAATATCACACTCCAGGTCGTCTTCTGGGTCTGCATCATAATACTGGCAGGAGGTATATTCCTTAATAACTTCCACATCATCAGCATCAAGCGTTGTCACAATAACTTTTCGTATTGTTCCATTCAGAAATGCTTTAACATCCTCTTCACCAATATTAGGGTCTTCATAGAGAATATCAATCATTTTAGAATAAGAATAACTTTTCTTGGAGTCAAAACCAGCAGGAGGAATTATCTTGCACGCCTTCGGACAAACAGCTGAGAACTTGGAACCACCTGAAATAGACTCAGCCCCATACACTGTTGTCTTTATTGTGTAAGAAGAAAGGACGTAAGTAGCAGGCAAAACCAGCAGAAAACCTATGCCCGTAGCTATCAACAAACCCCCGGTTTTTCTTGTAAGGAAAAAAGACCTGAGAATTGCCCCGAGCATTATCAAAAGTGGAGCCACAACCATGGAAATTGATTCAAGAAGAAACTTCTGGGAATTGACAGAAAATAAAATTCCATCCAGAGATTGAAGCTCCTGCTGAAATTTTTCAGAATAAATTGATAGATGCGGATTGAATTTTCCACTGAATGCAAAATTAAGAAACATCTGATAAACAACTCCAACTGTTCTGGTTTCCTGAGCCTGGGCTGACATCTCAAGGTTCTCTTCAAGCAGGTCAAAATAAAGGTCCTCTGTAGTACCAATCAACAGGTTTACATAATCTAATGCAACTGAAGAAACCATGAACTCATTCTTGAGATTAGTATCACTGCAATAATCCTTATGGGCGAAATTAACATCATTGCACATAAGGTTTTCAACAGAACCCCCTGCAAACACTATGGCGCCCATTATAAGCGTTATTATAAGCACTGAAGATATCGCCTCGCTGAGCTCTACATCCGCCCATGCTCTTAACTCAGGAATATTGAAAGAGATGGCAATTGTATATGTAAGTGTAATAAGGGATGTCATTATAAGCACCCCAAGGATTGCAATCGTTTTCCAGTCCAGCAAAAATTCCATTAGCGGGGAAATTAGTTTTTTGTCTTCGGATTCAAACAACCCCTCTGTTTTTTGCTTAAATTGAACAAGAGATTCTTCTAACTCCTTTTCATCCGGTACTGCATTCCCAATTGTAACTACATTGAAAAGCAGAATAAAAACAAGCAACAACCACACTCTTTTCATGAAATCACCCTAACCACATTCTTCATCGCTGTAAGCGAGGTTGCAAAGAAAATCAAGGCCAAATTGGGAAGGAATGTAGCCTGGAAAAGGAAGGAAGCAATTGTTCCCCACCCCATTGGAGAACTGCATTCATAGAGTACTTCCGCTTCTACATTATCGTCGCATATAGGAGTAACATCAATAACGGGCGAATGTATTGCATAAGCAAGAGGAAGAAAAATATAGAGAGCAAAAACCAGACCCAGCATCAGATTACCCATAGGCCTTATGATTGGAATCGTTCTAAAAAGTATGGCTGCCGGAACCATTACTGCAAATGCATAAGAATTTATGAATTTAAGAACATAGAGCTGAACTCCTACGGCCACGTATCCCATCATTACCAAATCAGTAAGTATCTGCAACTGCCTTGCATAAACATTGTGGTAGGCATTATCCCAGAAGGTTTCTCCACCTACGAAAGGTGCAAAATACCCCCAATACCACGTCGCATCAAATTGGTATATGTAATCATATTTTATCAGGTTTTCCAGAATCTGCCTGCCCATGCGAAGCAGTTCCTCCATATATGTTATGGCTCTTAGCATATTATCAGGAGTGCTGTCTGTAAAGTATGCAAAAAATTGAGAGGAAAAAATAAAAATGCCTGCTATAGAAGAAATAAGGATAACAGAAACAATAGAATGAAAGAGTTCATCCTTTGCAAAAACAAGCATTCTTGCATTAGAGAACATCTTTCCAAAACCATAAACAACAGCAGAAACAGAAACAGAAATAAGCAGTGCAATGGAGATAATTGGAAGGGCGTTTAAAATCGCAGAATCTGCAGAAATATTTGCAAGCTGTTCCTGGAATGTCTCTGCCTTGATAAATGAATCTGTCTGGGCAAAGGCAAGCACCGCAATCAAAAATAAAAGCAATAGTCTCTTCATCTTATCACAGTATCTTGGAGATTCCATAAAGGATTTGCTCCCCTCCTAAAGCTGAGGAAACCGCACGCGTACCCGTAATAGTTATTATGCCTATAAAAATCATGGAGAAGATAGTGAACACCGAAAGTTCTGCTGCTGCAGGAACAAGTATTTTAATTACTGGCTCCATTTGGGAAACCGCAGCGCTATAATCCAAACTCCCGAAAATTGCTGTTGCTGCTGAATAAGCTGACATGAATCCAAAATTTATTAATGGCCATACACTCCAAAGCATTAGGTCAAATAAGGGAAAGAAACATCCTGCAAAACATACCCCATAAAGTACAGCTGCCCCTATACAAGAGATTGCACATATTGTTAAAGAAGTAATAAGAGAAAATGCAATGTCTCCTATTGAAAACAATGTTCTTAAGAATACATTTCCGCAGATGGCCTTTGAAACATCCAGTACAAAATTATACTGGTCTATCTCAAGTTTTTCAGTATGAAATGCTTTTGCCTCTTCAACATTACTAAAATCAATCTGATTATAAATTTCACCAATAAAAACCAGTGAAAGGGGAAAGAAAACCAATGCTCCAGCAGAGATTGCAATTAATGTACTGCCCAATTTTCTTGTGAACGGAAATATCCTTAATGCAAAACCTACAGGAAGTACAAAGGTCGGAACAACAGCCGAAATAAACCCTGCAACAAGTTTAAGAGCATAAAATGCAAAATACTGCATGGTCAATTGGGATGCTGCGCTCTGCAAGGACCCCATTAAGGGAGAAAGTCCTGAGAATGGCATCTCGGTTTTAGCTGTATATATATAAAATGCGTTTGCCACAGTATAAGAATGTGAAAAACCGGTTGCTATCCCTACATAATTGTATGCTTCGGCTATTTTTGTATAAACCTTCCCTATGTCTTCCAGAATGCTTTCGGTTACTGCTTCTGCAAGTTCTACTGAATTATCTTCATTGGAAAACATCTGTACGGTTGCATCTGCTCCGGTGAAAAAGGCCATTGCAATTGCAACTATGATTATTGAGGTTATGAATTCCTGTAACTCAATCTTGAAATAAGCCATATATCTTGGATTCTGGGTAAAACTTGCAACAATGGAATACATTACAATAACAAGAACAGAAAGCATTCCAACAAGCATAACAAAAGTATTGTCCAATTTAGGAAGGTCAATTGTGATGGAAAATACTACAGGAAGCAGAAATAGGAATAACCACCACGAACGCATAGGAATACCTCTTAAATAGGATATAAAAACCTATCCTTTAATGTTATTGAATTAAAATGAATGTGGAGAGAAAGGATTAAAAAATAGTAAAACCGAACAAAAAGATGGTGTTAGATTGGGGATTTTGGACATAGTAAAACAAGCACTTGGAGGAAAGGGGAAAAGCACACTTGCAGATAAATACTTCAAATGCCCGAGCTGCGGATATGAAAAAATTACACTTGAAATGAAGAGATGCCCTGGGTGCGGGGTAAGAATAAAAAGCATGTTCAAAAAGAAATGCCCAAAATGCGGGGAATTAAACGACTTGGATGCAAAAAGATGCAAGAATAAAGAATGCGGTTATGATTTTGAAGCAGAAGAGAGAAGGGCAAAGAAAAGGGTGTGGAGATGCCCAATATGCGGATATGAAGCAACCTATTACATGACAAGGTGTCCTGTCTGCGGAACAAGATTTGGTTAGGTGGAATCTGTGAAAGAATTCAAGGAATTAAAAGAAAAAACTGAAGAAAAAAAGGTGCCGGTAAAAGAAAAATTCGGTAAAAAACAGGTTATGGATTATGAAAGGGCAGAGATAAAAAAACTGCATGAAGGGGATGCAGAAATTGCACATAACATAATGAAAAAATGTATGTTTGATGTTAACATTTACGAGATAAAGGATATCCTTAAGAAAGGCATGAGTTATGGTGCATTTGTAGGCAGAATGCTTGTGGGGGTTGGACTTGGATGGGAGGTTTATTACAACCATGAGAGTAAAGGAATTGAGGATGGACTTCCAAATGCAATCTATCTAGAGGATGATGCCCTTCTTCTGGCATATGAAGGCCAGGGAATAAGAGAGATGC
>JAGMCT010000014.1 GCA_023129075.1 Microcaldota archaeon
TTTTTATTTATTTTCATACATAATATACTTATGGCAAAAAGAAAGCAGAAACCGCTGAAAAATAAAAAACTAGCTTTTATTCCAAGTAAAACTCCTAAGATTGCCCAGGTTATCCTAAAGAAAAAACTAAATTATACTAAATTATTCGAAAAACACTATCCAAAGGAGTTTGAAGAGCGCTGTCCATGGGATGCAAAGCAGGTAAAAATAGCATGGATAAATTTTGCAAAACAGCATAAACTCAATGAAAGAAATTTCCTGAGATTGATTCCTGTCGTAGAAATTGTCTTAAAAAACACTACAGGACACGCAACCAAAACCACATTCTACGTCCTAAGTTCACTCCTAAAAAACCGGAACTTCAAATTAGAATATCTTTCAACAATTGAAACAATAACAAAAAACACTGTAGAAGACGCAACCGAAAGTACATTCCACGCCCTAGATTCCCTTCTAAAAAACCCCAATTTCAAACCAGAATACTTTCCAGCAATTGAAACAATAACAAAAAACACTACAGGAGACGCAACCCCAAGTGCATTCTACACCCTAAATTCACTCCTAAAAAACAAAAACTTCAAACCAGACTGGATAGAAAAACACTGGAGCCCGGTTTTCAATTCAATAACAAAAAACACCACTACAGGATACGCAACTGAATCTGCATTCTACACCCTAAATTCACTCCTAAAAAACAAAAACTTCAAACCAGACTGGATAGAAAAACACTGGAGCCCGGTTTTCAATTCAATAACAAAAAACACTACAGAACACGCAACTGAATCTGCATTCTACGCCCTAAGGTCACTCCTAAAAAACACCAATTTCAAACCAGAATATCTTCCAGCAATTGAAACAATAACAAAAAACACTACAGGATACGCAACTGAATCTGCATTCTACGCCCTAAATTCACTCCTAAAAGACACCAATTTCAAACCAGAATACTTTTCAGCAATTGAAACAATAACAAAAAACACTACAGGATACGCAACTGGATATGCATTCGACGCCCTAAATTCACTCCTAAAAGACACCAATTTCAAACCAGAATACCTAAACTCTCTTCTAAACAACGAATCCTTACTCTTCACAGTCCTTTTCTCCACTTATCCAGCTTCAATAGAATTGGGAAAACCCCTTGACACCCTCCACAATGATTCAACAAAAAGAAAACAATACCTTAATTCCCTTACAAAGTACCAAATTACTGCCCTTCTTCTCTCAGACCCTGAATATTTCTACACCTCTTCAAATAAGATGCTTGTAGAAAGATTTCAGAGTGATTTAAAGAAAGGAGAATACAAAATAAATGAAAAAATCATAATGACCCACCCTTTTTTTAGTTACTCTAAAGACCCCTATCTTCTACTTAAACAACTCACATTATTTGATAATGAGCTTGGGAAGGAAAAGCTAAGAAACCTGACAGCAAGATTAATCACCTATGATTTATTCACAGGAGAAAAAGGAGTATTCTCAGAGGAAAATGCAGGAAAACTCATCAATGTTTTTATAGAACCAATAGAAAAACTGAAGCTTGAAGACAATTATCTCTTCCTCCTTGGAAACATGATTGAAAGGTTGGAAAAAGGAGAAAACATAGAATTGATAAAAAGAAAATTAGAAGAAAACTTTTCAAAAACAAAAGGAAAAAACAAAAAAGCATTTGAATTTCTTCTTACAATCACAGATAAGAACACCACCCTGGTTTCAGAAGAAAAGAAAAAGAAAATCTCAAAACTTATTCAGGAACGTTCAATTTTTAGACCTCAGAAATTTGTTTCTAAAGGAAAATTCACTGTGGTACAGGTCTTTGGAAAGGAAGGAGGTCTGTGGAGCGGAACCTATCAAGGACTTAAGAGAAATTTCAAATTAAAGGAAACCCTTTCTGAAACAAAGGGAAAAAGAAGACTCAACGAGAAAACAGGAAAAATAATCCTTGAGAATGATAAGGCAAGGTTTATCCTAATCAGAGGCGAGCCAGAAGAAACTGAAAAAATCTTGAAACAAACAATAAAAGAAAACCCGAACGGAGTCTATCTCTTCAGGGGCCACTCTTACAATCTGACCAAATATTTCCCGACCAAAATATTCAATGAAAATGGAGCAAAGAATATCCTTTTCTTTCCAGGAAGCTGTGGAAGCTCATCAGCAATTCCAGAATACCTCAAAAACAATAAAAGCATAACAAATTTCCTTGCCAATAGAAGAATAGGAGAAGCAGGGGTAAGCAGATACATTGCTCAAGAGATGGCAAAGCATTACTCAAGAACAACAAAACCAGTAAAATTCTCAAATTTCCTTCTGAAAAGGGCAAGACAGCTTGAAAAAAGAAAAGGAGATATAAAGTCTATGAGTTACGGCTCTTTTGGAGAGATTCTGATTTCACATCTCTATTCCGAGTAGTTTTTATTTATTTTCATACATATTATGATTATGGCAAGAGAAACAAAGGTAAAAGAGAGTAAAAAACCAGGCCTTATCCCTATTAGAAAGAATGCAAGACTTGCACAGGTTCCAAAGAAAAAAGGAAGAATCATGGCCACCATGAGAATAAAATCCGGAAAGGTTTATCTGGAAAAAGGTTATTCTGTAAAAAATATCAAAAATAAGAAACTGCTTCTTGAGGCCTCCCGCTTATTTGTAAAAAAATGGTCTGAGTGGAAAAAGGTTTCAAACCGAATCCTGGAAACCGCCGAGGCACTAATGAAGGAAACAAAAGATAAAGGCTGGGAAAATGGAGTATGGGACTGCGCCCTTTTCACCAGAGAGGTTTATAACAGGGTAATCTCAGAGTTGCTCTCGGAATCATTCAAGGAAGCAAGTAAAGGAAAATCTAGTGCAAAGATAGATGTAGATATAGGAGAATGCACTTATCTCCAATGGACCAACACAAAGAAAATGACAAAGTCCCTAAAGCAGAATAAGTTGCTTGATTTGCTAGAGAAAGAGCCTGAGAAATACAAAGGCATGCTTGTTTTCCACAAATCCACCAACAGAAAGTTTGCCAATCCCTCAAGGCGCGGTACATACGGCCATGTTGCTATCTATTCAGGAGTAGAGAATGAAATTCCAATGGGTTATGATAATACAATAAGCTTCTATGGCGATGGTGTGCGTAAACGGCCGATAGATTCAATGTTTCGTACTTCACGAATTGACCGAGGCTCAGAGCCATTCCTCTTTATTTCCAGACCGGATTTCTCAAATGCCAGCATCGTTGTAAGAACAAGCTCGGTTTCATTGGAGACAAAGGTCTGGTCAAGGCACAAAATAAGGGTAAACATTGCAATAAAGAATAAATAGTTCTGTTGCGTTTCCTTCTATACATTTCAATTTCTTCAGCTGTATTTTAAGTTTTTTGTATTCCAGTTTATTTCATGGCAAAAAAACAAACCACAAAAGAAAAAGCAATAAAATATTTTCACTCCGGCTTCAACTGTGCAGAAGCAGTGATTAAGGTTTCATTGGAAAAATGGGGCATCAAGAATGAGGAGGTTGAGCGTGCAGGAACAGTATTCGGCCGGGGCATTGGAGGATTCGGAGATATCTGCGGTGCAGCTACAGGAGCCCTCCTAATAATAGGAATTAAATACGGCAAGGTTGTTCCCTACGAAGACAGAACGGAATGCTACAAAAAAGGATATGGATTCATGAAGCATTTTGAAAAGCGCTTGGGAGAAGTCGACTGCAAGAAACTAAAAGCCAAAGCCGTCCCATGTATCAAATGCGTTGGAACCGCAATAGAAATTTTAGAAGAGATGAATGTAATTTAGTAGTATATATTTTTGTTCCTCTCAGCCGAAGGCTTTTTATACCTAATATTGCCAAATAGAATTATGCTCTCAAGAAAAACTGAGGATTATTTAGAGGCAATCTACGATGAAATAAAGGAAAAAGGATACGTGAGGGTAAAGGCCCTTGCAGAGAGATTGAAGGTAAAACCCCCCAGTGTCAGCGAAATGCTTTCCAGACTTCATTCCCAAGGATATGTAATTTACAGAAAAAGGAGCGGAATAACCCTTACATTAGAAGGGGAAAAAATAGCAAAAAGCATAAGAGCAAGACATGATATTTTTGAAAAATTCCTGAAGATAATAGGTGTTCCAGATGAGATAGCAGGAAAGGACGCATGCATCCTTGAGCATCATCTTGATAAAAAAACCATTGCCCAATTCAAGGCATTTGTTGAGTTTGCAGAGCAAAAAGAAAACAAGCAGTTTTCTAAGGCTTTCAGGGAATTCTGCAGGAAAAAGAGAGAAACAAACCCTCCTTCTTAGGGTTTTATTTACTTTCCCTACTTTTGTTAGGGCAACTTAATTATATACCTAATATCCATAAATTCAAAAAAGGTTTTGATTATTATGGAAAACCAAGAAAGGTTTTGATTATTATGGAAAATTCTCACGATACTATTCCCGATACTCATAAATGCCCCTCTGGAAACCAGAGGATGCGCAGGTGTTTTAAAGAAGAGATTAAGATTTCCTTAAAGGGATTTCCACCTTCCACCTCCAAAAAAGTGATGGTTTATCTTGAGAGTGTTGACAATTTTAATGAAATTTCTTCATTCAAATCAGGTTTTGATGAACCAATGCTAAAGCTGTTCCAGCATTCAGTTTCTATTCTTTTTCAGCTCAACAAAGAAGCAGAATTGTTTCCTGAATTGGAAGATGTATTGAGTAAAATAATAGAGCAAAGAAGCAGTATTGCCTATAAAATGCTCCTAAAGAAAATTTCGGTGTGATGATTATGGGAGATGCAGAGAGGGTAGGCAACAAAGATGTTCAAAAAACCCCCCAGCAGCAGCAAAAAAATCCTTTTAGCAATTTTAAGAAACCGCAGGGTTGTGATGGGAATTGCGGAGCCTGTCCAATGATGAAAATGATGCTTAAGAATATTTTATCTCTGCCTGAAGCTGAACAGCAGGAAAAATTGAATGAGATAAAAAACATGAATGCAGGTGCACATAAAATTATTCTTTCTAAACTGAGCGAGGAAAAAGCAAATGCCCTTGTTGAACAAGGTCCTGCTAAACTTAATGATGAACTTATTTCTGGAAAGGATTCTTTTTTAGAATCTACAGAATCCCCTAAAAAAGAAACTCCAAAAGATAGTGCGAAAGATGCAGAGCCAATTATTGCGGAGGACAACAGGAGCATTTCTTATTTAGGAACTGAAAACACAACCCAGGAAATCGCCGAATTTCGCATCCTGCAGGATATAGGAAAACGAAAGTATGATGATGGTCCACATAGAATAGATGAACAAAGACAACACAAGCATGATGAGACAAAAGGAGCAGATATCGTTTCAGGGAAAGTTGGAGGAACGGGATATACCAGCGAACAAATACGAACCGACCCGCATCTGAGAAGACTTTATGGTTATCTGCTGGGTCTTTTTGATTCTGAAGAAAAACCCATTCAGAAAAAAAGAGATTTTGAACTACAGGAAAACAAGGATGATACTAAGAATAACCTGGAAAAAAATGAGCAACAGACTTCCAGAGAAGAGAGTTCTTCAGATGAAAAAAAGAATTCTGTTTTTGTTGATAGTAAAGAGAAGCCAATGGACAATATAGAATATAGGAATGAATCAAAGATACAGATAGATAAAGAGGGTATTGAAGCCGCCGAACAGAGTGAGACTTCTGGTTCGTTCAAAGAAAAATTTTCCAAGAAACTATCAAAAATTAAAAAGAAAATTGAAGATTTTTTAGATAAGAAGAAGGAGCAGAAACAAGAGAAAAGTGAAAAAAAAGAGCAGGAAGAGAAGGAAAAAGAAGAGAAAAAGAAAAACGAACAAAAACCCAATTCAAAAAAATCAGATGAAAAAGAGAACAGGATTAGTGAAAACAATAAGGAACAGAAAAAGGAAGTTGAAGAGGAAAAGCAAAAAGAGCAGGAAGAGAAACAAGAAAAGCAAAAAGAAGATACAAAGAAAAAAACTAAAGAAGAGAAAGGAGATTCTGAAAAAATAGAAGAAAAACAGCAGGAATTTGAGTTTCAGAAAAAGATTAAGGTCTTTTTTAAGAAGGAAGGGCTGTCCGAAGAAACAATAACAGAATTACTCCTTATTTTGTTCGATGGAAATAAATCAAAAAGAAGCAGGGCATTGGAGAAACTAACTGAAAAACAAAAGAAAATTTTAATCAAGTTGTTTAAATGTAAAAGTTGGGAAGAGGTAAAAAGTCTGCTAAGCCTGTTTCTAGATAATAAAGAGCAAAACAAATTAAAATAGTATATGCTAACTGAAATGAGGTGAATCAAATGAAAATAGCAATAAGTTCTACAGGAAAAGGAATTGAAAGCCAGATTGATGCAAGATTCGGCAGATGTGTTTATTTTGTTATTGCCGAAGTAAAAGATAAGAAAATTGAAGAAATAAAAAGTATTGAAAATCCCAGTATCAATGTTGGTGGCGGTGCAGGAATTTCAGCAGCCGAGCTCGTAGCAAATGAAGGTGTTAAGGCAGTGATAACAGGAAACGTAGGTCCAAGGGCTATTAGTGTATTTTCACAATTTGGAATAAAAGTTTATAGTACCACTGGAAAAGTAAAGGATGCATTAGATAATTTCGTTGAAGGCAAATTAGAAGAATTGAATAGCGCTACAGGTCCAATGGGTTCCGGAAACAAAGAATTTGGGAGACGCGGACTGTAAGAAGAGCAAAAGCAATATTTAGATTGGATAATTCACAATTAATAAGGGGACTCAATATGAAAATAGCTATCACAGGAGGAAAAGGAGGCACAGGAAAGTCCACCGTGGCAACAGCTTTAGCAATAGAATTAGCCAAGGAAAATAAGGTTTTACTCATTGATGCTGATGTTGATTGTCCTGATGATGATATTGTTCTTTCAATCGATACTAAAAAGGTAAAAGATGTTGAAAACATGGTCCCAAATTTTGATAAGAATAAATGTATAAAGTGCGGTAGATGTTCCCAAGTATGCAAGGAAAATGCTATAGTTTTTGTGAAAGGAAAAATTCCATTTCTTGTTCCGGAGCAGTGTACTGGTTGCAAAGCTTGTGAAATTGCCTGTCCAGTTAATGCTATTTCTGAAAAGAAACAAATTATAGGGAAAATTCTCTCCGGAAAAAAGGAAAATGTTACATTAGTAACCGGAGAAATGAAACCCGGAATAGAGGAGTCCAGTTTGATTGTAAATGCTGTCAAAAAATATATAGAACCAAAGGAAAAGAATTACGATTATATAATAATAGATACAGCAGCCGGGACACATTGTCCAGTTATTGCGGCTTTACTTGATGTGGATTTAGGAATAGCAGTAACCGAACCAACACCTTTGGGAAACCATGATTTGAAACTTATCTTAGAATTAATGAAAGAATTAAAAGTAAAATCAAAAGTGATATTGAACAGGTCAGATATTGCTGATAAGAAAGAGGTAGAAAAAACAGTTAAAAATTTTGGAATAAAAATAATTGCTGAAATTCCATACAGCAAAAAAATACAGGAAGCCTATTCTAAAGGAATTCCTGTAAAACACAAGGCCATTAAGGAAATTATCAAGGAGATAAAGGAGATAAAATGAAAACAATAACAATATTATCCGGTAAAGGAGGAGTAGGAAAAAGTTCCATAACTGCTTCTTTAGCTGTTTTATTAGCTGAAAAAGAAAAAATAGTTGCTGTTGATTGTGATGTTGATGCTCCTAATTTGGCTTTAATTTTGGGTGTTGAAAAATTTGATAAAGAAAAAGTAATTTCAACTAATGAAAAGGCATTTGTGAATGAAAAAGCGAAAGACTGTAAAGAGATTGTAAATATGTGCACTTTTTCTGCAATTAGCTGGAATAGAAAAAAAGGATTACCTGAGATAAATAAATTTTTATGCGAAGGTTGCGGAGCCTGCCAGCTTTTATGTCCGCAGGGAATTGAATTAAAGAAAGTGAAAAACGCAGTCATTGGTGAAGCAAAAACTGACTATGGTTTTTCTCTAATTTCCGGTCAATTAAAAATGGGTGAAAGCGGCAGTGGAAAAGTAGTTGACGCTATCAAGAGAAAAGCCAGCAAATTTGATGCAGATATAATGATTGCGGATTCTTCTGCAGGAATCGGCTGTCCGGTTATAGCTTCTATTCGAGGTTCTGACTTTGTTTTGGCAGTTACAGAACCAACACCATCAGCTTTGAGTGATTTAAAAAGAAGTTTACAGGTTGTTGAACATTTCAGAGTTCCTTATGGGATTGTAATTAATAAATATGATTTAAATAAAAAGTTCAGTAAAAAAATAGAAGAATTTGCAAAACAAAATAACATCCCTTTTTTAGGGAGAATTCCTTATGATAAAAAATTTGTTGAGGCGTTGGTTAATCTACAGCCGGTTATTAAACAAGATGAAAAATTCAAGCCAATATTTAAAAAAATCTTGAATAAAACAATTAAATATTTAGGGGTTAAGTCCAAGAATTTTGAATGTTAAAAAAAGACCATTGCTTTTAGATAGTATTCTTAAAAGATTTTCAACTCTTGTGTTTACTTCTGTAAATTCCGGTTTTTTCAACCACTGCCTTTTTAATATTTTGCTCTCTATTTTAAATCGGTGGCGACCATGTTGAATAGTATAGTTAGTGATATCTTGGAGAATGAGGAAAAAATAGAACCCATTCATGAGGGCGGTTCTACGATAAGAATCTCGGTTGTTGGTATAGGCGGAGCCGGCTGTAATTCTGTTTCCAGGATTACAAAATCAGGAATTAGAAGCGCACATACCATTGCAGTCAATACAGATAAACTTCACCTTAATATTACCGAGGCGCATTCCAAACACGTCCTTGGTTATTCTGTTACAAAAGGTTTGGGAGCAGGAGGATATCCTGATGTTGCAAGAAAGGCAGCAGAAATCGATAAAAAAGAACTCGCAAAACTAATAGGGGAAAATGAAATAGTATTCCTGCTTGCAGGTATGGGCGGAGGAACCGGAACAGGTGCTTCCCCTGTAATTGCACAGGTTGCAAAAGACCAGGGAGCTGTTGTCATTTCCATTGTCACCTACCCATTTGCTCTGGAAAGGGCAAGACTGAAAAAGGCGCAGGAAGGAATCAATGAACTCATGAAAGTATCTGACACCGTTATCGTAATAGATAACAATAGACTTACATCATATGCTCCAAACCTTCCGATAAATGAAGCATTTAGAATTGCAGATGAGATTGCTTTGAGAGCAGTAAGAGGAATTTCAGATACAATCGTAGAAAGCAGTCTTATAAATATAGATTATGCAGATGTAAAATCATTGATGGGAGACGGTGGTCTTGCGATGATTTCCCTTGGAGAAGCAAAGGGAATTGATATGGTTGAGAACGTTGTTGAAGATACTCTTAACCACCCTTTACTTGATGTTGAGTATGAAGGAGCAAAGGGAGCCATTATTCATATAGAGGGCGGACGCAATCTTTCTCTTGGAGATGCAATAAGTATAGGAGAAGGCATCTCAAAGAGTTTTGATGATAATGCACAGGTTAAACTTGGTGCTAGGTTTGTTCCTGAAATGAATGAATCAGTAAGGGTAACCTCTATAATTACCGGAGTGAAATCCCCGTCTTTATTCAGTTCTCTAGGGCAAGCCGAAGAACCGAAAAGTTTTTATGATGAAGAGACGGAAGAGATACTTAAAAATCTATAAGTGATGGAATGATTGAGTTCAACCTTTTTCTTTACCTTATTGTTCTTGCTCTCGGATTCGGCCTTCCAGGAGCATTGCTTTTCCTCGGCCTGTTCAAAAAAAGTGATCTGAATTTTATTGAAAAGATACTGGCCGGCTTAGGAATAGGAGTAATAATTCCTGCTTTTGTTTCCTGGATTTTATTTATATTCGGTGTTCCTTTCAACTACGGAATCGCTTTACTTTCAATATTCATTTCATATGCAATAGGTTTGATATTCTTTATAAAAGAAAAAGCATATCTATTTTCTTTTCCAAAAGATTTTATTTCTGATTTCAAGCAAAACTGGAAATCATATATCCTTCCTATTCTCCTTCTTCTTGTTGTTTTCTTTTCTTTCTGGCTGAGAATCCAATCTTATAGCCCGGTATTCCACGAACTTGACCCTTACTTTTACCTTTACCATACCTATTTTATACTTCATGACGGCGGAGCACCACTAATCGATGACCTTGCATGGTATCCTGAGGTTTTTACTTCCCATAGACAGGCTCCGTTGAAGGCATACCTTGAAGCAGATGCCTATGCCCTTTATACAGGCGGAGAAAAGATGGGTGCAGATACTGATATCTATTTGAATGTAATAACCGCAGGTTTGCTCCCCCCTCTTTTTGCGGCTCTTGCAGTTTTTTTCTTTTATCTTTTCATTTCCGCAGAGTACAAAAAGGAATTTGCACTAATAGGAGCATCCATAATCTCCTTTGTCCCGATGTTTTTTATGAAAACACTTGCAGGGGAAAGCGAGGTTCAGCCATATGCATTCTTTGGATTGGCATTCTTTCTTGGGTTTTATGCGCTTGCAATAAAAAGAAAAGACCTCCGTTATGCTGTTCTTGCAGCAATAGGCTATATGGCAACCGCGTTAGGTTCAAGCTCAGCAATTGTTCTCCAGACAGTTCTTATGCTTTTTATACCTCTGCACGCCCTGTTCATGTTTTTTATCTCAAAGAAAAAAGAAGAGCTTTTATTCAAATTGAAAACAGATGGGATTGTTATTCTTGGGGTTTTTCTTGCTCCATTACTAATGATGTTCTTCAGAGAAACTGTTGATATATTCTCTCTTTTCAGCGGAGCAAACCTGATTATACTTACAGTTTACATATTTTCTATTCTGCTCTATTATATAAAATCCATAAAAATAAAGGACCCTGAAATATTATTCTATTATGCAGGAGGCGCCATTGCAATAGGTCTTATCGTGATGCTTTTCACCCCAATTGGAGCAAGCTTCTTTTCAATTGTGAAAGGCTCCGCAGGGGTTGCACAGTTTGGCGTACCATTGCACAGGACAATCCAGGAGCAGGGACTTGCCGGCTCCTCTTTCCAATCCCAAATAGGATTCATAGGAACGGTCTTTCAGCCCCCCCTCTACTATATCCTTTATCCTATAACAGCACTTGTCAACCTTATTCTCTCAACCATCTTCTGGACAGTAAACGCGGTATTTTCCGCAGGCCTGAACTTCACCCAAAAAACCGACAGCATGCTGCACGTGGTTTTTTTCTTTGTATTCCTTTCTGTGGCTCATTCCTTATATGAGAAAATCTTCCTAAGAAAAGAGAGATTAAGCCTTCTTTATGCAGCGTTCATAATCCCGATTTCTATGATTGGCCTTCTAAAAACAAAATATACTATTTATATGGGTGTTGCCCTTGGAACCGGAGTTGGCATCTCATTCGGAGAACTTTTCCTGTTCCTCTCCACCTATCTTTCAAAATACAAAAAAGAGATATTTGCAGGGTTGGTATTCATAGGGATTCTTTTTGCATATTTCCAGGTTTACGGCGCAAATTCAATGACGCAGGGAATACTCTCTGTGATATGGCAGCCAAGGTTCCAGGATGACCCAATGGCCCTTCAGCCTAAATTTTCAGAATTGTGTTCACAGGGTGTTTCAGAAGTATGTCCAATTGCAAGCGACCCTCTTCTCTATGCCAATTTAGGTACAAACTACCAATACAGCCAGAATCTCTGCTTATTCTCTCTTGTTTCAGACCCTTATAATCCTTCCAGTGTAGAAATGGCAGGGGTATCTGTAAGATGCCAGAGATTAGCATACTACTGGGTGGATTCAATGGAATGGATAAGAACGCTCCCTGAAGATGCAAGAATTATCTCCTGGTGGGATTACGGCCACTGGATAAACTATTTCGGTCAGCACGCTTCAGTTCTCAGAAATGACCATGCCTCAACAAGCATGATAGGCGCAACCGCTTATGGTTTCCTCCACGGAACTGAAGAAGAGCTCATCTCTTTTATGAAGGCCCATGATTCAGAGTATGCATTATTTGATAAGGAGCTTATGCTGGACACCTATTCCAATTTCAAGAAGTTTGGAGGAAAATACGGTGCTTTGAATTACCTGGGCTGCGCCCATGCTAACAGAACAAGTGTTTCCAAATCCCCTGGAAATTCTGAATGCGAATTGGAACATCTCTGGGAGGAGATAGTGCTTACGGGAGAAGAATGCACCCTTTCTGAATTAAGCGGGGAAAAAGGCCTTCTGGCTTACAGCATGAAAAGAATAACCACTCCTTCAGGTATACAGGTAACACCAGTTGCTTCCTATTGTGTAGGGAAAGCTGAATTGACCACAGGAGAATTCTTTGCTCCTTATTATTTAGATAAGAAATACCCAAACGGCGACCTCCAGCTGAATAAAGCATTTATGGTTGAGGAATACACAACCTCCCAAGGCAACAGGGTTTTCGGATTATTCTATACAAAGGAAAAGATATGGCTGGAAAAGGGAGAACTCAAAAGCGGATGGGAGGATAGAAGTACAAAATTCTATGATTCTGTTCTTTACCGGGCTCTTATCCTACAGGAGCTGGACAACTTTGAACTGCTTTACACAAGTCCGCAGGGAGAGGTCGTTGTTTTCAAGATAAGATAAATTCTTTTACAAGCCTTTTCATGCTTCCTTTTCTTTCCTTTATTTTATAAGAAACATGCACAATAGGTACATTAACCTTTATAACATTCCTCAAATCCATGGGTGTTCCGCTAACCACCACTTCAGGTTTTGCATTCTCAATGGTTTTTTCCAGTTCCTTTAACTGCTTTCTGGAATAACCCAGCGCAGGAAGCACTCTTCCCATATGCCTATACTTTGAATATGCTTTCTTTATGCTCCCAACCGCAAACCTTCTTGGTTCAATGAGCTTTGCTCCTTTTCTTTTTGCATATAAATAACCTGCCCCATAACTCATCCCTCCATGTGTTATCGTAGGTCCGTCATCTATTGCAAGCACCCTTTTTCCCTTTAAATTCCCTTCAAAATCCGAACTCAATATTGTATCAGTCTCAAATATTTTTGCTTTTGAATTTACCTCCTTTGCATTTTTCCTTATAATTCCTGCACCTTTTTTACTTCCACTCACCTTATTTATTACTATTACATCTGCCATCCTGAAGTTCGCTTCCCCTGGATAATATTTCAACTCATGCCCTGGCCTTAGTGCATCCGCAACCACAATGTGCAAATCCGATTCATAAAAAGGCAGGTCGTTGTTTCCCCCATCCCATAAAATGATATCCGCTTCCTTTTCCGCTTTCCTAAGAATCTTTTCATAATCCACTCCTGCAAAAACCACAAATCCATTTTTTATGTGCCCTTCATATTCCTCTCTTTCTTCTACAGTACATTCTGCTTTCTTCAAATCCCTGATTGAAGCAAACCTCTGAACCTCCTGTTTTCTCAAGTCTCCATAAGGCATCGGATGCCTTATTATTGCAACCCTCTTCCCGCTCTTCTTCAATATTCGGGATATGTATTTCGTGAGCGGGGATTTTCCTGCTCCGGTTCTCACAGCACACACTGCAAGCACGGGTTTTCTACTCTTCAGCATGGTTTTTTCCCCTCCAAGAAGCACAAAGTTCGCTCCTGCTGCGTTTGCCCTTGAAGCCAGATGCATTACATGCTCGTGCGAAACATCCGAATAAGAGAAAACCACCGAATCTATCTTATGCCTCTTGATTAGTTTTTCCAAATCCCGTTCCTCATAAATTGGAATTCCCTTTGAATATAGTTTCCCTGCAAGCTCTTTTGGATATCTCCTTCCCCCTATTCCCGGAATCTGCGCTGCTGTAAACCCTACAACCTCAAACTCCTTCTTACCCCTGAAATACAGGTTAAAATTATGAAAATCTCTTCCGGCTGCTCCAAGAATAAGAACCTTTTTCCTTTTCATGATTTAAGAAGTGTTACACTCCTTTAAATTATTTTCTCCCTTCCCCCTACCTTTTTTAAATCCCTTCCTTCAAAAACGCAAAACCATGGAGCTAATTGTTGCGGAGAAACCAAAGGTCGCGTACACAATAGCAAAAGCACTCCATCCTTCCCCCAAAAGAATAACAGAAGGAAAGGTTGCCTATTACGAATTTGAACTAAATGGAGAAATGGTTGTTGTTGCCCCGGCAGTAGGCCATCTTTTCACGTTGGCAGAAAAAAACAAAACAAATTCCTACCCTGTTTTTGATATAGAGTGGAAGCCAACCTACGAGACCTCCAAATCCTCCTATTTCTCACGCCCTTATGTTGCTCTGTTAAAAAAACTTGGAAAAGAAGCAGACTTGCTTACAGTTGCCTGCGATTATGATATTGAAGGAACCCTAATTGGTTATAATGTTTACCGTTTCTGCTATGGAAAAAAGGATGCAGCAAGGATGAAGTTTTCAGCTCTTGTTCCCTCAGAATTAAAGGATGCGTATGCAAACAAAGGAGAGCTTGATTTGGGGAATGCACATGCTGGAGAAGCAAGGCATATTCTTGATTGGTATTACGGCATAAATTTGAGCAGGGCTCTGATGTCCTGTTTAAAAACCGCAGGAACATTCAGAATTCTCAGTATAGGAAGGGTGCAGGGACCTGCCCTTAACCTGCTTGCTGAAAAGGAGGATGCAATAAAGAAATTTGTATCCGAGCCTTACTGGGAGGTATACATCCAATGCAGGGGTTTTCTCTTCCTCCACAAAGCAAACCGTTTCTTTGATGAAGAAAAAGCAAAAAAGGTTCACTCTAGAATAGGGAAAACAGGAATAGTTGCAAATAAGGAAGTCAGTGAAAAGAAAATACCCCCTTACCCTCCGTTTGACCTTACCTCTCTGCAGACCGAAGCATACAGGACATTCGGCTTCAGCCCCACAAGAACCCTTAAGCTTGCGCAAAACCTTTATGAGGATTCTCTTATTTCCTACCCTCGTACCTCTTCACAAAAACTTTCAGCAAAACTAAACCTTCCAAGAATTCTGCAAAAGCTTGCAGAGATTGAAGAATACGCAGAGCATGCAGGGAAGCTTATTTCAGAGAAAAGATTCAGGCCCATGCAGGGAAAAAAGGACGACCCTGCACATCCGGCAATCCATCCAACAGGCCAGAAAGGAAAGATGGATAAGGATGAAAAGAAATTATACGATTTGATAGTAAAAAGATTCCTTTCTGTTTTTGCTTCCTGGGCCAAATCCGAAATAACCCATATTCTTATAGAAACCGGAGAAGAGCCTTTCACAGGAAAGGGCATAAGAATTATAGAGAAAGGATGGATAGAATATTATAGCCCATACTACAAAAGTAAGGAGGTTGAAATCCCGTTCTTTGAACAGAAAGAACAGGTTGAAATAGAAGATAAAGAGAAAAAGAAGAAAAAAACAAAACCACCTGCAAGATATACTCCTGCATCCATTATCTCTGAATTGGAAAAAAGAAACTTGGGCACAAAGGCCACGCGGGCAGCTATAATAGAAACTCTTGTCAAAAGAGAATACATAACAGGAAGAAGCCTGGAGGTTACTGATTTTGGGATTGGCATCTGGAAGGTACTGAAAGATGAGGTTCCGACAATTCTTGATGAGGAGCTCACAAGGTCTATAGAAAGTAAAATGGTTAAGATATCAGAAGGAAAGATAAAAATGGAGGAGCCAATAGAAGAAGGCAGACAGCGGCTCATTTCAATCCTTTCAAAGTTCAAACAAAGGGAAAAAGAGATAGGAGAAAGCCTGAAAAAGGCTCTTAAGCTTTCAAGCGGAAGTAATGTCATTGGAAAATGCGGATGCGGAGGAGATTTAAAAATAATAAAATTAAAGAACGGCAATCAGTTCGTAGGGTGCTCCAATTATCCAAATTGCAGACAAACATATCCCCTTCCTTCCGGAAGCTGGGTAACACCCACTGGAAAGACATGCAAAGAGTGCGGAAAACCAATTATAAAGGTTTCAAAGAACAGGAAATTCTATCAGATGTGCGTAAGCCCTGCTTGCCCTTCAAAAGCAAATTGGGGAAAGAAAAAAGATAACAAAGAAGAAAAAAAGAAAAAAGAAAACAAGGATTGATACCTCAAAGAAGAACCCCAAACATTTTTAATTCTATTTTTGCAAGGGTTGTTTAATGAATCCTTATATTTATCTCGCTGTTTTTGACAGAATTGTCAGAATTCCCTTTCATTTAGATATATTGTTTCAGAACAGTTTTTGGGATTTGTTTTCTGTAAACTTCTTTAATTCAAGGAAAAACTTTGTTTTTAACGGTATAAGTTTTCTGGACTGCAACAGAGGAGATCTAAGTACACTGATTGAGTATTTTGTTTTGGGCGAATACCCTGAGGTTGAATGCGATGTTCTTATTGACTGCGGAGCTAATATCGGTGCGGTTTCTCTGGGTTATGCAAAAAAAGGCGCATTTGTTGTTGCTTTGGAACCCGTTCCCTCCATTTATAAAAAACTGAACATAAATATAAAGGAAAACAACAACACGAAAAATATACTGCCTCTGCAAAGAGCAGTCTGCAACAGCGATTTTGTTGAGTTGTATCTCCATGATTCCACCACAAGTTCTACTAAGTGCAGGTCAAAGAATTCAATTAAGGTAAAAGGTATTACTCTTGGTTCTTTGATACAAAAATATGCAAAAGGAAAAACCTCTTTGAAGATGGATATTGAAGGAGAGGAATACCCTGCTCTTCTTTCACTTTCTAATTCTGAGCTGGATAGTTTGGATTCCATCTTTTTTGAATACCATTTCTACGATAAGGAAGCGCCCTCCCTCCTGAAAAAATGTTCAGACAAACTTTTGGATAATGAATTCTCTCTTTCTTATTCCAGGGAATATCTTGGAGGAAAATACGGGATACTGCTCTTTAAGAAAAATTAGCCTGCATCTCCGCGCAAAGCGAACAAATAAAAAGAATTAACCCAATATATTACGGTGGGAGCATGCCGATATCTGTAAAGAATATTAATGTCAAAGGAAAAAAGGTTTTGAAAAGAGTGGATTTAAACCTGCCCATAACGGATGGAATTCTCCAGCCAAATCCCAGACTGCAGAGGCATGCAGAAAGCATAAAGGAACTTTCAGAAAGGGGCGCCAGGTTGATTGTTTTAGCCCACCAGGGCAAGCCAGGTTCAAAGGATTTTACCACTCTTAGAACACATGCTGAATTCCTTGAGAAGGAAACCCAAAAGCCAATTATGTTCCTGCCAAAAATCACAGGCCCCGAGATTATTGAGAAGATAAATTCCCTTAAAGACGGCCAAATCCTGCTTCTTGAGAATGTAAGGATGGTTGAAGGTGAGATGGAAAATAAATCAAAACTGGTTGAGGAGCTCTCCCCTCATGTTGATTATTATATTCTGGATGCATTAAGTGTTGCGCACAGACCACAGGCATCTATCATAGGGTTTTCAAAACATATTCCATGTTTTATGGGTCCTGTTCTTAAGAAAGAATTAAGCGCTCTTGACAAGGTCAGCTCTTCTAATATTACCCTTGTTATAGGGGGCTCCAAGATAAAGGATTCTCTGGATTTAATGGAAAAATGGCTTTCTTCAGGAAAGGCAGAGAAGATTCTTGTTGGTGGTGCTCTTGCCTCTCTTTTCCTTTATGCAAAAGGACATGTTATAGCCGGTTCCTTAGAATATTTGAGACAGGAAGGATTCCTTATATTTACTGAAAAGGCAAGGAAACTTCTGCAGGAATATGAAGAGAAGATTATGCTTCCTGTTGATGTTGCCCTAAACATAAAAGGAGAAAGAACAGAATCAGGAGTAGACAATATAAAAGAAGGCCAGATATGGGATATCGGAAGCAAAACAGCAGAATTATACCGAAATGAAATTCTTAATTCAAAGAATATCCTTGTAAACGGCCCGGTAGGTGTTTATGAGTCCAAAAAATTTTCCCAAGGAACAAAAATAGTCCTTGAAGCGATTGCAGAAAGCCCTGCATTCTCTGTTGTCGGCGGCGGCCATACAATAACAGCAATAAGAAATCTTGGGCTGGATGAAAAAAAATTCGGATACATAAGCTTATCCGGAAAGGCGCTTGTAGAATATTTAAGCGGAAAGGAACTGCCTGCTCTGAAAGCATTAAAAGAGAGCAGGGTGAAATTTAATTTGTAGGTGTTGATATGACAATCTCCCCTTTAGAAATAAGATACAGGACCGAAATGAGCGATGTGTTTAGTGAAGAAAATAGATTAAGGAAATGGATTGCTGTTGAAGTGGCTTTGGCAAAGGCCCACGCGGATGTCGGCAACATCCCAAAGGAAGCTGCAGAAGCAATAGAAAAGGCCTCTTCACAGGTAAATATAGAAAGGGTCCTTGAGATAGAAAAGGAAATACACCACGACCTTATGGCCGTTGTAAGAGCTCTTGCAGAAAAATCCGGTGAATATGGAGGATATATCCATTACGGCGCCACAAGCTATGATATAGAGGACAGCGGAACAGCCCTTCTTTTCAAAGAAGGAATTTCTATCCTTGAAAAACACATCTTAGAAAACATAGAGATTCTGAAAAATCTTGCACTTGAACACAAAGAAACTGTCTGCATTGGAAGAACTCACGGCCAGCATGCCATTCCAACCACCTTTGGAATGAAGTTTGCACTCTATTATTCTGAATTAAAAAGACATCTTGAGCGCCTGAATGAGCTTAAGAAAAGAGCCATAGTCGGAAAGATGAGCGGAGCAGTCGGAACCATGGCCGGTTTTGGGGAAAAAGCATTTGAAATAGAAAGCAAAAGCATGGAATACCTCGGCATCTCTCCAGCAATAATCTCAAACCAGGTGGTGCAGAGGGATAGGCATGCAGAACTCTTCTCTTTTATTTCTCTCGTAGGCGGTACAATAGAGAAGATTTCAAAAGAAATAAGAAACCTAAGCAGGCCGGAAACCAATGAGGTAAGGGAATCCTTTGGAAAAAAGCAGGTCGGTTCTTCTACAATGCCGCACAAGAGAAATCCGCACAAATCCGAAAGACTGTGCTCCCTTGCAAGGGTTCTAAGGTCCAATGTCAGCATGTCCATGGAGAATATTGCCCTTGAGCATGAAAGAGACCTTACCAACTCAGCAAACGAACGCTTTCTGTTCCCTGAAAGCTTCATCGTCCTTGATTTTATGCTTGTAGAGTGCAAAAAAATACTTGAAAACCTTGAATTCTACCCTGAGAATATAAAGAAAAACCTTGAGCTTACAAACGGCCTTATTATGGCCGAGCGCATAATGCTCTTTCTTGTTGCAAAAGGAAAGGGAAGGCAGGAAGCCCATGAAAAGATAAGAGAGCTTTCTCAGAAGGCATTCACGGAAAAGAAGCACCTTAAGGAAGTAATAAAGGAAAGCGAACTTTCCTCCTTATTCTCTGAAGAAGAATTGGATGAGCTGTTTGATTACTCAACTTATATAGGAAAGGCAAAGGAAATTATAGAGAGAACATTGGAATGAAAGGAATAGTTTGTGGTAATAGATGGCTTTTTAAACCCTTCTATACATAGTTATAATTGATGATAATATGCAGAACAAAAAACAAAGTCCAAAGGAAAGAATAAGAGGTCCTAAAATAGAGGTTTTCAGGAAATATAAGGAAGGCGTTTCATTTCTCAAAGCACTGAAGCTTGCCGAAGAAGCAAAAATGGTTTTAGTTTCAAACATAAGGCATGATAAAATACTTACTGGAAGCGATGAATGGAAAAGCATGGAAGATGTTTATGCGTGCCACACAGGAACAATAACAGGCTATGAAGAGAAAAACAAAGAACTTGGAAAAGAGATAGTTTATACTGACCCAAAAACAAAACAGAGATATATCTTCCCGACTGGAGATGCAGAGGGCTCAAAGAATGTTATTCTTGTTGCAGAGCATCCTGATTATGAATTGGTTAAAGATGGAAAAGACCTTATAGTAAAGGCATCCATATCCATAATTGATATATTGGAGAATTTTCCTGTTTCAGACGGCTGGTATAAAACAGATGAGAAACACGGCATTCCGCTCGGAAAGGAAGTAAGTTCAGACAATAGGGATGCACGGAATCTTTGGAGAGCAGAAGGTGCGAGAGTGGGCTCTGTTGTCCGCGGCTACTACTTCCTCGATTACAAGGACAGGCATGGCGTCTTTCTCAAGGACGTGCCGTCCGATGGGCTTGGGGTGGCAGTAGAAGCCCCATAAAGAGTGGAGCGCCGAAAAAATTATAGACCAAAGAAGAACAGAAATTAAGGTTTACAAAAGGGCAGGGAAAATTGATTATTGAGGGAACCCCAGAACAACTTAAAGAAGCAGAAAGACTGTTTAAGTTTTCTTTTTTCCCTTAATTCCAAATAATAGTTTCTCACCATCTAAAAATTTTCTTTTTTTCTTTGAATATATTCATTTAATCTCAATTACTTTTCACTGAATAAAAGCAACCTTTAAAAACAATCCCATCTAATAGGCAAACAGAGGGACATTTATGATTTCTAATAAATATATTTCTTATGGAATGGCCGGTGTCGGAGTTTTGGGAGCCCTGCTGGCCTTTGCCGGCGGAGGCGGAATTCTCGGCCTTATTGGAGGAATCCTCGCGGCCCTGGGAAGCTTTGGTGCAATTCTTGTCCTTAAATACGGCTACATTATTATTCCGATGATTACACAGCAGGCAAGGATTGTTGTGATGACTGATACGGGTTATGAAATCCCTCCTTCACAAGATGTCATCATCAAGAAAATAGGGGGTATATATTACGCATCAACATTTCTTGCAGTGAGAATATACGAATCCTCTACCGAAAGGTCGCTTGAACAGAATGTTGCCTACAACGAATATTTTGAAAGGGCAATCTCCAATCTTAAATATGTAGTGAAGATAGCGCTCATGCTGTATGCAGAGAATATCACAGAAAAAAGAAAGATAATAGAAACCAAAAGAGCAGAATCACAGCTCAGGCTTGCAAGAGAAAGAGAAAAAGCAGAGCCGGATGTGCTCAAAATGGACCAATATGAAAGACAGGTTTCAATGTGGGACTCACAGCTGAATAAACTCATAAGCGGTATAAGGCCCATGGGGGTGCTTTCGTATGCAATGACTACTGCTGCAGGAATAACAAAAGAATCAGCTGTTGCAAAGGTAAAGTCGCAGGCAAGGGAGCTCAGCACAACCCTTGCAAATGCATTGAATGTGCAGGTTGAGCAGTTGACTGGAGATGAGATGCTCAAGTGCTTTGAATGGGAAAAGGTGTTCCCTACATCTCCTGAAGAGCTGGAGAGTGTTGTTGATTAGGTGAAATAAATGGGAAGGTTGAAGATATCCAAGGTTTCCAACAAGGAGATTTCAAGAAGAAACATTCTTGTTCATCCTCCTGAACCGCCGATGCACGTACTTTTCAAGGACCCCTCCAATTCAATATTTATAGGAAGAACCAAGATGCTTCATGTTCCTTTCTACTGGACGTTCCAGGAGACAACAAATCCGCACATAGCTGCCTGCGGTATTACAGGAAGCGGTAAAAGTTACTTCATTAAAACATTTCTTGTCCGCGCCTCATTTGTGTGGAATTCCAATTCCCTTATAATAGACTGGGCAGGGGAATACAAGGCTTGGGTGAGGCAGACAGGGGGAAAGGTCATCTCTCTTGGAAAAGGTTCTTATCTCAATCTTCTGGATCTTGGAGGAATGAAACCATATAATAGGATAAAACAAGTAATGAGAACACTTGCCCTTCTTACAGATGTAGATAAATACCCTGAGCAGAAACGGCTCACAGAGCAGGCTATAGAAAAGGCATATGTTGAGAACAAATTTAGAATGGACGTAAAGGAGCAAAGGGATGAACTTGGGAAGCCACTTACTCCTCCAACATTAAAGGACGTTGTACGTATTCTTGAAGAGATGTCTTCAATGGGAACCTATGAGTTTCCGGCAGAGCTTGATAATGCCATATATAGACTCAGGCAGTTTACAAGGCCTGGAGAGGATTTTTTTGCACAGCAGAGCACAGTGAGCATGGACGACTTGACGACCTCTGGTCTTGTTGACCTTGACCTTTCAGGTCTGCCCGATGAAACATTCAGGGCCCTCGGCGCGCTTGCAATTCTTCAGTTCCTAAAAGAAAGGATGAGAATGGTCGGCTGGTCCAAGAAGAAGGGGATAGACCTTATAATCGTTCTTGATGAAGCATGGAAGATTGGGAAGGATGACAACAGCGACGCAGTTATGATAATAAGGGAGGGCAGAAAATATAATTTTGCGCTCTTTGTTGCAAGTCAGAATCCTACAGATATAAGCGAGGCAATCTTCTCCAACGTTGGAACAACATTCATTCTCAAGGTTAAATTTGATAAGTTTCTTAACTACCTTCAGAACACACTAAATTTCAGCAATTTTATGCGTTCAGAGATAATGAAATTTGGAGTAGGACAGTGTGCAGTGGATATGGCATTTGCAGCCGCCACCTCATTCCCGTCTACATTCCTTTTGGATAAAATAGAGGGTGAGGAACCTTCAAAGGAATTCTTTCTTGATATGGAAAGCGCATATGAGGGTAAAGAGATGATGGATATGGCAAGGAGCATTTCATTCTTAAAAGAAAACATGAAGAAAAGACTGCTTGGTTTCGGGCTTGATGAAAGCAGGATTGAGGAGGTCATAAGCCTTTTTGATAAAAAGAACCGTCATATAGATGTTATCTCCTTTGTTGTGCTTCTGGAGAGGTATGGAGTTGCGCGTTCAAACATAACATCCTTCCTCAAAGAGGTTGGTGTGGATGATGCAACCATCATAAACATCTTTACAAAGGCTGACAGAAAGAAGGGAGGCCTTGTTGGGGGAGACATAACCCAGGTTATCCTGGAGGAATAAAATGGCAAAGGTTTGTTTGATATCCAAAAAAGAGGTAAAGGAAGGCTATCCAATAATTGAAGACCCGGTTGTACAGACCATCAGAAAGATAAAGAAAAGATTCGGTCTTCTGCAGAATAATGAAATTGTTGTTTCTCCAGAGCATCTTGAAACCTACAAAAAGAAGAGAGAGGCTTTTGAAAGGAACCTTGTGATTTATTCTGCAGTAGCGATAATTGTTGTAGTAGTATTTTCTACTCTCCCGATAATCCTCTCAGGAACATTCAATTTTATGGCTGTTCTTTATTCGTTTTTGCTTGGAATAATGATAGTGCTTTTTGCTCTTATGGGTTACCTTCCGCAGGTGGATACTGGTAAGGTAATAAAACCAGCAGGAAAGGAAGCAAGGAAGCCGGCTAAAAAGAAGAGGTGAAAAAAGTGGCGGATGAAAAGAAAGAGGAAAAGAAACAACCTCCTAAGTTTTCAGAACCCATGGTTGATGGGTTTAAATTGAAGGTAAAGATAAAAGGTTCACTGAAAGATGCAGCTACCCTTCTGAGATCAGTTTCTTTACTGGAAGTTGCTCCTGAAAAGGATGTTGTTAATGCTGTTTATGTTGAAAACAGGGACATACACAAAAAGCCTTATGTATTCCTTGTAATGAGATTCAGGGAGGACGAGGTTGAATTTATATACAGCGTTCCGCCTGAGATATCTCCAACACGAAGAAGATTGGATATGATTCGTTACCTGATGAATATACTCTCGCTTCTCGGAGATTGTTATGAGATTGACGGCAAGATTGTTTACCAGCTTATTGAATCCTCTTTAAAGGAGATGGATAGCTATGCTTCGCTTGATTTCAAAAGGCTTTATACAGAATATGACCACATGAAAAAGAAATTGGATGATTCAATAGCAAAGGCAGGAATATATGAAAAAAGAGCAGACCAGATTTCCAAGGAAAATTATGAATTGAAGAATAGACTTGATGAGCTTGAGATTCAGGTGAGGAAGATGAGGGGATTATCTGAAAAGGTGTTGGTTTCAAAGGTTCAGGAATGGATATTAGACCATAATGGCATCATTAACATCTCTGATTTCGCAAAGACATTTCATGTTCCCGATTCTCGTGTGGAAGGGGCCCTCAACAAACTTGTGAGGGATGGTTATTTGGAGTTAGTCCAGTGAGTGAAAATGGCCAAAAAAATAAAGGACTTCAAAAAAATAAAGGATATTGGAAAATTAAAAATAAAGAAGAAAATGTTTTCCTTTGAGGTTAGAGAAAGATATAATTACGAAGAGAAATACAAAACTATAGAAAAACCCCCGATAGAAAAGCTCAGGGATTTCCTTGATGGTTTTAAAAAGAAGGAAAAGCCTGAGAAGATTGAGAAGATGAAGAAAAGGATAAAGAAAGAAAAATTTGTTCTTCCCTTTGGTTTTGATAAGAAAATGGTTTCCATGGCTAAATGGGCTATTCCCTTGGCTTTATTGCTTGCAGTAGGAATATGGCTTTTTCTTGGAACCTTTACCCCTTCTTCTCTCGCCACAGATGGACAGATTGTTTCTGTTTCCAGGATTTCAGGAAGCATATTTGACAGTAATATCATAAGTGCATCAATGGAAATGGACAGCTCTGCAAAAAACATTGCCCAGGCCGTTTTCCGTTTGGATACCGAAGCGGTTGAAGGTCTAAATGTAAAGATAGATGCATATTCAGGAACCGTTCCCAGTTCTGTTTATTTTTTTAAGAGCACAACCTACCAATCCACATCCTATCCTGCGTTTAAGCGTTATCTAATAAATATGCTTGAGAAAAAGGACATACCTTATGGAGAGATAGATTATACTGAATTAAAATCACTTCCAAGGGGTTCTCTTCTTGTCGTTCCTTCAGGTTATCTTCCAGCCCCTTTATTCGGAGAGGAGGATGGTGTTTTTTTTGATGAACTGCTTTCAAGAGGAGTTACCATAATATATCTTGGTCAGCCCCTTAACAAAATGATAACCTCAAGGGACGAGATAAAGAACTCCCCTGCGGTTGTTTTAACAAAACAGGGGATAAAGACAACAAGTGCAGGGCTTCCGTCGGGAATAAATCTCAGAAATCCACTTTATGTTCTGAGCGGAATGGATTCAGACCAGGTTCTCTATGGTTGTGTGAGCGCCCTTTCCTATGGAGAAGGATACTTGGTTACACTGCCCCAGACGCTCGATGTTGGATGGGAAAACCCGCTTGAGGCTGCAGATGATGTTATGCTTCTTATAGAAGAACTTCCATGGTTAAACAAGGTTTCCTCAAGGAGTATAGATGTGGCATACCTTGGCGACGGCGAATTCTGGTTTTTTTCTGCTCCTTTTACAGGCAATGAAATATACCTGAGAATTAGAGGTGTTGAACCCACCAATACAACTGGTTTTACGAAGGTTGTTCATGTTGAGAAAAAGCAAAAAGGAGAACTTCTTTATGTTACCGGAGACCCCTTTAAGGTCCTTCCGTTTGAGATAGGGGGGCTTGCAATAGATTTTGCAGCGCACTTAAAGGAAACCGTAAGGGAGGTAAAAGACCTTTTCCTGATTGTCCGCGGTTCAGAAGGCTTGATGGAAAGAACAGCAATAGGAAGCAGGGTTGATGTAACCTCCAAACAGGCATTTTACCACCAGTTTTCAATTCCAGGAGGAGAATATGTGCTTGATGTTGTGGATGGAGAAGGAAAGATATATGCAAGCGCTTATATGCGTGTGGTCGGCCTTTTTATAGAATCAGTAGGAACCCCTGACTTTGAGAATAATAAATTTACATTCCAAACCCTTGTTGCAGGCGAGGCCCTTCCTGTAAGGAGTATAATAGTAACCATAGATGACGGAAAATATGGAATCCATACATTCAATGACGTTTCCCTCATACAATTAGACATAAAGGAAGATTATCCCGAACCTCTTCCTGTTGGAGAGCACAAATTCAGTTTCCAGGTGGGAAAGGCAGTATTTGACCTTACACTGGAAAAACCAAGAAGACAGACCCTGCTTGATGACCCAGTGATAATACTTACAATATTCCTTGCTATCGTAATTGTGGGAGCAGGAATAGTTTTTGCAAGACAGAGCCAGCCTGTTTATTCAATAGACATCCCTGACTTTCCTCCGCATGAAGTAAAGAAGATTGTGATAAAAAAACAGCAGATTCTTGATGTTTTCCCAAGAATAAATGAGAGGTATAAATGGAACGAGATGCCGTTAACCCTTTCTGAAATAAAAAGCGGTTTCAAGGACACCATGCACCATGGAATGAGTATTTTCATAAGTGATTATAATCTCCAGTATATTCTTCAGAAGCTTGTGGAGAAAGGGGATATTATAAAAGTACTGGATTATTACAGTGTTTCTTCATTGGGAGAAAATCAGCAGCTTAAGGCAATGTTCAGAAAGATCAGGGACATCTGCATAAATTATGCAGTGCCTTTTTCTCCACTAGGTAAATCAAAGGATCTTGATACAAAAATCCGTTTTATTGGACAGGATTTTTACATTCATCTTTATGATGGAAACCTTCAGCGTATAATTCCTAATATTCTTTCATCAGCAGTAAAAGGAGTGAATATTATCCTTGTTAATGGAAAGAATGAGAAAAGAGAAGTCTATGGAAAGCTGATTTCGGATTCTTCGCTTGCAGGTTTGATAAAATTTGAGCTTCAGACAGGAAGCGTTTCCATAAAAACAGCAAAGGAACTGGAGGATATGATAAAAGAGATGAAAGGTTAGAAAAAATCCTCAATTCCTTTTTGTTTCCCCCCCATCTTTAAATCATATTTACTGTATCCTAATTCACTTAATATCTTCATGACTGCAGGAAGCAGTTGATTGTTAAGATAATAATCAACATCATAATCTACGGCATCCTCAAATAGTACTGCCTTTTCAGATATGCTGTTTCCTTTTTTTCCTATTACATAAGAAATCATGCTTCCTTTTCCGATTTCTTTTCCTTTTTTTATTCCTTTTCTTGCTGCCGCAATCTCCGGACTCATTAAATTATAGTCTTTTGGGTCCTTTTTTATCTGGGTAAGTATAGCAAGTTCTTCCAACGGCACCGTTCCCTGTTTTAATTCCTCTATTCTTTCCCTTACAATCCTTACTGCCTTTTCTTTACTTCCTTCCTTAAGAATGGTTTCCAGCACCTTGAACTGGGTGTCCTTTGCGAGTTTTGACCAGTCTCTTCTTACAAGTTCAAACCCTTTTATTTTTATCTTTTCGTTTTCTCCCAGCAATGCATATTTCTTTTTTGCTCCCTTTTGTTCGCTTTTTTTGCTTACAAATAATCCTCGTTTGTAAAATCCTTCAAGTTCAAGCTCCATTTTTTCAGGAAGACCATCATTTATCTTCTTCAGGAATGCAAACACATCCGTTTTCGTCTTGTTTTTCAGAAGCAGAAACACCGAATCAGTATCGCCATAAAGCACCTCAAATCCACACTCTTCTGCTTTCTTTATTGCTTCCTGAATATGCTCCCTCCCCCAGGCAGTAATGCTTTCTGCACATTCCCTTGAATACCATCTTGAGCGTGCATACCCCATATATCCATAAAAGGAATTTGCCAATATCTTAAGGGCATGGGAGCGGGCCATCAATTTCTTATATTCCTTATTTTCATCTGCCATCTGTTTTAGTTCTTTTTTCACTTTTACTCTTCTGTCTATTAATTTATTCAGTATAATTGGAATAAGCCCCTTTGGTTCTTTCCTGAATCTTGCACCGGTAGGCGATTCATATCCTTCTTCTTTGGTTATGCTATTTGGTTCTATATTATAGGATACTATTATTGAAGGATACAGCCCCCTAAAATCAAAAACCACAATATCATCATAGATCCCAGGTGTAGGGAGTTTTACATAGGCGCCTTGTACAGGGTTTTTCATTCTTGCTGCAATCGCTCCACCAGATGGTTTGGAGGGTACAATCTCCTTCCTTTTAATTGCAGTGCTCATAAGAAGGCTTTCAACAAGCTGTCCTGAGGTTGAGAGCGTTACATCAAACAAAGGCATTCTTGTTATGGTGCTGAGCTCCAACTGCAATGGAAGTATATAATTGCCCAGTTCCAGCGTAATCTCGGAATCTCTTCTGGAATACTCAAACAGCTCACCTATTTTTTCAGGGTCGTCCCACATCTCCCAGATATTAAGACGCTCAACCATGAATTTCTTTTTTCCTGTAAACTCAGGATAGACATTCTTCAATTTGTAGTTCTTTGGTTTTATGAGTCCTATGAACCCAAAGAACCTTGAGCCGGGGTAAAGGTCAACATGCACCATTCCGTTTATCTTTGCTCCCTTCATAAGCCCTTTTGTCACTGCTTTAAAACCACTTCTTCCGCTTCCCAGTTTAAGTTCAATATTGTTTTTTTCAGCTCTTGCTTTGAGATAAGGAAGGTCAAACTGTGCGGAGTTGTAGCCAAGCAATATCTCAACATTTTCTTTCTCAAGTTTTTCACAAAACCTCTTAATCATCTCTCCTTCGTTTTCACAAAGCTCTACATAATCCTGTTTATCTTTTTTATATGAGAAAACCATACTGCTTTTTTCATCTGCATAGCTTATCATGATTGCAGGGTCTTTCTTTTCTCTTGGAGCACCTTCAGGATTGTAGGTTTCTATATCAAATGCACTCTTTTTCAGTTCAGGAACCCCTCTTTCCTCAATCTTCAGTATTTTTATTATTTTTCCATCCAATCCTTCTTTTTCACCCTTTTCCTCGTAAGTGATAAAAGAAAATGGTTCTATTCCGAGGTCCATGATTGCCCGTTTGCTGTACAATATATCATATTCATAAGAGGGGTATGGAATGGCCTGCCGGACAAGCGGAACATCAGAAGGTTTCCTGCATATAACCTTCACCAGTTTTTTTCCTTCCTTTTCTATATTTTCTGTTCCTTTTATTGTCGTATACTCCCCATCTTTTCTTTTTACCTTTAGTTTTTTCAGTTGTTCCAGGTCTTTCTGCAAAACCTCTGCAAGAAAATACGGGTCATATTGAACATATCTATTGAATATTTTTTCTCCCTTCAGAAGCAGTCTCAAATATGTGTTTCCTTCATACACTTCATAATCTGCTTCCAAGAAGTAAGCTTTTTTCTGCATAAAATTGAGTTGGAAGGAAAGTTATTTATTTCCTTCTCAATGCAACCTCTTTTTCTATAAGTTCCTTTACGACATCATTAGGGATAAATCTCCTTCCTCCTATTTTTAGGTGAGGAATCCTTCCCCTGTCAAGCCTTCTTTCAAATGCATTTCTCTTTATACCTATTCCCTTTTTGTGCAATGCATCTATTGCCTGGCTTACTGTATGGTATTTTTTTGATATGTGGGTAAGAGCACCCATTGCATCTCTTGGAATCAATCTTTTTGTTCCGATTTTTACAGAAGGAACAGAACCTTTTTCTACCCTTCCGATAAATGCCCTGTAGTTTATTTTTGAGTTGGATTGTTTATACATCTCATAGGCATCCTTAACACTATAGAATTTTTTGCCAAGGTTAAGAAGATCGTCAAGGGTTGCCATGGGGATATACCTCTTTTTTCCGATCTTGATAGAATAAATAGATTTTCTTTCAATCCTTCCGCCAAAGGCCCTGAAAGAGATGTTCATTCCGCTTCCTCTAAGATAATCATAAGCTTCCTGTATTGATAGGAGATTCTTTCTCTGGAATTCTTCCCTATCTCTCCTCTGATAAAGTTCTTCTGCTGATTTTACTATGTTATTTATGGAGCTGTAGAGTTTTTTCTCCTCTTTTTTCCTTTCTTTGAGTATTCCCTCAGGTTTCATATCAACAAAACCTTTAACGGTTTCGTCATCCAATTTCCGGTTTATTATTATTCTTCTTCCCCTTGGCATATTTTAATCACCTTGTGGCTATTTTTGTTACATAGAGTTTATACACACAATCCTTTTAAACCCTTTCTAAGTTCCGTCGGTGTTCTCCGTTATTTTTTTCGAGAATTCCTCAGTTTTTTCTACGACCTCCGTCGGTATCACTTTCTTGAACTCTCCATTTTTTAACACCCATTCTCCATTAATGATAACATTCCTTATATTCCCAGCATTTATATTATAAATAACAGAGCGCGGGTCATGCATAGGTACGAGATTCGCATTTTTTCTATCTGCAATAACAATATCTGCGTTCTTTTCCGTTTCTATACTACCACTTTCTATTCCAAAGAATCCTGCGGAATTTAGGGTTGCCATATCCCATATGTCCTGTTCTTTTATTATCGTTGGGTTCCAGTATTTATGTTTCTGCAGCAGCGCTGTCATCTTCATGGTTTCCATCATGTTCAGGGAATTGTTGCTCGCAGGTCCGTCTGTTCCAAGTGTTACATTTACTCCTTCCTGCAAATATTCCGCCACAGGTCCGATTCCCCCTGTTGCCAGTTTAAGGCTGCTTATCGGGCAGTGCGCTATTGTTGGTCCATATCTTTTTGCAAGAAGTATCTCTCTTTTGGACACCCACGCACCATGCGCCAGTAGCGTATTTCTGTCAAAAGCCCCAATCTCCTGCAAATACTCGTAAACCCTCTTCCC
Organism: Microcaldota archaeon; assembly: GCA_023129075.1. Classification (GTDB taxonomy): domain Archaea; phylum Micrarchaeota; class Micrarchaeia; order Anstonellales; family Bilamarchaeaceae; genus JAGMCT01. The sequence goes on from JAGMCT010000014.1 coordinate 30,363, forward strand.
TTTGCTCTTCATTAAGTCAAAGACCTCTTTCCTTGTCTCGCTTGCATGCATATGAAACAAAAGCCCCTCTTTATCTGCAAGTTCCTTTGCCTTCCTTATAAGCTCTTCAGAAGATGAATAAACAGAATGGCAGGAAACAATAGGTTTCACAAGTTCGCTTTTCAGCTCTTTTATTTCTTTTATGCTCCGAATTCCCTTTTTTATATGCTCCTCCACTGACTTTTCTTCCACTCCGTTGAATAGACCTTCAGATATGAACCCTCTTATCCCGAGCTTTTTTGCAGCTTCCCCCATTTCCTTTATCCCTACGAGGTACATATCATTGAAGCATGTAGTTCCGCTCTTAATCATTTCAAGCATACCAAGCATTGAACCCCAGTAAACTGCTTCTTTTGTCAGTCTTCTTTCTGCAGGCCATATCTTCTTTGTAAGCCATTTGTGCAGGGGCAGACCCTCACCATAACCCCTGAAAAGACTCATCGCAACATGCGTATGCGCATTAATCAACCCTGGAAAAATAAGCTTGTCATTACACTCAAAAATCTCATCCGCTTTTTCGTTTATTTCTTTTCCAACCTCTTTTATCTTATTTCCCTCTATTAATATGTCTCCCTTTAATATTTCCCGATTCTTGTTTTGTGTAAGAATAAGACCGTTTTTCAAGAGGATTGTTTCCATTTTTGAGCCCTAAAGGTCGCCTACCCTTCTTCTCATCTTTCTCTTAAGCCTCTTTCTCTTTTTCTTTACCCATTTCCAGCGCATCCTGCCTTTTTTCTTCCATTTTCTTGGTCTAGCTCCCAATAAATCACCTATAAGATAAGTCTTAGTAACCCATCACTTACCAGCAAAAGAATATAAAACTATCTTTTATTTTTCCCTGCTGAACAACCTTTGTTCTAATCTATACAGGCACAAGTGATATCCTTTGCTTTATATCCCCCATCCTCCTGTACAGTAGTATACTTATGCTCATACGGTCTTGAGCCGTACTCAAATTTCCAGCAGGTTGTTTTGCACATCTCATTTACGTCTTCCTTCAATTGGGTTGTATTCTCAGCAGTCAATATAGTATTATAGGTCCCAACATTATGATAGGGGTTGTGTATGCAATTTATAAGACTAATATCCCCATCCTCATTTATACAACATCCTGAAAGAAATACACCCGCAAAAACAATCAACCCAAAAATCACATATTTCAATTTCATATTCTCACATCTATTGCAGGAGTTTTTCTATTTCCTTTGCAAATTCCTTTGCTGCTGACGGCCCTACCGCAGTTACAACATTCCCGTCCACCACTACAGGCTTATCCACATAGGTTGCACCGTATTTCTCCAGCACTTTGTTCGTTTCCATTCCGTATTCTGCATCATTCCCAACCCATACGGTTGCATTCTTTCCTTCAAGCACACCTGCCTTTGCGAGCGTTGTTGAGGCCCAGCATATTCCTGCAGCTATCTTCCCGCTTTTTGCCGCCTCCTTTATTATTTCAAGCGCTCTTTCCTCAGCCCTTATTACCGGGGTTCCTCCGCCCCCCACAAACACCACTGCATTGTATTCTTCTACATTAACTTCTCCGAGAGTTTTCTCTGCTTCTACAGTTCCCCCCAGCGCCCCGGTGCATGTCCCTTTCTTTGTGCTTGCAACAGTCACTTCAACTCCCTTTCCCTCAAGGTATTCCTTAGGCACAAAGAGCTCCTCATCCCTGAATTTCTCAGGTGCTATTATCATCACAACCTTTTTTCCTTCCAGATTCATTTTCTCACCAGTTATACAGCCCAACAAGACAAAAATCTTATTAAGAGCCAGTCTTCAATCCAATACCCTTATTTCTTTATGCTTTTTAAAATACTTTCCTTACAACTAGGATTAATTCAGGAAACTCTCTTTTATCTACATCCGCTCTAGATGGCATAGTTACAAAAAACATTATAAAACTTAAATCAGATTAGTGCACCTGGCTGTTTTTTATGTGCCGAGAATTCTTATTAGAGAAATATTTAAGAAATAGATTAAGTTTAGTTAATTCCATATGAAAAAAATTAATAAAACCACATTAGTTTATTTACTCGGAGTATCTCTATTCTATGGTTTATTAATTGTCGTTCAAAAAATGGGTTTAAATTTTGGTTTAGACCCATTATCATTCTCATTTTCAAGAAGCATCATAATTATTTTTATTTCACTTCTTTTCTTTTCATCACAACTAAAAAACTTAAAATTTATCAAAAAATATGAATTAAGAGATTTGGTTATTCTTGGAATTGTTTCCGCTGCGGCCATTTTAATTTTATTCCTGGGACAAAATATTACAGCCGCAGTAAACGCGGGATTTCTTATTAGATTAACACCTTTATTTGTGTTACCTTTTGCCTATTTCTTACTAAAAGAAAAAGCTTCCAAAAATTCGATATTTTTTATGTTTATAATGCTATTCGGGGCATTTTTATTAGTAACCAATGGAGCTTTGATAATTCCTTATTTAGGTGACTTATTGATAATCCTTGTTGCATTGATTATAGCATTTCAAAATGTTTTTGCTAAGAAAATTATGCAGAGCGTATCAACGGATATTATCATCTTCTTTAGAGTCTGTTTAAGCGCATTATTTATAGTAATGTTTATCCCTTTTCTTTTAGGTTATGAAAGCATAAGTGCATTATTTGATGGTTTATTCTATGTCGTACTTACAGCAATCTTATACTTTCTATCTGTGATTTGTCAATATAGAGCAATAAAATTAGTCGGTCCATTTATTACAACTACATTTTTCCTTTCAGGTTCATTGTTTTCAGCGTTATTTGCCTATATTTTATTAGGGGAAATTTTGTCTTTTGTACAATGGATAGGTGCAGCAGGTATTTTATTAGGAGGGTATCTCTTAATAAAAAAAATATAAAATAAAACTAAATTTTCGGCCAGATTCCGTGAGCTCTTATTTGCTGCCGCTCACCCGATGCCGTACCAATATAAATTCTCTTGACACCTGCTGCCCATCTGCGAAAAAACAAATTCTTTTAAATTCTTCCTATAATTTCTTTCTTTATGTGGGAATTAATTATTGGTGCTGTAATTCTGGGAACAATATTTCTTGTATTACTGGTTCTGTTTTTCCTTTACAACAGGCTCATTGCCCTGAAGAATAGAATAGATAATGCATGGGCCCAGATTGATGTACAGCTCCAGAGAAGGGCCGACCTTATTCCAAACCTTGTCAAGACAGTAAAAGGATATGCAAAGCACGAGAAAAGCGTTTTTGAGAATGTTACAAAGGCAAGGTCTGCTATGCTCAGGGCAAAGACCGTTGAGGGAAAGGCAAAGGCAAGCAATATGCTTTCAGAGACCCTGAAATCCCTTTTCGCAGTTTCAGAGGCCTACCCGGACTTAAAGGCAAACAAAAACTTCATGATGCTCCAGGAGGAGCTCTCTGGACTGGAGAATAAGGTTGCTTATACAAGAACAGCTTACAACGACACAGTTCTTGAATTCAACCAGACAATAGAGCTTATTCCATTCAATTTCATTGCATCGATACTCTCCTACAAGAAAAGACCTTACTTTGAAGCAGAAGAAGAAAAGAAAGAGGTTCCCGATGTTTCCTTTGAGTGATAAGACCATTGGTTTCCGTGAACTATAAAGGTGTGAAATAAGATGAATCTATTTGATGCCATCTCTGCAAACAAGAGGAACTCTATTATCCTTATGCTCTCAGTGATTTTCCTTATTTCTTTAATTATTGCTATATTCTCTTATGCTTTAGGGCTGGACGAATTCGGACTGACTGGAGGTATAATATTTGCTCTTGCCTATGTCATCATCAATTATTTTTATGCAGGCAGTATAATTCTCTCTCTCAGCAGTGCAAAACCAGTAAAGAAAACCGAATACCCTTACCTCTACAATTTAGTAGAAGGTCTTGCACTTGCCGCCGAAATCCCAAAACCAAAGCTCTACATGATAAATGAAGCCGGAATGAATGCATTTGCAACAGGCAGAGACCCAAAGCACGCCGTAATAGTTGTTACAAAAGGCCTTGTAGAAAATATGAACCGCCAGGAATTGGAAGGGGTAATAGCCCATGAGATGTCCCATATAATGAATTATGATATCCGCTTCATGATGCTGTCCGTGGTTCTTGTGGGCCTTATAGGAATGCTTTCAGAGGTTTTTCTGCGCTCCTTATTCTGGGGTGGAGGAAGAAGAAAGGGAAGCGGAAATGCGGTTTTGCTCCTTATTGCTGTAGTCCTTTCTATTCTTGCACCAATCTTCGCCATTATAATAAGATTTGCCATCTCAAGGCAGAGAGAATACCTTGCAGATGCTTCTGCAGCCCGCTTAACCCGCTACCCCCCTGGCCTTGCTTCTGCCCTTAAGAAAATAAAAGCCCATTACAAGCCCATAAAAGCAGCTAATTCCGAAACCGCGCCTCTTTATATTGTAAATCCCATAAAAAAAGGGATTGCAGGAATGTTTGCCACCCATCCCCCCATTGAAGACAGGATAAAGAAACTGGAACAAATGTAATCCTTTTCACTGTATTTTATTCAACAGTAAGCTTCTTCTTCGGTTTCTCCTACACAAACCCCTTCCACACATGAACAGGTAATACACGATTTAGCTATTAATAGGCAGGTAACTCCTTCACAATCCTTTTCCTCAGCAAAATTTTTATTGATGCATGGAGTTGAACCCGGATTACAACATGAGGGCATATTTACGCAGTCCGAATCAACTGAACATTTTAGGTGCTCTGGAATCTCAGTATTACTTTCAGTATTTTCTCCATTTGTTATACAGCCTGCAAACATGAAACTAAGAGCTAGGATAGATATCAGAATATATTTTTTCATTTTTACCACTATCTTATGCCAAGTAATACACATTAAAAATATATCGTTGGAGTCCTGTTCAGTTCTATGAAATAAATAATACAAATCAACTGGAACTACCAATTAATATGTAAAGTAAACCAAACATATACTTTTTTGTAAGTTTTGTTTATTTCATGGAGCAGTTGTATTCCGAGGTACTGGAAGAAATGCAAGCCTTTTAATCCTTAAACATTATATCTCCAAACATGGACGACGAAATCTTTTCTTTGGTTAAAAAAGAGGAAGAAAGGCAGAGAAACACCCTTGACCTTATTGCATCTGAGAATTACACCAGCAAAGCAGTATTGGAGATAACAGGCTCAGTACTAACCAATAAGTATTCCGAGGGCTACCCTGGAAAAAGATATTATGCAGGAAATGAATTCATAGACCAAACCGAAACCCTTGCAATAGAAAGGGCCAAAAAACTCTTCAAGGTAGGTTATGCAAATGTTCAGCCCCATGCAGGAGCAATAGCAAACCTTGCAGCTTTCCAGGCCTTCCTGAACCCTGGCGATAAGATAATGGGGATGGACCTTTCTCACGGAGGCCACCTTACCCACGGAAGCCCTGTAAACTTCTCAGGAAAGCTCTACAATGTAGTAAGCTACGGGGTCTCAAAGGAAACCGAAACAATTGATTACGATGAGGTAATGAAGCTGGCAAAGCAGGAAAAACCCAACCTCATAATATGCGGATACACCGCCTACCCAAGAACTGTTTATTTTGACAGATTCAAAGAAATAGCTAATGAAGTTGGAGCAGTTCTTTTAGCAGATATAGCCCATATTGCAGGGCTTATTGCCGGAGAGGCGCACCCATCCCCTGCAAAATACGCAGATGTCATAACCTCAACAACCCATAAAACCCTTAGAGGTCCAAGAGGTGCAATAATCCTAACAGACAACGAAGAGAATGCAAAGAAGATAAACAAGGCAGTATTCCCAGGAGTGCAGGGAGGTCCTTTAGACCATGTTATTGCTGCAAAAGCTGTCTGCTTTTATGAGGCGCTGCAGCCTGAATTCAAGGATTACGCCAGACAGGTTGTAAAGAATGCAAAGGTTTTAGCAGAAGAATTAACATCTTTTGGTTATAGGCTGGTTTCAGGAGGAACAGACAACCATCTTATGCTTGTTGACCTTACAGCTAAGGAGATAACCGGAAAAGAGGCCCAGCATGCTTTGGAAGAGGTATCTATAATAGTTAATAGAAACACCGTTCCCTTTGATACAAGAAGCCCGTTCATAACAAGCGGAATAAGATTGGGGACTCCTGCATTAACCACCAGAGGGCTGAAAGAACCCGAAATAAAGGAAGTTGCCTCTTTGATACACAGAACACTTAAAGGAGAGGATAAAGAGAAAATAAGAGGAGAAGTGCACGAGCTGGTGGGCAAATTTCCAATTTATGCTTAATAATGCACAGTTTTAAATACTTTTCCACACATTTACTTATACATGAGCAAAAGGCAAATAGAAAAAAAAGTCCGAACCCTGGAAAGAAGAATGAAATGGCTCTCTTTCAGGAAATTCGTTAAGAAACATAGATTAGCAATATCTATGGCCCTGCTTTTGCCGGTTGCAGCTGCAGGAGTACATATTTACAATAAAGAGCCCCCAAAAGAAAAAAAGGACCCTTATTCGCAGGTGTTTGTTCTCTGGAGAAACAATGTTCTGGATTCAAGGATTTCGGCAATAGATATGCTCAAACAAATGCCCGAGAAGAAAGCATTCGGCCTTCTTATAAAATCCTTAAAAACCCAGGATAATGAGGTTGTTGAAGAAGCACTCCATGCACTCAAGAGAAATAAAACAGAGGATAAGTCAGAGCTTCTGGAATTGCTGGTGGACAGAAGGAAAAACGTAAGAAAGCTCGGTCTTGAATATCTTTTCTCTCATAAACTTTACTCAGCCCAACAGATTTCATTTTTGAAGAATTTACTCTCAACCTCCCCATTCAATGAGATAAGAGGAGAGATTGTTTCGCTTTTCCTTTCTCTTGGAAAAGATGACTTTCTTATGGAGAATTATTTCTCAGAACCTGATGAAAGAATAAGATCTAAAATAGTTCAGAATCTTGCTCTAAAAAAAGAACCATATATAAGGGATTTCCTTCTTGGGGTTGCGGATAAGGAACCCAATAATGAGATTCTTTCCCGAACTGTTCTTGCACTCTCTGATTACAAGGGAGAAGAGGTTGAAAGAGCCGTGAAGAATATCTTTATAATGGCGGCACAGAATAGACTTCCAGGAAAAACTTCCAGTAGAGGATGTATGCTTTTAAGACAAAATGCACAGATGTCCCTCAATAGGATAAAGTTCGGTGCACCTCTTAATATTTCCTATGGATACAAAGGAGGGAAAACCTCTAAAGCAGATAGGAAGAAATAGTTTTCCTGAATCTTCCTGCCTGTTTTCCGGAATATATCCCTGCTTTTTTTAATCCTTTTCCAAGATGAGAAGGTGCTTTTATATTTCGTATATCTTTGTAAAACTCCTTTATTTTTCTTTTCTTTCTTTTGCTCAAGGCACAAAGGTTCTGTTCCTTTATAATCACTGTTTTGTATTTCTTCTTGAATTCCTCTGCATTTTCTTTCATCCAAATCATAGGTCCCTTCCTGATTTCCACTTCAGGCAGTTCCAGTTCTTCAAATTCATACAGCAGGGTAATCCCCTTCTCTTCTTCTGCATACATCCCTATTATTCCAAAACCCTTCTTTTTCAACAAGCCACTTATCCTTTCCTTTAATCTGTGCACCTGCCCCCATAATACATCATCAACAATAGGAGGTTTCTCCACATTTATTACAATAATTTTTCTCCATTTCTCTATTTTCTTTTCTTTAGGATAAAAAAAGGACATGGCCGGTTTCTTCAGAAAACACTGGCACAGGTAAATGAACTTGGAAAGCACTTCCCTAGATATTACTGCCCCAACATTCCTTTTTGGGTCCACAGGGTCCTGGAAGACAAGGTTTGCATCCTCAAAACCCCTCCCCTGCAGTACTGCAGGAATTCTCCATTTTGATGCTTCTTCCACCAGCCTCTTGAAATTTCCATACTGAAGCACCAAAAGTTCACATAGATAGCCCGAGAACCCCTTTATTTTTATCTCGGCACCATAAAGGTTGTTTGCTTTAAGGAATCTCTTGAGCAGGAGCACCTCTTTTTTTCTTCCCCTGCTAAATCTCTTGTTTATATACTCAGTATGCAATTGGGTTCTGTCCACTGAAGATGCAATCCTTTCCCCTTTTTTCATGAAATATGCAGGAACCACATCTATTCTTATGCCCTTTAAATATAATTTTATATATGGATGTTCTGCATATCCCTCCTCCTTTCTCTCTTTTGGAAATGCTTTTTCCACTGCTTTTTTCAGCACCCTAAACATCCTTTCTTTTGAGTATTTTTTTGGGAAAAGTGCAAATAAATCCAGGTCCTTTTCTCCTTTAATGAAGGTTTCCTTTGCAACAGAGCCGGTGGCCACTAATTTTGTTCCTTTTGGGAGTTCTATTTTTTTCATTATTTTTCTTTTTATTCCTTCAATCTCTTCTATCTCCTTTTTTCCAGGACTTATTTTTTTCAGAACTGTTTTCAGAATCTTTTCCATGCCCAATTTTCTGTAACATATTTAAAAAAGCTGTCCTAAACCTTTTTGCATTGCATTTACTCAAAAATAGAGAAATTTAGCAGAGTTGTGTTTGTATTGGTTTTAAATACATTTCCTACCATATTCTACTCATGAATACATCCAGAAGAATAAAATCTTATAAAGAATGGAAACCAATCAATATTTCAAAAAATAAGAATATATGGGTTCGCCAAAAGGAAGGAGATATTGCTAAACCTCTTCTTGTGCTAACCCATGGTGTGCTTTCCTCAGGTCCTGCCCTCAACAAACAGTTCGAGGCTTTTAGAGGTTATTCAGGGCCGGTTCTTGCCCTTGAATGTTCCGGACACGGCATCTCTGATTCTTTGGAAAGAAAAAAACAAATTCTGGATTATGCAGATGAGATTCTTGAAGTGGCCGGCAGGGCCCTTCCCTTTTTCCAGCCCAGAAATACTGTTTTCCTCGGCCACTGCCATGCAGGGGATGTTGCCCACATGCTGGCGCGCAGGCAGGAGGTAGCCGGGACGGTTTTGCTCAATCCTGTTCTCACCAATTCAGTTGCATCCTTCATCGCGTTTGAACTGAATTTTATCTACCGTTCGGTCAGGAGCGAGATAAGGCGGATGCTTGGGAGAGCAGGGAAGGCAGATGAATCCCAGCACAAGGACAAGCTCCCCATTACTCAGTATACCAGTAGCCCGCTAAGACAATTTTTCAGTACGCTAGACCTTTTTCGTACAATGGGACAAAAGGAATACGGTTTTCAATTGAACAACAGGCCGGCCCTTTTGATAACCGGAGAACACGATGCACTTGGCAGACCTGTATATGTGGAAACAATCTCCAAAATGATTCCAAATTCCGAGCACCATATTTTGAAGGACTGCGGACACATGACCATTCTTGTTAAACCCGAAGAGGTCGCAAGATTGGTAATTGAATTTGTGGAAAGAAAGGCCATAAGATACTAATTTAAACCTTAATCACCTATTTTTCTTATGCTCTTTTCGCTTGCTGCCCAGCGCTTTCATGAGATAGAAAAAATCCGCGGAAGGCTTGAGATGACCGATATTCTTGCTGATTTATTCAGGATGGCTCTTCCTAATGAGATATCTGATTTGGTATACCTAACAAAGGGCCAGCTTCTCCCTCCCTATAAGGGTATTGACCTTGGTCTCGGGGAAAGGTTTGCAGAAGAGGCAATCTCCATCTCCACCGGCCACCCTAAATCAAATATCCAATCCTATTTCAAGAAGAGCGGAGACCTCGGCCTTACTGCAGAGCATTTTGTTTCAGAGAGAAAACAACAGTCCCTTTCCTCCTCCGAACTTGAACTCTCATATGTTTATGATGCAATGCTGAAGATTGCAACCTCTTCAGGAACAGGGAGCCAGCAGTTAAAGATAAGGTATCTTTCGGACCTGCTCAATAGTGCAACACCTATTGAAGCAAGGTATATTGTAAGGTTTGTTCTCGGACAGTTAAGACTGGGTGTCGGAGACCCAACAATCCTTGATGCCCTGAGCGTTTCCAAAACAGGAGACAAGTCCCTTCGGAATGAGCTTGAAAATGCATACAACCTCTGCTCTGATTTAGGGTTTGTTGCAAAAACCTTCAAGGAAACCCCGGACAAAATAAAGGAATTTCAAATAGAGATTTTCAAGCCCATAAGACCGGCTCTTGCAGAAAGATTGAAAACCCCTGAAGAGATAATAAAGAAATTGGGAAGGTGCTTTGTAGAATACAAATACGACGGCTTTCGCTTAATGTGCCATAAAAAAGGAAAAGAAGTTGAGATTTATTCAAGGAAACTGGAAAAGATGACGCATATGTTTCCGGATGTAAAAAAGGCAATCCTTTCGCTTCCGCACGATGAAATAATATTTGAGGGCGAGGCCCTTGCATTCAACAAAAAAGAAGACCGCTTTTATTCCTTTCAGGAGACCATGCACAGAAGAAGGAAGCACGGCATAAAAGAGGCTTCTTTAAAATACCCTCTGCGTGTTTTTATTTTTGATATTCAATATCTTGACGGAAGAAATACATCCATTCTTTCCTTTAAGCAAAGAAGAGAAATAATTGAAGGAATATTCCCAAAAGGAATCCTGCATACAAGCGATGGATGGATTGTAGAAAAACCAGCAAAACTAAGGAAGATTTTTGATGATGCCATATCCAAAGGTTTGGAAGGAGTAATGGCAAAGGACCTTAATTCCCCTTATGTTGCAGGAAAAAGAAAATTCGCATGGGTGAAGCTCAAGAAATCCTATGGGGCCCAAATGGACACTGTTGATGCTGTGATTTTGGGATATTACAAAGGAAAGGGAGCAAGAGCAATATTTGGTTTTGGAGGCCTTCTTGTAGGCACATATAATAATGAAAAAGGAAGATTTGAAACAATAGCAAAGATAGGAACTGGTTTTACAGAACAGGAAATGGAGATGCTCAGGGAGATGCTGGACCGCATAAAGCTTGGACACCCTCCTCATGATTTAGATTATGAAATAAAGCCGGATGTGTGGGTAAAACCTTTATACATCGTTGAGGTTGCATTTGATGAAATCACGAGGTCTCCTTCCCATACATGCGGAAAAAAAGAAGGAAAAGGTTATGCATTAAGGTTTCCGAGAATGATAAGAATAAGGGACGATAAGGGAATCTATGACTCCACAACCACCAAAGAAATAAAAAGAATGGCAGGAAGCTAAACTTCTTCCCCTGCCTTCCTGAAAAGTTTCACTATCTTCTGTTTTATTGTTACCGGAATAGGCACTGCAACTTCTATCAGTTCAACAGTAAGATCTTCTTTTATTGGGTCCATCTTTGTGACCTTTGCTTTTTCTCCTTTAAAAGGTCCTGAGCGTATTTCAACAAGATCCCCCAGTTCTACGGTCGCAGAGGCAGGCTTCTCCGTCTTAATCATCTTCTCTATCTCTTCTATTCCTATTGCTTTTTTGAGAAGTCCTTTCACATGCTTTGTATTCGTTGCCAGTTTTACTGCAGCATTTTCATCTTTTGATTCAACAAAAAGATACCCCCTGACATTCTCACTTATGAGTATTGCATGAATTGGAATATCCTGGGCCTTTGCCTTTTTCTCAAGCATCTGGGCTACAATCTTTTCCTGTCCTGTTGTTACTCTGAATATATATATCACAAAATCACCTATATTACTTGAAATAGCAGATAAAGCAGCATTCCTACCGCGCCAACTACAAGCATTCCTGCACCGGTTATTCTTGCTATCTGATAAAACTCTTTATTAGTTGGCTTCTTTGCTATATAAAGTATTTTCATTATTCTTTTCATTAACCGAGTAAATTCCATAGATATTCACCCTACCATTTCAAGGTCAATATCATCTATCTCTTGTGTTTTTTCTTCGTACTGATATTTTGGAAGTTTTACCCCTCCAAGAACTATCAATACCCGCAGGGATGTCTTCTTCATATCCTCTTCTATTCTTGCACCCCATATAATATGGGCATTCGGACTTATTCTTTTTGCTGTTTCTGAAACGATTAATTCAGCTTCCTTAAGAGTCATATCTTCCCCCCCCACAACATTTATCAGCGCTCTGTTTGCCACGCTTATGTCAGCATCAAGTAAAGGAGAATTCAATGCTGTTTCTATTGCAATAAGGGCTCTTTCCTCTGATTTCGCATCCAGGGAAGCTTCCCCAAGCCCGATTACAGCATAACCTGCATCATTAAGGATTGTTTTCAAGTCTGCAAAATCCACATTCATAAGGCCTGCTTTTGTTATCAATTCTGCTATCCCTTTTACAGAACCTGCAAGCACCTCATCAGAAACCTTGAATGCTGTATTCAAAGGCAAATCCGGAGCAATGGTAAGCAGTTTATCGTTCCTTATAACTATCAGGGTGTCTGTGTATTTCTTTAGTTTCTCAAGCCCCTGCAATGCATTTTCCATCCTTACCTTCCCTTCAGAAGTAAACGGCAGGGTTACAATAGCTACGCAAAGTGCCCCTGTACTTTTTGCCAGTTCTCCAACAACAGGACTGCTTCCTGTTCCTGTTCCTCCTCCAAGCCCGCAGGTAACAAACACCATGCTCGCATCTTTAATTGATTCTTTTACATCCTCCAGGCTTTCCCTGGTTGCTTCTTCCCCAAGTCCAGGGTTGCTTCCGGCCCCTCTTCCTTTGGTAAGCTGTTTTCCAAGCAGTATTTTTTTGTTGCATTTGATGCTCAAGAGATGCCTTGCATCGGTATTCATCGCTACAAGCTGAACATCCCGTATTCCAAGCTCGAAAAGTCTATTCAGTGTATTTGAACCGCTTCCTCCAGTGCCCACTACATACACCTTTGGCTTGCTTTCCTCTATGAACTTAAGAAGCTCCTCATCCTCCTTTGACATGCTTGGTTCGGTTACACTTTTTACGATTTCTCTGTTCACAGCTACATCCGTATTTGTCAAAATAATCCCCTCTTATTAATAGTATTGAGATATAGATAAGTAAACCTTTAAAAATTAACCTCACCTTCCATAGAATAATATGCTTTTGATTAATTACTCGAAGAAAAAAGGCTTTTTCTGCAAAGACCCCCACTCTATTTCAATCCTTTCAAACGGGTTTTACGGAAGCATGAAAAAAGCAGAGATTTCCCTTAACCCAGAGGAAGCCCTCTATCTCCTGGATGTAAGAAACTCAAAACTCCTTGATGAAAAAGAAAAGGAAATAAATCTCTCCCAAATCATTGAAAAACTCTCAAAGAATGAAAGGTTCTTTGCGCGTTATACAACATATAAGGACTGGAGGGACAGAGGCCTTATCCCAAAAGGATTTGAAGAAGAGCATTATGAGGGTTCACCAGCATGCGTAAACTACAAGCCCGAACCCCTTTCTTTAAAGGGATTCACGGGTTTTTCTGCGAGTTTTTTCCCTGATGACCTTATCTCCATCTCCCTTAAAGGAAAGGAATTCTACGATGAATTCTGGTTCGGCCAGTTCGGCACCTATAAAGCAGACCACCGCGGTCTTCTCTTAAAACTGGATATCTTTGAAACCATTTTTCTTATGGAAAGAAAGCTCCTGAAGATAAAAGGCTTTACTCCTTCAAGGCTCAAGAAACTCGCAGAAGAAAGATTCCGTTATTTCCCGGACATGTATAATGTTTATGAAGACTGGAGGGAAAAAGGATTTGTGCTGAAAACAGGCTTTAAATTCGGCACCCATTTCCGCATCTACCTTCCAGGTATCTCCCCTGGAAAAACCAAGGGCTGGCTCCACTCCAAGCACGTAATTCACATCTTCCCAAGAAGAAGCAGGATGCTTATTTCAGAGTGGGCAAGGGCAATCCGTGTAGCCCATTCAGTAAAGAAAACCTTTATCCTTGCAATTCCAGGAAAGAAAACAACCAAGAAGGCAAAGGCAGATTTTGTTCTTTTCCACAGGATTAAAGGAGGCATAACCACCCCTAAAAAACACAACCCAAAATACCTTATGCTTTCACTTTCCGAAGATGAATATTTAGGAGGAATGGAGCTTGCCTCTTCCATAAAACTGGCTCAGAAAACCGGCCTTGAACCTCTTTTAGGAATTGCAGACCGCGAAAGCTCTGTCACCTATTACCAGATAAAAAAAATAAACCTCCCAAAAAGCAAATACGAATATTATGAAATAGAGTGGCTCCAGCCTTAACCCTTTATTTATTTTGCGCTCTATAATATATCTAATTAAAATAAAAGGTGAATTGATGGGAGAGCTGGATCGGGTAATATTCAAACAGGATAAAAAGGTCGCGCAGATTATCAGCGAAGCTAAGGTTTACATCAAAGAGAGGAGTTTTGGTTATGCAGCTGACAAATATGGAGAAGCAGCAGAAATAGTTAAAGCAAAATACCCAGACCAAGCAGCTAAGTACTATGTTGAATCAGCAAAACTATGGATCAGGCATC
>JAGMCT010000015.1 GCA_023129075.1 Microcaldota archaeon
GATAACTTTTTAAAGAATATTATAAATATCTGTTAAGGTGAAACTATCATAGAAAAACTTTTGTTTTCAAACATCCCCCTTATCGGGGAATTGTATAGACTGATTGTCGCTTTTATAGGACTTGCCATTGTTTCTTATTATGATATATTCAACAGGAGAAATGTTCCTGATATGCTGGTCTATGGTTTCTTAGGCATAGCAATAATAATGAATATAATATTCTTTGATTGGGACCTGGCAATATATTCTTTTGGATTTTCCTTTTTTGTTTTTGCTATAGGTTATGCTTTTTATAGATTAGGACAGATTGGCGGTGCGGACATTTATGCTCTAACATCCCTCTCCCTTCTGATTCCGTTTGTTCCGAATGGTTTGTTTAATTATCCATTCGTTTTTTCGGTTCTTCTTGTTGGGGGTGCACTTTTTGCTCTGTTTGCAGTATTCTTCTTCCTAAAGGATGTTCTGGAATCAAAGAAAAAACCAAATCTTTTTTATCTGGCTCTTTTAATTCCTTATGTAATATTCGTATATTTCTTCTTTAATGCCCCTTTCTTTTCCTTTCTTTATTTTGCAATAGCATCTACAATGCTCCTTGCAACGGTTTTTTTTCTGGTATTTAGGGAGGCGATTGAACACGCATCAATAAAAAGCGTAAGATTATCTGAATTGGACAATGAGGATGTCCTTGCGGGTCCTGACACAGAAAAGATAATGAAAAAATATAAGATAGGCCGGGTTCTTGGAGAAAAAGAGGCGATGATCCTAAAGAAGGCTGGAGTAAAGAAGGTTCCAATCTATAAAAATCTTCCGCCCTTTGCCCCATTTCTCTTAATCGGCATGGTTGTTGCTTATCTACTCGGAGGATTTTTGTTCTAGTTTATAGGTTTCCTTTTCTTTTCTCTTTTATAAGAACTTTATGTATTCCTGTTCCGTATTGCAGTGCCTGTTTCTTTCTTTTTATTGCGGTTTCAGGAACCCCAAGAAGCCTTGCGGTTTCTCTGAGTATTCCTTTTTTTAGTTCCCTGTCCTCCATCCTTTCTTCCAGGGGAACAGAGAAAACCTCTTCTGCCAATTTCTTATCGTAAAAAGGAAATCTTGCCTCTACATCAAAATGCCTGAGCACCTTTTTTATCAAGTATATCTCCCTATCTTTCAATGTTCTGAATTCCTCCTTTAGAATAGCATCAAGGTCTTTTCCTTCTTCATGATAAGTATAATATCTGTTGTAGCCGACAAATAATTCCTCAGAACCTGCACCAATAAGCATAACCTCTATTCCCATTTCTTTTGCTTTTTTTCCTATTTCATAGAAAGGAACGAGCAGTTCCAATTTAAGGAAATCCAAATTTCCATTTACTATTTTTTTACATTTTTTGTATATCTCCGGAATTTCCTCATCTGCAAGAATTAGTTTTTCCAATGGAAGAACCATCTCCTTACTTACTATCTCTGCAAACATTACATCCTTGCTTTCTTTTCTTCCAGCCGTAAAGAGAATAACCTCAGAGTGCTTTTTTGCTATATGCGCTAATGTAGTGGAATCCACACCACCGGAGAAGGCAACCCCAATTTTGTCCTCAAGCATGGATTCTGTGGATTTTTTCAGCAATTTAGCAATAGTTGCGCTCATTTTTTACCTCCCTTTCAAAACGGGCCCGGGGGGATTTGAACCCCCGACCTTCACCTTAGGAGAGTGCCGCGCTATCCAGGCTGCGCCACGGGCCCTTTAGTTAATTGGTTTTTATGCTTGTATTTGGTTAAAGTTAAAAAGACTTATTTGTAACTATGGTTACATTTAAGCCTCTTAAATTCTTCCTTTGTAAGTGGTTTGTATGCAGGAAGAATCAATCCTTTTCAAAACAAAGGATTCCTTTTACAATAAGGAGATGCACCTGAACCGCTCTATCTCTTCCCTTGCTGTAGGAGCAATAGAAGAAAAGCTCTCAGTTCTTGATGCTTTCTCAGCCACAGGAATAAGAGGCCTTCGCTACCTCAAGGAAAACAAAAACATAGAAAACATCACCTTTCTGGATATAGATGAAAATGCAATCCCCCTGATAAAAGAAAACCTCAAGAAAAACAGCCTCTCAGCAGAAGTACTAAAAGATGAAATAAACCACCACCTTTTTTATAATTCATACAATTTCGTTGAGCTTGACCCCTTTGGCTCCCCAAAACCCTATATTTACCATGCAATCCGCTCCTTCAGAAATACAAAAGGAGGTTATCTTTCAGTAACAGCTACAGACCCTGCAGTTTTATGCGGAGCCCATTCCTCAGCCTGTTTTCGTATTTATCATTCAGCTCCCCTGCATACTCCTTTCTGCCATGAACCTGCTCTGCGCATCCTCATAAAAAATATAATAGAGCCCGCTGCAGAATTCAATTTTTCAGCCATCCCTTTATTTTCCCTTTCTCATAAGCACTATTTCAAGGTTATTTTCAAATTGGAAAAAGGTGCAGAAAAAGCAGTAAATTCCATAAAATCCCTTGGTTATCTTTCCTATTGCCCGAAATGCGGAAACATTATCTCCTCTCGCCTCCCAGAGCCTGCATGCAAGGAATGCATCACAAGCACCAAAATAGGCGGTCCTCTTTACCTCGGCCCCCTGCATTCTGTTCCCTTCCTTCAAAAGATGCAAAAGCTCAATTCCCAAAGAGATTACAAACACAAGGAAAAGATAGCAAAGCTCCTTGAATTAATGGAAAACGAAAATCCCTTCCCACCTTTCTATTACTATATCCCTCTTCTCCTAAAACTCCATTCTCTTCCCAATTCCCGTTCAATGAAAGACATCATCCTCCTTCTCTCAGCCTCAGGTTTTAATGTCTCAAAAACGCATTTTTCCCCGGTTGGAATAAAGACTGATGCACCTTTGGAAGAGATAATAAAGTCCATTTGACAGACCCCTCCTTTTTTAATTTTTTATATACATTAAATTATATATGGCAAGAGAAAAGCAGAAACCGCTGAAGAATAAAAAACTCGGGTTTATTCCAAGTAAAACTCCTAAGATTGCCCAGGTTATCCCAAAGAAAAAACTAAATTACACTAAATTATTTGAAAAACACTATCCAAAAAGGGCAGAACCAGTAAAGAAAGCATGGATAGAATTTGCAGAGAAGAATAAATTAAATGCAAAGGATTTCAGAAGCTTAAGACCTGTTGTGGATTTAATTCTGAAGAAAGCAGGAAGTACCTACAGCGTAGAATGCATATTTTCGGCGTTAAATTTCCTCCTAAGAAACAAAAACTTCAAATCAGAATGTTTCCCAGCAATTGAAACAATAACAAAAAACACTACAGGAAACGCAACTAGATATGCATTCAAGACCCTAGATTCACTCCTAAGAAACAAAAACTTCAAACCAGAATGTTTCCCAGCAATTGAAACAATAACAAAAAACACCATAGAATACGCAACTGGATATGCATTCTACTTCCTAGATTCACTCCTAAGAAACAAAAACTTCAAACCAGAATGTTTCCCAGCAATTGAAACAATAACAAAAAACACCATAGAATACGCAACTGGAAATGAATTCAAGACCCTAGATTCACTCCTAAGAAACAAAAACTTCAAACCAGAATGTTTCCCAGCAATTGAAGCAATAGCAAAAAACACAATAGGAGGAGCAACAGGAGAGGCATTCAACGCCCTAGATTCACTCCTAATAAACACGAACTTCAAACCAAACTGGCTCTCCAATGCGACTACTACTTCTCTTATCTCTGCAACCAATTCAATAACAAAAAACACTACAGGAAGAGCAACCAGAGATGCATTCTACACCCTAAGTTCATTCCTAATAAACACGAACTTCAAACTAGAATATCTTCCAGTAATTGAAACAATAACAAAAAACACTACAGGAGATGCAACCGGAAGTGCAGTCTACGCCCTAAATCCATTCCTAAGAAACACGAATTTCAAACCAGATTGGATAGAAAAACACTGGAATCCTATTTTCAATTCAATAATAAAAAACACCACAGGATACGCAACTGAAGATGCATTCAACGCCCTAAATTCACTCCTAAGAAACAAAAACTTCAAACCAGAATGTTTCCCAGCAATTGAAACAATAGCAAAAAACACTACAGGAAGAGCAACCAGAGATGCATTCAACGCCCTAAGTTCACTCCTAAAAAACAAAAACTTCAAACCAGATTGGATAGAAAAATACTGGAACCCAGTTTTCAATTCAATAACAAAAAATACTACAGGATACGCAACTGGATATGCATTCGACGCCCTAAGTTCACTCCTAAAAAACACGAACCTAAAACCAGAACATCTAAACTCTCTTCTAAACAATGAACCCTTATTCTTCACAATTCTCTTCTCAACATATCCAGCTTCAATAGAATTGGGAAAACCCCTTGACACTCTCCATAATAATTCAACAAAGAGAAAACAATACCTCAATTCCCTGACAAAGTGGCAGGTTATTGCCCTCTTATGCTCAGACCCAGAATACTTTTACACTTCTTCAAATAAGATGCTCGTGGAAAGATTCCAGAGTGATTTAAAGAAAGGAGAATACAAAATAAATGAAAAAATCATAATGACCCACCCTTTTTTTAGTTACTCTAAAGACCCCTATCTTTTACTTAAGCAACTCACATTATTTGACAATGAACTTGGAAAAGAAAGAATAAGAAACCTCACAGCAAGATTAATCACCTATGATTTATTTACAGGAGAAAAAGGAATATTTTCAGAAAAAAATGCAGGAAAACTCATCAATGTTTTTACAGAACCAATAGAAAAACTGAAGCTTGAAGACAATTATCTTTTCCTCCTTGGAAACATGATTGAAAGATTGGAAAAGGGAAAGAACACAGAGTTAATAAAAAGAAAATTAGAAGAAAACCTTTCCAAAACAAAATGGAATAACAGGAGAGCATTTGAATTTCTTCTTACTGCAATTGACAAGAACACGAATTTAGTTTCAGAAGAAAAGAAAAAAGAAATCTCAAAGCTTATCCAAGAGCGTTCAACCTTCAGACCTCAGAAATTTGTTTCAAAAGGAAAATTCACAGTAGTGCAGGCCTTTGGAAAAGAAGGAGGCTTATGGAGCGGAACATATCAAGGACTTAAAAGAAATTTCAAATTAAAGGAAACCCTTTTTCAAACCACCCCTGCCAAGGGTAGATTAAACCAGAGAATGGGAAAAATAATTCTTGAGAATGACAAGGTAAGGTTTATCCTAATTAGAAATGAAGCAGAAGAAGCTGAAAGGATATTGAAACAAACAATAAAAGAAAATCCCAACGGAGTTTACATTTTCAGAGGCCATTCTTACAATCTAACCAGGTATTTCCCAACTAAAGTCTTTGAAGAAAATGGAGCAAAGAATATCCTTTTCTTTCCAGGAAGCTGCGGAAGCTCCTCAGCAATCCCAAAATACCTCAAAAACAACAAGAGCATAGTGAATTTCCTTGCCAATAGAAGAATAGGAGAAGCAGGGGTAAGCAGATACATTGCTCAGGAGATGGCAAAGTATTATTCAAGAACAACAAAACCCATAAAATTCTCAAATTTCCTTCTGAAAAGGGCAAGACAGCTTGAAAAAAGGAAAGGTTCTGTTAGTTCTTTAAGTTACGGTTCCGTTGGAGAGATTTTGATTTCATATCTTTACGGGCGATAACAAAATAAGCAGACTCTCCCTCTGTAAAACAAATGATTTAAAAGAATGCGTATAGTAAACCATTTGGGAGGATTAGATGAACTTAGAGGTTATGCCAGCTATTTTGGTTAAAGATAGGACCACTCTTATTCATAGAATAAACCTAACCATGCCCCATGTCAACTCAATGCATATAGATTTAATGGACGGGGAATTTGTTCCGAACAAAACAATCCAGCCCAAGGACCTCCATGACCTTCCCCACACAAATTATGTTCTGCACTGGATGTTTCAGCATCCTGAAGATTATATCCCTTCTTTGGAATTGGACGCAATCCATCTGCTCCATATAGAAGCAGTCACAAGAAAGGTTTTTGATGAACTATTGCAGTCAAAAAAAAGAATAGGCCTTGCAATAAATCCCAAAACCCCGCTCTCTTCTCTTGACCCTTATCTTAATGATGTGAATTATTTTCTTGTTATGAGCGTAACCCCTGGATTTGACGGCCAGAAATATCTTCCAAATGTAGAAGACAAGATTTCACAGCTAAGAAAGATGAGGCCCAATACAAACATTGAAGTTGATGGGGGAATAAACGCAGACACTGGTTTTAGGGCTGCAAGAGCAGGTGCAAACGTACTCGCTGCTGCAAGTTTTATTTTCTCAAACCCGGATGTTTCGGTTCCAATAACCGAACTTAAAGGTGCTCTAAGAAGAGGTTGGAAGAATGTATAAAAAAATCACAAGCATAAAAAAACTCAAGCTTATGGCAAACACCATAAGGCAGGATGTTCTAAAGATGCTTTATGAAGCAAAATCAGGACACAGCGCAGGTTCTGTAAGCCTTGCAGATGTATTCACTGCAATGTATTTTAATGTTTTAAGGCATGATCCGGATAATTCAAATTGGGAGGGCAGAGACCGGCTTATTCTTTCAAACGGCCATGTATGTCCTGTGATGTATTCTGCCATGGCAAACGTAGGTTATTTTCCAACAGAAGAACTTCTTACTCTTAGAAAGCCTGGAAGCAGACTGCAGGGCCACCCACACAAGGGAACCCTGCCAGGAATAGAGAACTCCTCAGGTCCGCTTGGTCAAGGCCTTTCAATAGCAGTTGGAATGGCTATTGTTGCAAAGAGAGCAGGAAAGCACCATAGAATATACGCAATCCTTTCTGATGGAGAACACCAGGAAGGCCAGACTTGGGAGGCCATCCTTCTTGCAGCAAAATTTAGATTAGGAAATCTCACAGCAATCCTTGACCGAAATAACATACAGATAGATGGTTTTACTGAAGAAATTCTCCCGCTTGAACCTCTTGCAGAAAAATTCCGTGCTTTTGGATGGCATGTTATAGAAGTAAACGGCCATGATATATCCAAGATAATCAGCGCCTGCGAAGAAACCAAAGCAGTCTATGAAAAACCAACAATGATTATTGCACACACAATTCCTGGAAAGGGTGTTCCTTTTATGGAATATCTTACAGAGTGGCACGGCAAGCCCCCAGCTAAGGAGCATCTTGAAGAGGCCCTCAAATATTTGGAAGAGGAAAGAAAACTTATAGAGGAGGAATAATATGGAAGATATGCATCTTATTGATCCATTGTTTGAACCAGCTGAATTAAAGCCAAGCAGAGATGGTTTTGCCTCTGCTTCCGTTGAAATCGGGGAAAAGGACCAGAATGTATGGGTTCTTACTGCAGATGTTTCCGGTTCTACAAGAGCCAATTTTTTTGAGAGGAAATTTCCTGAAAGATTTGTGCAGGTTGGTGTTGCAGAGCAGAATATGGCAGGTGTAGCTGCAGGTATTGCATCTGAGGGAAAGACAGCATTTGTTTCTGCATACGGGGTTTTTTCTCCAGGAAGAAACTGGGACCAGATTCGGGTTTCAATCTGTTATAACGATGTTCCTGTAATATTCCATGGGTCCCATACAGGAATTACAGTAGGTCCTGATGGAGCTTCCCACCAGGCTTTAGAAGATATCGCAATCACAAGGCCCATTCCAAACATGCAGGTTCTTGCTCCTGCAGATGCAGAGGAGGTAAGAAAAGCATTCTGGGCTGCCTACGAAAGCAAAAGACCAACTTACATAAGAACCAGCAGGGAGAAGATGCCTGTTTTCACCACAGAGAACACACCATTCACTCTTGGAAAAGCAAATGTTTACAGAGAAGGAAATGATGTTGCAATCTTTGCCATAGGTCCTTTGGTTTATGAATCTCTCAAGGCAGCCAGAGAGCTTGAAAAGGAAAATATTTTCTGTGCTGTAATAGATATGCACACTATAAAACCAATAGATAAGGAAGCAATAATCCACTGGGCAGAAAAAACAGGGCTTCTGGTTTCTATTGAAGACCACCAGATAAATGGGGGGCTCGGAAGTGCAATAGCAGAGGTTCTTGCGGAAAACCTCCCAACACCATTAAAAAGGCACGGCATGCTGGATGTTTTCGGAGAATCCGGAACTGCTTCGGATTTGCTAAAAAAATATTCGCTTGATGCGGAAGGAATTAAAAAGACAATAAAGGAAGCTTTACCAATGAAAAAAAGGTGAGATATATGAAATTCTTTTTAGACACGGCAATCGTAG
Source organism: Microcaldota archaeon (assembly GCA_023129075.1). Lineage (GTDB taxonomy): Archaea > Micrarchaeota > Micrarchaeia > Anstonellales > Bilamarchaeaceae > JAGMCT01. The sequence goes on from JAGMCT010000015.1 coordinate 8,233, forward strand.
AAGATATAAAAAATGCAGTTCAACTCGGGATGTGTGATGGTGTAACAACCAATCCAACCCTGATAATGAAATCAGGAAGGGACCACATGGAAGTAATAAAGGAGATTTCATCAATCGTAGACGGCCCGATTTCAGTTGAAGGAAACGGCATGACTGCAGACGAGATGATAAAAGAAGGAAAGGAATTCTCCACATGGGGAAAAAATATTGTTGTAAAGGTCCCTATGACCGAAGAAGGATTAAAGGCTGTGAGGGTGCTTGAAAAAGAAGGGATAAAAACAAATGTAACCCTTGTATTTTCTCCTTCCCAGGCATTACTGGCTGCAAAAGCCGGAGCCTCTTATGTTTCCCCTTTTGTAGGAAGATTGGATGATATCTCACACGATGGCATGTTTCTGGTAGACGAAATAAAACAAATCTATTCAAACTACGGTTACAAAACAGAGATAATAGTTGCATCTATAAGACATCCTCTGCATGTTGTTGAGGCGGCAAAGGCAGGTGCGGATATCGCAACAATACCAGCAAAGGTTCTGAGTCTTATGTGGAATCATCCTCTGACAGATAAAGGAATCCAGAAATTCCTTGAAGATTCCAAGAAGAACGAGAAACATTAGACTTTTTTAGGCTTAGGTTTTCTTCCCCTTCTCTTTAGTTTCAGTTCCGGATATCTTTTCACAAGCATTTCAAGGTTTGCATACGGCACAACCTTCAGTTTTCCAAGAAGAGAATCCACAAAATAAGCCCGTTCCAGTTCATTTCCCCTAACCTGTTCAAGCAGTTCTCCTATAAGAGCATAGGATTTCCTTTTTCCTTTTGTCAATTTCACTGCTTTGTTTTCCATCTTTTCTTTTTCAATTCCTGAAAATTCAAATCCTTTTCTTACAAGAGTATTATTTATTCCTGAAAGGGCCCCTCCTGCCTCCCAGTCTTCAACCCCTTTTTCAATCTTCATTTTTTTTATCACAATCCACGTTTCATATTTTGCAAGCAGTACAATTCTTTCCCCTGCATTTACTTCTCTTCCATTTAATTCCTTGAGCATTGAAGGAAGAATCTTTCCGTTCAGCCCGTATTTTTTCAGCAGAAGATAAAAAAAACAGGATTCGGCAGCAATAAACAATTTTTTATCCCCAACTGCCCCATTCAGAACCTTCCTTAGTTCCCGTTCCTTTACATTCTTCAAAAATTCAGAAGCGCTTTTTTCTTTGATTCCTTCAACATACTTCCTTACCTTTCCAACATCCACTCCTCCAAATTCAAAAGCCTTTTCTTCTATATTTTCACTTATATATGCGCATCCATAGCATATTTTTTCCTCATTTACACCATCTAAATTATAATGAATTCCGAAGCTAAAATCCTTATATTTTCCTTCAAAATGTAGTTCCTTTACCATATTAACACCCTAACAAACCTGAACCAAAAGGTTTTTTTAAGTTCCTCTTTACTCTTTCTTTGGTGATGTGAAATGAATATTATGCTTTCAAAGATAGGTCCAAATGCATACCTCGTGGGTGTGCTGGTGGCAGTGCTTGCTGGAATTCTAACTCCTGGTTATGCAGCAGTTCCGTTCATTCTTGCTGCATTGGGTTTGATAGTAGGTCTGCTTAATGTTAAGGACAAGTACATGAAACTGTTCCTTATCGCAGTGATAGCATTTCTGCTTTCAGTTCAGGTTCTTGAGGTTTTTGTTGCCAAGATTCCGACAATAGGTTTCAATCTGGGAGTAATACTCTCCTACCTGGTTTGGTTCACGGCACCTGCAGCAGCTATTGTTGCTTTGCAGGCAATCCACCTCTCTGCAGGAGAAGCCAATGAGTTATTTACAGTTGGAGTATCGAAACCGAAGCCTAAAAAAGCAGGAAAAACCAGAAAGAAGAGATAATCATTCCTTCTTTTTTCTTTATTTTTTTCTTATATTTTTTTATTCGTGTGTCTTCTAAACATTTAAAAGCTTTCCTATACATCATTCCTTAACACATTCATTTTATGTTTTTTAATCGGTGATTTAATGGGTAAAGCAGTAAAAAAAGAGAAGGAAAAAGTCCACAAAAAGAAAGAAAAACCTAAGAAGGCAAAACCTCCTGAGAAAATAGACGAGGATATGAAAGGTATCGTCAGGATTGCAGGAAAGGACGTGAGGGGCCACATTCCTCTTAATCGCGGTCTTCTAAGAGTAAAAGGAATAGGCCATACCCTAAGAAAGGTATTTGCAGAAATAATAAGCCAGGAGATGGGGATTTCTCCAACCGAGAAAGTTGGAAAACTTTCAGATGCTCAATTGGAAACCCTGGAAAATATCCTGTTTAAGATTCATGAAAGGGAAATTCCCTCATATTTACTTAATAGAAGAAAGGATTCTGATACTGGAGAAAATATCCATGTGATTATGAATGATTTAGTATTTGCTCAAAGGCAGGACATAGAAAGAGAAAAGAAGCTTTATACATGGAAAGGATATAGGCATGCTTATGGGCAGAGAGTAAGGGGGCAGAAAACAAGGAACACCGGGAGAGGAGGTGCAGCACTTGGAGTAATTGCCAAGGCCCAGAAGCATCTTAAAGGAGATTCTAAGGGTTCTAAGGGAAAATCCAGAAAATAGGTGAGTGAATGGGAGACCCGAGAAAATTAAAAAACAAGTACGAAAAACCCAAGAGGCTTTGGGATGAAGAAAGAATTACAGCAGAAAAAGCTCTTAAAAGAGAATACGGACTTAAGAATATGAGAGAATTATGGGTTATGAATCAGGAGCTTAAAAGAGTGAGAAGGGAAGCAAGAAGACTTCTTTCACTTCCTGAGGAACAGCAATTAAGAGACATGAAAAAAGTTGTGGGTAAACTTAACCGCCTTGGAATTCTTTCTGAAAGTGCTAAATTGGATGATATTCTTTCACTTGAAGTAAGGGACGTCCTTGAGAGAAGACTGCAGACACTTGTGAAGAAAAAAGGCCTTGCAAAGACAATGAAGCAGGCAAGACAGCTTATAAAACATGGTTTTGTAGAAGTAAATGGAAGAAGGGTTCCGGTTCCCAGTTACCTTGTAACTGTTGATGAGGAAAAAACCGTGAAATATAAGAAACCCATAAACCTTGAACCAAAGGCAATTGGAAAAGTAGAGGAATCAGAGAAATCAACTTCTCCTGAGGAAACTCCTGCTACTAAACCAGAGCCAAAAGAGGTGCCAGCATGACCAGTGATAAGGAAACACCCAAAGAAGAAAAACCAA
>JAGMCT010000016.1 GCA_023129075.1 Microcaldota archaeon
GGATAAAAATTCATTGGAAATAACTTACTAAAATCAGGGGGTGTGATTAGGATATGGGGAAGGAGATGAGGAATAAGACACTCTTTAGACATTGCCGGGAGTTCACAAAAGCCATTTTTGCGACCTATATCCAAAGGAAATCCCCAAAGGAAGTTTATGACAATTTGTATGAACTCAATTTCATCTTGGAGCACAATAAAACATCAGGAAACCGATTAGCGGAAAGAGATGTTCCTGATTTAGAAGAGTACAAAAAAGTCCTTTCTGTGCTGGGAAAAAATAAACGGCTTAAAAAGATGCTTCCCGATGAATTTTGGAGAGCTGCCTGTAATGGACTTGTTCAGGAATCCATTCAGGAGATGTTAAAAAAGAACAGACACTTCGATTTCGATGAAAGGATTTTCGCTGATACCTATCGTGAGTGGGAGGATGAAATATACAGCAAGTATTTTCCATTCCTTGTTCTTGTACCCATATACAATGTCACACTTGGGAACTCCAAGGAAATCCATTTGTTCACCATTAAAATTGATGGTAAAAAAGCAACGGTCAAGGTAATCAAAAAGGAGCCTGGTGAACTTCTCGATTTCTGCTCTGTCGGAGGACGTGAATGGTATAGCGGTTCGGAATTAGCGTTTCATTCTGCAGGAATTTACCTTGAAATTGCAGGGCTTTTTAGGAGGCCACCAAATGTTCTTATGCCCAGTCCTAATATTGATTTTGATATAAAAGAATTATTGACAAAACTAAGATTCTTTACGAATGCGGAGATCTGCTTCGGATTTACGTCCACAAAGGTTCAATCAAGGTTTTTCGGCTCTATGATTGGCCCCGGTTCTGGATTCTCTCGTGAGTCCCAAATCAAATATAACTTTGACAATTTCAATCTACCGAAATTTAAAAAGTTCTCTTCTCTTTGGGATGCGGGTGCGGGAGAAAAATTCAGAGAAAACTTCAGTTTGTCATTGGAGTATTTCAGATTTGCCAATGAAAAAGGGATACTGCGGGATAAGCTAATTGATTATATGATTGTGCTTGAGTCGCTTCTAACCGAAGGTACGAGTGAAGTAGGGTTTCAGATATCTTTTAGGACTGCCTTATTAATTTCAAAAGACGAAGGAGAATTTATGTCTAACAAAGGCAAACTCAAGAAACTTTATGGCAAGCGGTCAGAGATTGTGCATGGAGAAAAGCCCAAAAATCAAGTCACTGCGGAGGATATTGAATTTTTGGGAGAAGCAGTTAGAAAGGTGCTGGTTATATTTTTCCTATTGCATACATCAAAGTACAGTGAATTGCTACCAAAAGAAGGGGCAATACGAAAAAACGTAATTTCCTTAATGAATACGAGCATTTTCACTCCTTCTTTAAGAAAGAAGTTAGTTTCACTTCCTGATTTATTTGAGCAGAAATCATAAGAAGTTAGACACAGACAGCAAATAAAATTATTTAGAAGCTTTTCCTATTTCTTAAATTTCATCCACAAAACACACTAAAACCATCGCATTAAACCAGTTTTACCCCGTACACCTCCTCCACCCCCCCCTCTACCTCCATCGTCCTTTCAATCGCATTCGCCACCCTCATATAATGCTCTATCTCCACCAACGACAACTTCCGCTTCTCTTTCTTCCTATCCTTCAAATACTTCCCCATCACCTGATATGCCCCAATTCGATATTCCCACACCTCTTTTGAAATCCCATCAAAATACTGACTT
>JAGMCT010000017.1 GCA_023129075.1 Microcaldota archaeon
TTTAAACATTTTGGCACTAAATGTAATATCATGGTTCAAAAACAGTTTAGAGTAACTCCTGAAAGACTTAAATGCCTAAGAAATAAATTCAGGAAGACTGATGTTTTTATTGACAGAAATACCAAGGAGATTATAGGAAAACGATTAGATTTTCTGATGATTCTAAACGGTCATTACAAAATAAACTTTGAGAAAGCAAAGGAAAACAGAACCATCATGGCAGAAGTAAAGAATAGATTTCTTGCAAGGGAAGATAAAGAAAGTAGTAATGACAGGGCAAGGGATGATGGATATTTCTCCTATGAATACCAGGATAAGGAGAAAATAAAGGTTTTGATTAAGGATGCTATTCTTCAAATGTTAAGGAATTATAGAGTAAAGGAGCTTTTTGATGAAGGAACAATCTATGTTTCCAGCTATTATTCCTGGAAAAAACCAGAAGTAAGAAGAAAAGCAGTTAAAATCCTTTTAAGGGTTCTAGAAAAGGACCCAAAAAACATCGTTAAGGACGATTTCTCTGATAATAGATTAGGCGGACTTTTAGCTCATTACAATAACAGCCCATATCTTGCAATAAAGGAAATCCACTCGAGAATAGAAGAATGGGAGATGGCCTTCACCCCAAATGGTTTCTACAATAGGAAAAGAAACAGAATTAAAGCAATAAGATGGCTAATAGAAAAACTAAACAAAAACCCAAGAGATATCATTAAGGATGATTTTTTTGACAATAGATTGGGGGGACTTTTAACTCATTACAAAGACAGCCCATATCTTGCAATAAGAGAAGCCTACCCAAAAATAAAACCAGAAGAAATGAGAACATGGGTGAGGAAAACAACAATAGAAAAATCACAACCCACCATTTGAATGCTTATACGAGATTCCGGGCTTCCAAACACTCCTTTTTAAACATTTTGGCACTAAATGTAATATCATGGTTCAAAAGCAGTTTAGAATCAACCCTGAAAGACTTAAATACCTCAGAAATAAGTTCAGGAAAACCGACGTTCTTATTGACAGGAATACTAGAGAAATTATAGGAAAACGATTAGATTTTCTGATGATTCTAAACGGTCATTACAAAATAAACTTTGAGAAAGCAAAGGAAAACAGAACCATCATGGCAGAAGTAAAGAATAGATTTCTTGCAAGGGAAGATGGAGAACCTGTTTCCGATAGGGCAAGGGACGACAGTTATCTTTCTTACGAATACGAAGACAATGCAAAGTTAGGGATTTTGATTAAGGATGCCATTCTTCAAATGTTAAGGAATTATAGAGTAAAGGAACTTTTTGATGAAGGAACAATCTACGTTCCGAGATATTCCTGGAAAAAACCAGAGGTAAAGAGAAAAGCAGTTAAAATTCTTTTAAGGGTTCTGGAAAAGGACCCAAGAGATATCACTACGAATGATTTCAAAGACAATCGACTAAGAGGACTTTCGGCTCACCATTGCAATGACAGTCCTTATCTTGCAGTAAAGGAAATCTATCCCGAGATAAAGGAATGGGAGATGAAAACCACCCCAAAATCCTTCTTCGACACGAAAGAAAACAGGATTACAGCAACAGGATGGTTAATAGAAAAACTAAACAAAAACCCAAGAGACATAACCCAGAAGGATTTCATTGACAACAGATTGAGCGGACTTTTATATCATCATTACAAAGGCAGCCCATATCTTGCAATAAGAGACGCATACCCAGATATAAAGGAGTGGGAGATGGTCTTCAGCCCAAATTTTTTCTACAAGAAGAAAGAAAACAGGATTACAGCAATAAGATGGTTAATAGAAAAACTAAATAAAGACCCAAGAGACATCATTCTGAAAGATTTCATTGACAACAGATTAAGCGGACTTTTAACTGAGTATTACGGTAACAGCCAATATCTTGCAATAAGGGAAGCCCATCCAGAGATAAAAGAATGGGAAATGAAGATCACCCCAAGGTCCTTCTTTGATAGAAAAAAAAACAGGATTACAGCAACAAAATGGTTAATAGAAAAACTAAACAAGGACCCAAGAGACATTACTGCCAATGATTTCCGTGACAACAGGTTAAGCGGACTTTTGTTTCATCATTACAAAGGCAGCCCCTATCTTGTAATAAGGGAAGTCCATCCAGAGATAAAAGAATGGGAGATGCAAATCACCTCAAATTCTTTTTATGATAAAAAGGAAAACAGAATTAATGCAATAAAATGGTTAATAAAAAAACTAAACAAGAATCCAAGAGACATCACTCTAAAGGATTTCAAAGACAACCGATTAGGTGGCCTTTTATCTAAGCATTACAAAGACAGCCCATACCTTGCAATAAGAGAAGCCTACCCAAAAATAAAACCAGAAGAAATGAGAACATGGGTGAAGAAAACAACAATAGAAAAATTACAAACAACTGTTTAATACCTATCCGAGTACTCAGGACTAAACACTCCTTTTTAAACATTTTGGCACTAAATGTAATATCATGGTTCAAAAACAGTTTAGAATCAACCCTGAAAGACTTAAATACCTCAGAAATAAGTTCAGGAAAACCGACGTTCTTATTGACAGGAATACTAAGGAGATTATAGGAAAAAGACTGGATTTTCTGATGATTCTTAACGGCCACTATAAAATAGACTTTGAAAGGGTAAAGAAAAATAGGACAGTGATGGCCGAAATAAAGAATAGATTTCTTGCAAAAGAGGACGGAGAACCTGTTTCAGACAGGGCAAGGGATGATGGATATTTTTCTTACGAATACGAAGACAATGCAAAGTTAGGGATTTTGATTAAGAATGCCATTCTTCAAATGCTTAGAGATTACAGAGTAAAGGAGCTTTTTGACGAGGGAACAATCTACATTCCAAAATATTATTCCTGGAAAAAACCAGAAGTAAGAAAGGAAGCAGTTAAAATCCTCTTAAGAGTTCTAAAAAAAGACCCCAGAGATGTCACTTACTATGATTTTCTTGACAACAGATTAGGAGGACTTTTGGTCAACCATTACAACAATAGTCCACATTTTGTAGTAAAAGAACTCTATCCAGAAATAAAAGAATGGGAGATGTCCTGCACCCCACATGGTTTCTACGATAAGAAGGAAAATAGAATTAAAGCAATAAAATGGCTAATAGAAAAACTAAACAAAAACCCAAGAGATATCACTTACCATGATTTCCCTGACAACAGATTAGGAGGACTTTTGATCAAGCATTACAACAATAGTCCACATCTTGCAGTAAAAGAACTCTATCCAGAAATAAAAGAATGGGAGATGTCCTGCACCCCACATGGTTTCTTTGATAAGAAAGAAAACAGGATTAAAGCAGTAAAATGGTTAATAAAAAAACTAAATAAAGATCCAATAGAAATCACTAGTAATGATTTTCGAGACAATCGTTTAAGCGGACTTTTAGACTATTACGATGGTCCTTACCTTGCGATAAAGGAAATTTATCCAGAAATAAAAGAATGGGAAATGAAAACTACCCCCATGTCGTTTTATAATAAGAGAGAAAACAGAATTAAAGCAATAAAATGGCTAATAGAAAAACTAAAAAAAGACCCAAGAGATATCACTGCCAATGATTTCCGAGACAATAGATTGGGGGGGCTTTTAGTAAGTCATTACAAATCCAGCCCATATCTTGCAATAAAGGAAGTTTATCCAGAGATAAAAGAATGGGAGATGTCCTGCACCCCACATGGTTTCTACAATAAGAGAGAAAACAGAATTAAAGCAATAAAATGGCTAATAGAAAAACTAAACAAAAATCCAAGAGACATAACAACAAATGATTTCTTTGACAACCGATTAAGCGGACTTTTCGTTACATATTACAAAGGTAGCCCGTACCTTGCCATAAAGGAAGCCTACCCAAAAATAAAGCCAGAAGAAATGAGAAACCTAGTTGGAAAAACAACAATAGAAAAATCACAAACAACTGCTTAATTAATCCTGTTGATTTCACTTGATTTTAATTCGTTGTTCTAAAAATTCTTCAGCCAGAAACTTTTTTATATACTGTCTGATATGGTCTTCGGTTATTCTTTTTCTAAATTTTATTCCATTTTCTTTTAGTAATGTTTTTAAGTCATCCGAAGTTTTATCCTCATTCCAGTCCGCAATTAATTCTATCTTTTTTCCCCTCTCAAGTATATATTTTTTATCATGGTTAAGAACGTACGAGCTGTATCTTTTATCGTTGTTTATGTAAGATAACATATTCAATCCAAGAAAAACAGAAGAGCAGACTAAAGCAGTCCTTTTATTACCGTCTATAAAAGGGTGCCTGCATGCTATTTCAAACAATATATCTTCTGAAAGTTTCAAAATGGTTTTATATTTCTTTTTCTTTCCAAAACGCTCAAATTTCCCCCTAATTTTATCTTCAAAAAAATCAAGTTGCCCTTCACTTTTAAGTCCTTTGGAGGGAACGTCGTAGTTGTGTTTCCTGCAATATTCCTCTACCCCATCATGAAGAGAAATTATTGCTTCAGCCGTAGGAAGACAAAGAAAAGATTTTTCCTTGGTGAGAAAATTTTCACTAAGCAGAAGAGGAAATTCCCCCAAATCTTTTAATTTAACCTTAATAAATTTCATAGTGGTGGCTCTAACGCGACGCCAGATACTTTATGGCTTTTTTATTTGACTTGAAACTTTTTTCAATTATTTCAACAATGGAATTTTTCAACTTTTTATTTCGTATTTCCTTCTCTACCATTGGAATCCCTCCAAATATTTATTTGTTTAAACCTTTAAATAGGTTTCTGGTCTTCTTCGGTTAAATCCGTCATTTGTTGCTGAGTTATAAGTCAATTCGAGAGCTCAGGGCTTTCAAACACTCCTTTTTAAACATTTTGGCACTAAATGTATTATCATGGTTCAAAAACAGTTTAGAGTAACCCCTGAAAGACTTAAATACCTCAGAAACAAATTCAGGAAAACAGACGTTCTTATTGATAGGAATACCAAGGAGATTATAGGAAAACGATTAGATTTTCTGATGATTCTTAACGGTCATTATAAAATAAACTTTGAAAGTGCAAAGGAAAACAGAACCATTATGGCAGAAGTAAAAGACAGATTTTTGGCAAGGGAAGATGGAGAGCCTGTTTCAGACAGGGCAAGGGACGACAGTTATCTTTCTTACGAATACGAAGACAATGCAAAGTTAGGGATTTTGATTAAGGATGCCATTCTTCAAATGTTAAGGAATTATAGAGTAAAGGAACTTTTTGATGAGGGAACAATCTACGTTCCGAGATATTCCTGGAAAAAACCAGAAGTAAAGAGAAAAGCAGTTAAAATCCTTTTAAGGATTCTTGGAAAGGACCCAAGAGATCTTACTAAAGATGATTTCAATGATAATAGATTAGGTGGCCTTTTAGCTCACCACAAAGGTAGCCCCTACATCGCAATAAGGGAAAGCTACCCAGAAGTAAAAGAATGGGAGATGAAAAATACTCCAATATACTTTTTTAAGAAGAAGGAAAACAGAATTAAAGCAACAAGTTGGTTAATAAAAAAACTAAAAAAAGATCCAAAAGACATCACTCGGAAGGATTTCATTGACAACAGATTGACCGGACTTTTAAATCATTACAACGGCAGTCCTTATCTTGCTATAAAGGAAGTCCATCCAGAAATAAAAGAATGGGAGATGAAAACTACCCCGATTTCTTTCTACGATAAGAAAGAAAACAGAGTTAAAGCAATAAAATGGTTAATAGAAAAACTAAATAAAGACCCAAGAGATGTAACTTGGAATGATTTTCGTGACAATAGATTAGGCGGACTTTTAGTAGGCCATTACAAATCCAGTCCATATCTTGCAATAAGAGACGCATACCCAAAAATAAAAGAATGGGAGATGATAAGTACACCGAGATCTTTCTTTGACAAGAAAGAAAACAGAATTAAAGCAATAAAATGGATGATAGAAAAACTAAACAAAAACCCAAGAGATGTAACTGGGGATGATTTCCGTGACAATAAATTAGGTAGACCTTTACGCTATCATTACTACAACATCCTGTATCTTGCAATAAAGGAAGCTTATCCAGAAATAAAACCAGAAGAAATGAGAACATGGGTAAAGAAAACAACAATAGAAAAATTACAAACAACTGCTTAATACCTATCCGAGCACTCAGGACTAAACACTCCTTTTTAAACATTTTGGCACTAAATGTAATATCATGGTTCAAAAACAGTTTAGAATCAACCCTGAAAGACTTAAATACCTAAGAAATAAGTTCAGGAAAACAGACGTTCTTATTGACAGGAATACCAAAGAAATTATAGGAAAAAGACTGGATTTTCTGATGATTCTTAACGGCCATTATAAGATGGACTTTGAAAGGGCAAAGAAAAACAGAACCATCATGGCAGAAGTAAAGAATAGATTTTTGGCAAGGGAAGACGGGGAACCTGTTTCCGACAGGGCAGGGGATGAAGGATATCTTTCTTATGAATACCAGGATAAGGAGAAAATAAAGGTTTTGATTACTACTGCCATATCTCAAATGCTCAGGGCTTACAGAATAAAAGAACTTTATGATGAAGGAACAATCTACGTTTCCCCCTATTCCTGGAAAAAACAAGAAATAAGAACTAAAGCAGTCAAGATTCTTTTAAGGGTTCTGGGGAAGAACCCAAGAGATATCATCATTAAGGATTTCTATGACAATAAATTAGGCGGACTTTTACGCAGTCATCACAAAAATAGTCCCTATCTTGCAATAAGGGAAGTCCATCCAGAGATAAAAGAATGGGAGATGTCGAGTACACCAAATTTCTTCTACGGTAAGAGAAAAAATAGAATTAAAGCAATAAAATGGTTAATAGAAAAACTAAACAAAAACCCAAGAGATATCACTAGGGATGATTTCCGTGACAACAGATTAAGAGGACTTTTGACTCATTATAATAATAGTCCATACCTTGCAATAAAGGAAAGTTATCAAAAAATAAAAGAGTGGGAGATGAAAACCACCCCAAGGTCCTTCTTTGACAAGAAAGAAAACAGGGTTAAAGCAGTAAAATGGTTGATAGAGAAACTGGGAAAGAACCCGAGAGACATCACTATGCTTGATTTCTTTGACAATAGATTAAGAGGACTTTTGGCTCATCACAGAGATAGCCCATATCTTGCAATAAGAGAAGCCTATCCGGAAATAAAAGAATGGGAGATGAAAACCACACCAATGTTTTTCTACAAGAAGAAGGAAAACAGAATTAAAGCAATAAAATGGCTGATAAAAAAACTAAAAAAAGACCCAAAAGACATCATTCAAAAGGATTTTCTTGACAACAGATTAAGCGGACTTTTAAAATATTACAAAGGCAGTCCATATCTCTCAATAAGGGAAGTCCATCCAAGAATAAAAGAATGGGAGATGCAAGTCACTCCAAGATCCTTCTTTGATAAGAAAGAAAACAGAATTAAAGCAATAAGATGGCTAGTAAAAAAACTAAAAAAAGACCCAAGAGACATTACTTATGATGATTTCCATGATAATAGGTTAGGCGGGCTTTTACAAAGTCATCATTACAACGGTAGCCCCTATCTTGCAATAAAGGAAGCTTATCCAGAAATAAAACCAGAAGAAATGAGAAATAAAGTGGGAAAAACAACAATAGAAAAATCACAAACAACTGTTTAATACTTATGTCTTTATACGCGCGTTCACCAATCCATTTAAATATTTATCCTGAGTAACTTATATATGGGGTCCATGGGAAAAAATATACTATTATGTTCACTTCTTTTCTTATCCTTATTCGCTTCCCTCTCCTATTCTACCGCCCCAAAGGATTCAGGTGTAATCTTCTCATTCTCCCACGGAGAAATTAATGTTTCTGTACTCACTACAGATAGAGGAGAAATAAAACTAAGGGATTATGAAGCAAACAAGGAATTCTTCAATACCTTCTTTACCACGGGGTTTGATGAAGGAGGAGCCGTAACCCCCATCCCGGATACTGCATCCCTGGAAGATAAGGGCTATTTAGAAGAAGCAAAGGTAAAAATCTTCTACGAGAAATCCGGCCAATGGACCCAGAAAAATCTCAACCAAAAATGCAAGGAAATACAAATAAGCAATTTTTTCGGAACCTGCGAACTAAAAGAAGAGATATATGAACAAAAATGCATAAACCTGAAGATTGAGTACGCAGGTGAAAAGGATAAGATTGCCTCTTCTGTAACTTATGCTACCGTCTGCGATACAACACATGGAATATTTCCTGTCCTTGGAAGCGCAATAAACAAAAACCTTGACCAGAACGACCCGATGTGTGTCCTCACAACCCTTCTGCTCGGCCTTCTTCTTGCAAGTATGTTCTTCACAGGAAGAAGTCCTCTCTCTCTTCTTGATATTACAACCCCTATGCTTCCAAGGCCTAAAGGATTCGCTTTCCGCAGTTTTAGTTTCGGAGGCGGTTTCTGGAAGATGAAACAAGAGCTTCTCGCTCAACAGAAGATGTTCAAAAAATCATTCAAGGAAAGTGTGAAGGTGCTTGGAGAGAGACTGAAGAAATTAAATCCTGCAAATACCGCATTCATAAATTCCATTCTGCGTTCAACTGCTTCTATAAGAACAAAGGCTCTTGCTCTTGCCCTTATGGAGAAGGGCGCTAATAAAAAAAGCGTCATGAAAATAATTGCTACTGATGATGAAAAGATTGCAAAGAAATGGGGGCTTTCCAAGGATGAGAGGGAAAAAACTCTCAGAGATGCAGTTTTCAGATTGAAAGAGATAGAAGGAAAGAAAAGAGGTTTGGGCGAATTCATAGACCTGAGCCTAAGAAATGAGATGCTTGTGGCTGAGATGCCAAGCGGTCCGAAGTGGTTCAATAAAAGCATAGGAAAGGTTGTTGGTTTTATTCCTGGAGTAAACAGGATAGCCATGGTTGGTGCTGCTTCCATAACCGGAACTCTTAGGAACATGAGGAGCATAGCAAGAGCTACAGCAGGACTCCCTGTCGCAGTTGGTGATTCACTCACAGAAGGGGCGGTTCAGAGAAGGATTGGCCTTGCAAGGGAAAAGAAAGGAGCAAAAGGAAAACTTGCCAAAGGAGCATACGGTTTCTTCTACCCCGAACACATTGAAAAGGCAGAAAAGCTCTGGGATACCCTTCCGAGGGAAGCAAGGATGTATAAAGAACTTATGAAGAGCGCAAAGAACGACCTTAAAGCATATTATATTACCCAAATACTTAAGAAAAAAGGAATTAATCTTTCAATTTCCTACGATGAGCTTATGACCCTTCTTTTTGATGAGGACATAGACACAAAGAGTACGAAGAAGCTTAATGATACAGAAAAGCAGCAATTAATAGATAAATTGAATGTGCTCAAGGCGCTTGGAATAGAAGGGGTTAACCCTGCAGAGCTTCTTGAGATAGACCGAAAAATCCGGAATATTCTTACTGATAAAAAACTGGGGGATTGGGATAGGATTACTGAACTTGCAAAACTAGCAAATCAATACGGTGCTTATGGAGATATCAGGGCACTCGGAGCAATGAAAACCCTCAAAGCTTTTGAGGCTGATAAAAGGGCGGATTCGGAAAAACTTCAGGACTTTATGACCTATCTAAAAAATACATACCGCGTAGACAAGCCTGTTAATTCTATAACCGATCTGGCAGGTGCAACAGGAAGAAAATTTTATTTCATGACCGGAAGGGACAGTTTGGTATATGGGAATGGCACTTCAGATATATTTAGATATTATGTTCTTCACTCTTATATCCAGGAGGTTGAGAAAGGAAAGGCAAGCAACAAACATTATGCTTTAGAGCGCCCAAGCAATGGCAACTTCCTTGTTGATGTTGTAAAATTGAATACAGTAAAACTCTTTAACCAGAAATGGGGTTTTCCAGACCCTACAGACCCGCGCCTTAAAAATGACAGATTCAAGACCGCCATGTTCCAGATGAAGTTGATGCTCAATGATTTTATAGATGTAGATAAACTTGAGAGGTTCCTTGGAAAGAAAACAGATGTGGCTGTTTTGAACCCAACTGATTATCTCTACAGCCAGAAGATTGGAAAAAGAATAACATCCTACCAAGAAATAAAGGAGGAATACGGCCCTGATGATGTATGGAAGCTGGATGTAAAGCACTTCTGGAATGTAGGCACCAAAGGTTCAAGAAAAACAGCAGAGCATGAGGCTTATGGAAGGGTTCATCTTGCTCATATCCATTCTCCAGAACCTGTAAGGGTGGTTGCACACAAATATATGCACACCCGAATGAAAAGTATGATAGGAGAAAGGTCCCCTAATGCGATTTTCTTTTCCAATTCTGAATATAGATCCCTTAAGGAAATACGTATGGCTTATATGGATAGGATTCTTGAATATAGGGGAGAGGACCCCACCAAATTTAGTATGGACCAGAAACTCCAGATGGTTTCATACAAAAATATAAAGGATTTCACCCAGAAGACCATATCTCTGGCAGAGATGAAGAAGTATACTTGGGTAAGAACAAAAGAAGGCCAGCTTATTCCATTCAGGGACAACATGTCTTTCTCAGATGCGGAAAGGATAGTAAACGGACGCCTTACTTATAGAACAAGAAACAATAGGTGGGCGCCCATGGAGCTTGAGAAAGTAAATCTCATAAGCCTTCCAAAAAAATATTTTGATCAGATGGGTAAGGTATCTACTATTCAGGATTACAGCACTTTATACGGAGATCTGAAAGGTTGGGCAGATAAGCATGGAAATAAAGAAAAACTCCTTATGCTTGCAGCACTCAAACAGACTGCCACTACTAAGCTGGGCCAGCCTGATCTTTTCTGGCAGTCCACAGTACAGAACAAAGACGTCAAGGTAAACCCATACAACGAAAGAGCCCCTGGTATGAAAGGTTTATGGGATAGGGTAATACAAGGTGTTTCTCAGGGTATAGAAACCACACTAATCTCTGCTGCTCTGCCCCAGCTGAAAAAGATGTATGAAACAACAGCCCTTTCAGAGGATTACAGGCAAAGGGTTTCAAGAATGTCACAGGAGATTATCTCAGGAAAGGCAAAGGCCAGAAATCCAGAGGCAATGAAATTTTATGAACAATTTATTGATTCTACGATAAGATATCATACAGCATGGGATAATGCAATTACGCGAGACCCCAGAGGAAACAGCTCGGATATAGGTCACCAGTTCATTTTTGCCTCATTCTTCCACCACGGTCCTGCTGTTCCATTTGAATCAAGTTTTGATACCAATTTTTATTATGGAAAAAGAAGGAAAGCAGTAATGGACCTTCTTATGAATCCAATAAGGATAAATTGGGCAATAGGAGGGGCGTTTGCTTCTGCCTACAGAACTCATCTTACTTCTAGGTGGGGCTATCCTCATAAATATGATAGAACAGAAGACCCGCTTGAGCCTTATGCAATGACACCTCCAAGAACAAGGGATGCAGTAACTTCCCTTCTCAATCCCCTATTTGCAGGGGTTGACCTTTTTTCAGCATCAGCAAAAGGGTTTGCCTACCGCTTAGGAAATGTCATTGGGGCGGGAAGTGGTCCTTTGACACGGAAGCTTGGTCTTGCGGAAGGTGTTATGCCCAAAAAAACAGCTAGAACTCCAGGATTCATGAAGGAATCCCTTTTGAGGGAACTCTTCGGAGGAGACGCCACAAGAACTGGTTATGCTGGTGATGAGTCAAGAATGGGTATCCACCGTTCTCACGAAGATACCTCTTGGATACACAAAAACATAAACATAATACATGGAAATACCAATCCCGGTGCTTCTTATGAAAGCTGGAGAAGAACAGCTCATATGGACCCAAGACTTGCAGTTCACCTTACAAAGGGCTCAAAATATGCTTCCTATTATTCCAAAGACACTTATCTTCAGAAGCAGGCAAGCCTGGGTATAGTAAAAAGAGAGATAACAGCAGAGAGATTATGGGAAAAGAGAGAGGCCCAGCTCAGGAGCTACGGGGCAAGGCAGAACACCCTTTTCGGTTTCCTTAATCCTTTTATGTTTGCTGTCCACACCCCTCTCATACCTCTTATAAGTACAACAGGAATTTTGAAGGGTGGAGAAAGGGCTGCTAAATTTATTGCTACGGACCAATTGAGCAGAAGAGAGAAGTGGAAATATGTAAAGGGCTTACGGATGGTTCCTGCTGCATGGTTAGCAAGGAAAACATATGAGACAGGAAAGAGAGAGCTCAGACAGACATTTGCATTTACTTCAGTCCAGAGAAGACTGGTTTTTGACCCAGTAACCGGAAAACTTATAAAACCGGATAACTATTCTGCTTAGGTGAATTTATGAAAATTCCTTTTTATATTTCTCTCCTTGTTTTTTCTTTATTACTCCTTGGAGGGTGCACCTCTTTTCTTGACGGCACTGCCGACTATTTTACAGCAACAGATAAAGGAGATGCAATAAAGGAAGTGGTTTTTCTTGAGCTCAGCCCTTCAAAATGCTACCTTGGAGAATGTTATTGTTTTCTTTGCGAGGATATGAGCGATGTCAGCTGGCCCCTTGACTTATTCATAGATTCTGCTCTTCTTTACGGAGACTGCTCTTTTTCTCCGTGCACAGAAGATACCTTCACCCAAATGTATTTCTTTGAGAGCGGTCAGTATGTGCTTCCCTTTCTCTTCGGCCAGGGTCCTAGCTTTCTTTCCTATTCTGATGGCAATTCCTATTCAAATAATTCCATGCAGCTTGCCGTGAAATGGCTCTATGCAAACGGAAATGATTATCCAATACCTGTTGCAGAAAAAGCCAAATGCTTCCTAAGACACAGGGTGATTCCGCTTTATATTCTTTACAGCGAAGGAAAAAGCGTAAGCGCCTCACGCGCCGGGCAGGTAGCACAAAGCTTCAAGGACCTTGGTCCTGTAATGATAACAACCGAAATGAATCCGGACCTTTCGGACCCCCAGATTCTTTCAGAAGTAAAACAACAGATAATAGAGATGGATTCTGCATGTCCGAAGTGCCTCATAGCCCTTGCCCTTAAGGCGGGAGATTTTGAAGGGGCAAAGGCAGTTCTTTCTGATAAATCTGTTTCAGCAAAGGTGGACCTTATTGCATACGGCTTGAATTCATCTTTCTCAAAGAAATGCACAGGAAGAGACCTTTATATAAACGCTTTGAATTTTTCTAATTTCCTTCTCCAAGGATACAACAAACCTTCTATATGGGCTTATGTTCTTCTTGAGGAAGGAGAGTATGGAGAATGTGAATGGACAGCAGGAGAGATACAGGAAACTTACTCACTTGCTCTAAAATACATCCCTGCGTTTGTTTACAGAGGAGTTATAGGCATGGCACCTTATTCATTCTACCATTATGAAAACGGCCCTCTGGAATGCAAGGACTGTGCATTCTTTGATAAGGAATTTTATCCTTATACTGAAAAAATATATTCCTGGTTCGGGAATGTTCAGCGCTACTACACCTCTTACGGTGCTTATCCTGTAACCTACACAAACAATTCGGCAACCGACTGCTCCTTTGGTGGAAATCCATTGGTTTACTACGGCTTGGCTATGAGTGCTGGAACCCAAGATGACAGCGGAAACAATATTCTTGAACCTCTTGATTACACATTCTTCAGGTGTGATGCCTGCCTTGCTTCTTTCAGCGGAGAGGAGTTTCCGTTTACTCTTACAAAATCAGCAGGTTCTCCTCCGGAAAACATCTGCGGAAATGAGGAAGGAATTACTCCAGAACGGCAGTTTCTTATGAAATCCATAGAGGTTTATGCAGATATGCACGATTTGGATTTTGCATGGGCAAAGGCAATAGTATGGCAGGAAAGCAATTTCAATCCGTGTGCGGTTTCTGCTGCAAAATCCACTGCTCCCTGCAACCCCTACAACCTTAAGATAGGAGCTATAAAGGATGTTGAGGATGCCTGTACATTCCAGGACCTTTCCTCCAGTTTTCAAGCATCTGAAAACCTTTATTCCAAAGACCCGGAAACAGAGATTGAATACAAACCCTGCGCCTTCGGCCTTATGCAGGTAATAGATTACGGCCATGGCTGGACAAAGGCACACGACCCCTACTTCAGCCATCCTAAGGAGGTTCTCTCATGCACGGATGAATACAACCCCTTTAATCTTCAACACTCCCTTTGCGTGGGAACTGCAATTCTTCAGACATATTTTATAGAAGCCATTGAGATTGTTGATGATAATAGAGCTGCCCTTGAGATAAACAGCAAAGAACTTGAAAACTCAGAACTGGAAGATGAAAAAAAGCAGGAACTTGAATCGTTGGAAGAGGAAAAGAGAATAATTATTGCTATGTTTATTGCATCTCATAAATATTACGGAGATTGGAATTCTAATTGGATACATTCCTTTTCAAGCCAGAAAGACAAGAAAAGTACAAAAGAGAAAACCTGCGGTGAGGGAAAGTGCTGTGGAAATAAGGATTTCTTAAATTATGTCGGCAACTGCCTTGAAAACAGCAATGGAGAAGAGTATTTCTATGGAAACCAGGTAATGGCAAAATACAAAAAAATAAGAGAAGAATGTAAATACTGCGATGAAGAAAGCTGGGTTGAGGCATTAAGAAATTATTTTGAGTGACCAGTTATATTCTTTTTCCAATAATAATAGGTTCTCCTGCTTATCCCCATCTCTTTTAGAATTCTTTTGAGTTCCCCTGGTTTTTTCCTTCTTTTTCTCTTTAATATTTTTTCCTTTTCTTTTGTAAGAAGGTTTTTTCTCCCTTTTTTGCTCTTTACAATCTCCAATTCTACAACATTCTTCAGACCGTCCAGAACATTCTGGTTAACTGTTGAGGCAATTCCTCTGCTCATAATTATCTTTCTCACCTTTGTAGTATTAAGAAGATATACAATCAGCCTTACTCCCGGCTTTACCTTTATCCAGAAGACTTTCTTCTTCTTATTTCTCCTTATCTTTGAATAAATTTCTCCCCTACTTCCTTTCAATTCAACGGCTGATTGTTCTGAGGAACTCATCTCCTTTTCCTCCTTTTTCCAGTGAAGAGAGGTAAGCTGCTGCACTCTCAACTTTCTTTTTATCTATTTTCAGGTAGTTGGAAATCCAGGCTGTGCTTTTTTTACTTCTTAATTTAAGCAGTCCTGCCCCTAATTCTTTTCCTGCTATCCCTAGATTCTTCTCCTCCAGCCGGAGTTTTTCAATAAGAATAGTATATACATCTATCTCTGTATCTACTTCATCGAAGAAATTGAAGATGCGCAAATGTTTGGAAGAGGGTTTTATTGCAAGCGTAGGATAAAGATTTTTCTTTTTCCTTTCCTCCTTATTTTTAATAAGATAATGCTTGAATAAAGGTCCAAGAAGCAGTGCGTTGGCCCTTTTGAGCACTTCTCTTTCCCTTACTCTTTTTCTTTTTTCTATCTCTTTTCTTACCTCCTCCTTAAGTTTATATCCCTCATTTGTTTTTTTCAGGAACCCTTTTTTCTCAAGCTTTTTTTTCATATCTGCAAATCCTTCAGCAAGGTCCATCCGCGCATCACCAATGAATCCTTTTTCCCTTAGAAATTCATTATATTTTTTTAATTCACCCCTTTCTTCCCCTGTTAATTCCTCGTTTAACCCTTCCCATGTATATTTTACTATTCCATTTATGAGTGCAAGCCTTACTTTCTTTGAAGAGATTATTGATTTTCTTTTCATAACGGTTCTTATATCCTCAATATACGTTTCCTTCCCAAATATTCTTTCAACCGTTTTCTCTATGTTTTCCTTTTCCTTGACCTTTATAGTGTAAGTAACATCGTCTTTTTCAACTTTTACGCTGAATTCAGGCACGTTCTCTCCGAGCAGTTCAAATCTGTCCATTAATGTTCTGTATGCAATAATTCCGGTATTTCCTGTTTTTATCAAAGGAGTTATATGATTCCCATCAAGAGGAAGGTGAAAAAGAATGTCATCATAGCCTTTTTTGGAGAAACCTTCTGCAAGCTTGTTTGCATAGAACGCTATACCCACTCTTGCAAACGTATATTTCTTCATCTGCGCTAGATACCTAAAATAGCTCATCTGCTTTTTGAGGTCTTCCCATTCTCCCTCGTCCATCCCTTCAAGCTCATTCTGCGTCCTTGCAAGAACCGCTTTGAATGGTGCATCAAATCCCGCACCCTCCATTTTTTCCTTTAATTCCCTGAGTTTTTCTACGTTTTCCTTCTCAAACGTTTTAACAGAACCCAAAAACCCATTTGCTTTATTTACCAATTCTATCGTGTTCAAGGTAACCACTCTCTTTCTTCTATTTTTCTTTTCAGATACTCACCTACAAAGGTGAGCTTCTGCCCTTGAAGGGCATCCTGTTCTATCTTCTTTTTTGTTTCAAGCACCTTTTCAAGTTCCTCAACCCATTCCTTGTGCTTATTTATCCAGGGGTACTTAAGCATTTCCGATGCCCTTTTCAGGTCAACCTCCTTTGCTTTGAGTGTTAACTTTTTCAAAAAGTCAAACTCTTCTATATCTTTCATCGTAACCCCTAAAAACCTTGCCTCTGGGATTGCAAAATCCCTTCCGAGATATGCAAGATTTATACTCCCTGTCTTTATTGTCCAGTAGATATACCATCCCCATGCATCACAGTCGGTAAAAACATATACGGGCAGGCCCTTATCCGCCAGTTTTCTTAGAAGTCTTCGTGTTCCTCTTGATGCCTGTCCTTTTGGGGTTACCAAGATGCAGTTCTCCTTCTTCCAAAATCTGTCTTCATTTAATCTCTGCCACATGGCGTCTTTTTCCACCACTAGCACATAATCTGCTTTAACATCCACAAACTCCATTCCATTATCTACATCGCTTGGTATCATCCATCCGCTCCTTCCCTGTTTGGTTCCATCTATAACCGTCTCTTCACCAGCAAATTTATCTACTATTTTAAGCGCACCTGCAACAACCCCCTTTCTGTCTGTAGTAAGATTCAGGTCCTCCCTCTTAATATGAAGCGCAACCTCTAGGTCTTCTATGAGCGCATTTGATTCTGTCTGCTCTGCAAACAAACTTTCATCCAGTTCTTCCCCTAAACTGAATTTCAATTGGTAATAAAGCCCCCTTATACTTGTATGCAGGTCTTCTTCTATGAATTTCTTTGTTTTATTTGCAACTGCAACGGTTTGCATAAAGGTTTTTGCCTGTCCTGCATTAAGGAAACTCCTTTCTTCTATCCTTTCTCCCAGTCTTAAAATCTCAAAATCCTCATCAAATACTATGTTGTTTTTTGTTCTCAGCTGGCTTTCAAATGTTGGGCCCTTTCCTTCCCTTAACTGTTCTACCATTCTCTTTCCAAGCCCCTCAAGCTTTTTCTTTGGGTTTTTCTTTGTCTCTTTTTCCATGTTAATACCTCTCTTCTACGAGGTTCTTTAATCTTACTTCCAGTTCCTCTGGGCTTTCCCCTGCCAGTTTTCCAATATCTCCGGAGAGCTGTTTTACATATCTCAGCAGAAGTTTTCTTTTTGCATCTTTTTCCTTTTCTCTTATCCTTCCGGAAAGATACCTTCCCATACTTCTTCCTGCTTCCATCACAGCATTTTTTATTTCATCAGTTATCTCCTTTTCAGGTGCAATGGATTGTTTTCCTGCAGTAGTATATGGAATATGCACGCTTGCAATATTCACAAGCACAGTAACCGGCTCCGCATCAAAATTCTTTATTCCATATCTTCTCCAGTCAATAGTTTTCAATGTCTGTGTTATTCCATCTCCCCCGCTGTCAAATAAGAGAGGGGTTCTGTTTGCAAACCTCATTATTTTTCCTGATGATTTTATACTGCCCCCGTATCCAATTCCGACCTCTACTATAAAAGGTACTCCTCCCCTGTAGATTTTTGGGCTTCTTTCAGTAACATGAATATATTCAGGGTCAAGCACATTTCTTAAGGACCTTTCTATCTGCTCCTTTCCTATAGGTACAACAGAATCGGTTGCAGGCGCTATCCATTTTATTTTTTTGAATCCTTTTATAAGTTCTACTGCTTCTTTCCATTCCATCTTTTTTGGGTTTTTATCCAAATCAACCGAAACAAACCCTGCAAGTTCTTTTATCCTATTTAAGCTAACCCTTGAAAACTCATTTTGAAGAAATGACGATAATTTTGTATATTCTGTTGCCTTTGCCCTTTCCAGCAGGTCATGTGCACTAAGCCCCAAAGGATGCGGTTTTACTTCAGGTGCTTTTCTTGGCAGGTTCTCCGTTGCTCTACTAATTATTATTTCTCCTCCTGCAGGGTCTTTGAAAAACATACTTATGTGCGGATTTGCAAGAGCTGTTCTCTTTAGATATTCATCAACACTGTATTCTCCCTTTCCGTATTTTACCTCTCCAAACTCACCTTCTACAATTATGCCTCTAAATCCACTCGCTTCCTCCTTGAGGTTTGTTATTACTGGTTTATTTTCCTTAAAATCAATTCCTATGTTGCATTCTATTCTCTTTTTTCCATTCCCTGAGATTACATGGACCGGCTGTCCTGTTGTTATCACCGCATACATTGTACAGCCTGCAGCCCCTATTCCCTGCTGGCCCCTCTGCTGTACATATCTGTGAAATTTAGTTCCTGCAAGCATCATTCCAAATGCCTTCCCAAGATTCTCTTTGGTTATCCCAGGACCGTTATCCCGCACCCTTACCTTATACCTCTCTTCTCCTGCCTCTGTGATATTAACCTCTATTTCAGGCAGTATTCCATTTTCTTCGCATGCATCCACACTGTTTGTTATATACTCATGCACAATAGTTGTAAGAGACCTTATTTTTCCTGAAAATCCCAGCATCTGCTTATTCTTCTTGAAAAATTCAGCAACAGAATACTCCTCGAATTTTTCCATACTAACCACGCAACCTCTCTGCAAATATTTTTTCCTTTATGTCATACAGGTAATTCTTTACGGTGTTGTGCTTTGCACCTTCTATAATCTTATAGATGGCTTCTTTTGTATATTCTATAGTATCATTCGGTGCTATAATCGCCACAGTATGCCTATATATTTTAATCCTCGCCTCTGTCGATTCCTCTATCTCTATTTTTATTTTTCCTTTTTCTCCTATAATCCTCCCCTTAACCCTTCTCAGCGCATTTTCAGTATTAAATGCTTCTTTCAAATTTATCAAATGAAATGAGAAATTATCGCTAAGCAGTCTAATTGCTTCTCCTGCCTCAAAACCGCACCCTATGGCTTTTATAACGTCCTTACAGAAATACACATCTGATCCCTCACCCTCTATTTCAACTACACCATCTTCATCAACATTTATTTTCACATTTCCCTTTTCTTCAATAATTTTCTTTGTTTTTCCTTCTTTTCCTACAAGTGCAGAAACCCTCATCTTTGGAATCTTTAGAATCTCCATCATCTTATTCCCCCTGGATAATTTTATTCAAAAGTTCCTTAAGATAAGGAATGTTTTCGTATTCCATTATTTCCCTCGCCTTCTCAACCGCTTTCTCATCTCCTTTTTTCATCTCTGCTATTAGTTCTATTGCTTTTTTCCTTGTTGCGGGGTCCCAGTCATCCATAAGGTCTACAAAAACCTTTTTTACTTCTTCGTCCTTCTCAAGCAAAACAGATAGAGTTTCAAGAGTAAATATCTGAATTCTCCCTATCTCTGTTTTTGCTGTTTCCATTAACTCTTCTTTTAATTTCTCTGCGATTTCCTCATCTTTCATATGCGAAAGATATGCAAGAACCCCTTCAGCATATTTCTCATCTCCTATATTTTCCTTTATCCAATTATATATTCTTTCCCTTTCTAGGAACTTTGGAAGATTTGCAAGCAGGTGTGGCTCAACCTTATTCGGAGGGTCGTAACTCTCAGAGAGAAGCCTGAAGAACTGTTCCTCCCAGTCCATCCTTTCTATTACTTCAAGAACCCTTTTCATAAGCCTTGTTTTTGTTATTTTTACTGGATAGTTTTCCTGCCTTTCATTTATGATTGTAATTGTGAGGTTTGCTATCAGGTGCTCCAGCTGTTCAACTCCTTTTTCTTCCCCTTCCATAGCTTTCCAAAACAAGTCTCTTGGATTCAAATCAAAGGATTTCTTATATTTCTCCATCCTTGGCTTTCCGCCATCTTCTGAAGGTTTCTCTTCTTCTTGGTCCTGCATACTCCCATCCTTATTCAGAACCCTTTAAAAATATAATCCGAACCTCTATCTTCCCTGAGCCTTTTGCAATCCTTAAGAATTATTGAATTACTTTCTTTACCTTATTCTTATCAAGTTTCTCTCTTGGTTTTCTCATTTCATTACTCTTAATATCTATATTCTTATTCCGTGCTCTCTGAAGATTTCTGAATAATTCTAATGCTTCTGTTTTTGATATTGAACCTTTCTTCTGAGATTCTCTCAGTACTTCAATTACTTCTCCTCTTCTATCTTTAGAAATATTCCCTGGATTAGAATACAGGTCAAGTATAAGTTTCTGTTCTTTGCTAAATAGTTCTGGTTTTTCTCTTTTCATTTTATTTATTGTTTCTCTTGCTTTCTCATTTCCATAGGCACAAATAATACCTGCGCCTGTCTTTATCAATAGCTCAACTGTTTCTGTATGTCCATCCCTAACAGCCTCCATTAGTGCTGTTCCACCAAAGTAATCTCTTGCATTAACGTTCGCACCTTTCTTAATCAATAACTTTGCTATTTTTATATTTCCGTTCGAAGAAGCAATCATAAGTGCAGTATCGCCAAACTTATTTTTTGCATTAACGTTCGCACCTTTCCGTATTAACAGTTCAACTATTTCCATAGGTCCTTTTCTAGTAGCTTTCATCAGTATTGTCATACCATTATATTTCTTTGCATGCACATCTGCCCCTTTTTTTATCAGTAGTTTGACTATATTTGTATGCCCGTTCCGGGTAGCCCACAGTAGTGCTGTCTCACCAAGTTTGTTCTTTGCATCTACCTCAGCCCCTTTCTTAATTAATAGTTCAACCAGTTTTGTACATCCATTTATGGCAACATTCATTAATGCTGTCTGACCATTTTCACCCGTTGCATTAATATCTGCTCCATTTTCTATAAGGAGTTTGGCTGTTTCTGTATGTCCATATCGAGAAGCTTTCATCAGTGGTGTCCAACCCTTTTCATGCTTTACATTTTTATCCCTTACATTTACGTCTGCTCCATGTTGTATTAATAATTCAACTGTTTCTGTACGTCCATTCTTAGCAGCTTCCAGCAGTTCCTCGTTCTTTCGGCCAAATCTTTTCTTTGGTTTTTTCATTTCACTGTTTATCTTAAGTTTTATTTTCTCATTCCAATCCATTCACATCACCCTGTTAATTTTTTTCAGATTATTTCCGTTAGGTTTCTCTCTTGGTTTTCTCATTTCCTTACTCTTAATATCTATTTTCTTATTCCATATTTTCTGAAGATTAGTGAATAATTTTAATGATTTTTCTTTTGTTATTGAACCTTTTTTCTGGAATTCTCTTAGCAGTTTGATTACTTCTTTCCTTTTATCATGAGGAATCTTCTCTGGATTGGAATACAAATCAATCATAACTCTTTGTTTTTCTGTAAATATTTCCGGCTTCTCTTCCCTAAGTTTGATTATTATTGTTTTTGCAATAGGATGTCCATATGCATAAACAACGTTTGCTCCATTTTTTATTAATAGTTTTATTGTTTTTGTTTGTCTAAATATAACAGCATACGTAAGTGCGGTTCCACCATCATTATTTCTTGCATTCACATCTGCTTCTTCCCGTATCAATAGTTCAACTGTTTCTGTATGTCCCTTCCCAGTAGCATGCATCAGTGCTGTCAAACCAGAGTTATTCTTTGCATCTATATCTGCTCCTTTTTGTATCAATAGTTCTGCTGTTTCTGTATGTCCATTGTGAGCAGCCCCTATTAATGCTGTTTCACCATAATTATTTTTTGCAGTTACCTCTGCTCCTTTCTGTATTAATAGTTTTACTGTTTCTGTATGTCCTTCCCCAGCAGCACCTATTAGTGGTGTCCGACCAAAGTTAATCTTTGTATTAACATTTGCTCCTTTTTTTATTAGTAATTCAACTGCTTCCATATCTCCTTTCTCAGCAGCTTTCAGCAGTTCTACATTCAAATCCATACTAATACATTCCCATAAACAGTTTAAAAGAGTTTCTCTTCAGACATCCATTATTTCAGGTGTATAAACTATAATACCTGCATCTTCTATCTGGTCCATATGTTTCCATCTAAGTTCTTCCAGGTCCTTTAAATGGCCCCTGCCCGTAACCCATACAATATTCCTCTCTCCTCTCTTGATTATTTCCTTAAAAAGTTCCCCTGACCGATATTCCACAGCATCAATAAAGTGCATGCCCCCCATAAACCCGTCTTCTGCCTGCATTCCAAATTCCAGATGCTCAAGAACATCGGTATTCTCTGTTTCTATTCCCCCAAGCAGTATTCCATTAACCAGTGCAAATGTCCTTGCCCCGTCCTGTATTCTTTCCAGTAGGGTTCTTGGATTCTCCTCCAAAATCTTCTGCTCCGCGCACCCGTTCCAGAACCCCTCAGGTATGATTACATCAATCCCTTTTTCTCCCAGCTCCTTCAACTTCGTATGAATCCTGTTCACTAGCCCATAGATTGCATACTGATAGGGCATATACTGCTCTACATATGGATTGTTGGTTCCCATCCCTGGAGGTCTGTGCACCTGCCCTATTATATGAATAATTCTTTCAGGATTCAGCTTATTCTTTAGAAGTATTCTGTGGAATGCTATTTCTTTTCGAGGAATCTCTCTCCGGGCTATTTCCTGCATATCCATATTATGCATCCAAGTATTTAAATACTTTCAGTTATAGTTTTATAAATATTGTGTTATTTGTGGAAAACTTAATAAATTCACTCAAAGATACTCCCTTATGAGGCCAGCTAATTTCATAATAATGGCAATAATCCTTATCTCCGTTGCCATTTCAATTTATCTTTATCCACAGATGCCAGAGCAAATGGTTTCCCACTGGAATTCAGAAGGACAGCCGGATTCTTCCCTCCCAAAGAATATTGCATTATTCATCATGCCTGTCCTCTCAATCTTCCTCTTTGCCCTGTTTCTTGTAATCCCCAGCCTTGACCCCCTAAAAGAAAACATTGAACAATTCAGAAAGTATTTTGATTCTTTTATTGTTCTGTTTATGCTTTTTTTCTTCTATGTCCATATCATAACAAACCTCTGGAACCTTGGAATTTTCTTTGATATGGGCCAGTTTCTCTCCCCTGCCTTAGGAGTTCTTTTCTTTTACAGCGGCATCCTCATAGAAAATTCAAAGAGAAACTGGTTTATAGGAATAAAAACACCATGGACTCTTTCCAATGAAAAGGTCTGGAATAAAACACATAGATTAGGAGGAAAACTCTTCAAGATTTCTGGGATTTTTGCTTTTTTTGGACTTTTGTTCCCAAAAGATGCAATGCTTCTTATTCTAGTTCCAATTCTTTTTGCAGTTCTTTTCTCAATAATCTATTCCTATCTCGCATACCAAAAAGAAATGAAAAAAAGCAAGAAAAAATAATTATTTGTTTTCTTCAATGAATTTCTCTATTGCTTCTTTAGGATAAGCCCCTACAATCCTTCCCTTCTCCTTTTCATTCTCAAAAATAATCATCGTTGGTATGCCCCTTACTCCATACTTTCCAGCAATCTCTTGATTCTGAGAGACATCCATCTTCCCTATCCTTGTTCCTTTCTCTTTGCTTATCTGTTCAAGTACAGGTCCAACCCTAAGACAAGGTCCGCACCATGGGGCCCAGAAATCCACAAGAATCCATCCCGTTATTTCCTTTTCAAAATTCTCCTTATCGAGTTCTAGAATTGACATTTTAACACCCGAATCCTTTTATCGTGTACATTTAAAAACTTAATCCAAAAAGTACTTGTATGAGATTATTTCTTGCAATAAACCTGCCCAATGAAATAAAGAAAAAACTTTCAGAACTTCAGAAAGAGCTTCCTGAGGACGGGCTAAAAAAGGTGCTTCCAGAAAATATACACCTCACCCTCCGCTTCTTTGGGGGGGTAAGCGATAAGGAATTACCCAAAATCATCAGACCCCTGAATACCCTTTCCTTTGAACCATTTACTATGAAGATAAAAGGAGTCGGAGTGTTTCCAAACCAAGATTATATAAGAGTGGTCTGGACAGGCTGTGAAAGTGCAGAGCTTTTTTCTCTGGGGGAGCAGATTTCAACCCTCCTAAAAGGAAAGGAAGACCAGGAGTTCAGTCCGCATATTACTCTTTCCAGAGTAAGAAAAAGAATCAATATTCCTTCTTTTCTTGAGAAATACAAAGATGTTGAGATTGGTGAATTTACTGTTTCTAAGATTGATTTGATGCAGTCATTTCTTAAAAAAGGATTCCCTCCAAAATACGAGATTATTTCCTCTTTCCCAGAGAGATAAAAATAGTTTTGCCTTCCTTTCTTTTTTTCAGGATTCCTTTTTTCTCAAGTGAGTTTACATAATTTCTGACCATTCTCTCGGTCTTCCCAATTTTCTTAATAATCTCTTTAAAAGAAAGCTCACCTTTCTTAAGAAGTTCAACTACTTTTTTTTCCTCTTTATTAATTTTAGATTCAGGTTCGTTATTCTCTTTTATACTTTCTACATCATTTAATTCTATCCTGTTCTTTCCTTCTCTTTCGGCATGTCTTCCTGCCCTCCACAAAAGGTTTATAGCAATCCTTGCATCCCCCTCCCGTTTTGCTCCAAATCCCGCACAGACTCCCATTACATCCCCACCATAACTTCCAGGTATTAATCCTACCTTTGCTCTTTCCAAGAGAATGCTTTTCAATTCAGAAGGTTTATATGCCCTGAATTCTATAAGAGACTGCAAAAGAGAACTCCTTATCCTCCGGTCCACTTTGTTCAGGAATTCCAGTTTATTTAATATTCCTATAAACCCGTAATTTAGGGAATGGTTTTCTCTTAATCTCCCAATATCGTAAAGTATGCGGTCGCTCTTCAGCGTATCCATTTCATCCAGAATAAAAACAGGAATCTTTTTGCTTTTTTCTATAAGAAAAATCATTTCCTTAAGCATTTCATCCGCTCCAACTCCCCTTCTTGGAGAGAAACCCCCCAGTTTTTCTATAATGGTGGTTAGGACTGCCGGTCTTGTCCTGCATTCCCAGCAATTTATATATATAGGAAGAACAAATTGTGCTTCTTCTGAAAGTTCTTTTGTAATATAGCGGGCAGAACTTGTTTTTCCGGTTCCAGGAGTTCCCCAGAGGAGCGTCCCGACTCCCGTCCGTCTTTTTAGCAGGGCAGAAAGATTATAAGCCATCTGCTTAAGTTCATTTTCCCTGTAAACGATATTTTCCGGTAGATAATCCGGGTAAAATGCTTCCTCTTTTTTGAAAATACTTCCTCCAAATTCTGAAAAATAATTCATTATCCCCACCCCTCAAAAGAGACTCTTTTAACTCCAAGTTCTTCAAGCAGTCCTTTTAAATTCTGCACCATGACCATGGGCCCGCAAAGGAAGACATTTTTTATTCCACCAAGATGCCTCTTAAGCATCTCCTTATTCACCCTTCCCTTTTCATATCTCTTATTTTCATAGGCCTCTTTTGTAAACGTAAATACAATTTTTATTGATTTATTTTCTTTCTCGAGTTTTTCCAGTTCTTTCATATAAATTGTGCTCTCAATGTTTTTATTAGAGTATATCAGTACAAAGTTTCCTTTTATTTTTTTCTTATGGATATGCCTTAATATGGATATTATGGGAGCGATGCCCGTTCCTCCGGCAACAAAGAAATAATTATCCTCATTTTTATATGAATATTCTCCATAAGGCCCTTCAACAATTATTCGGTCTCCCTTCTTAAGTTTGTTCAGCAGACTCGTCAATTTTCCTCCAACCATTTTTATGCAGAATTCAAATTCCCCCCTAGGAGAAGATGCAATAGAATAAGCCCTTTTTGTTTCATTTCCAGGGACCGAAAGCATCGCAAATTGTCCTGCTCTGAATTCAAAAGGTTCTTCTATAAACCTCAATACAGTTGCCTCTCCATTCTCCCCAATGTTTTTTATGGTGTATTCTCTCATGGATTCAGTCCCATTTTTCATCTTTTATTTTTTCATCAGGAATCCCCATGGAAAGTAAAAGTTCTTTTATTCTGTTCACAAAACTTGATGGTCCGCAAAGATAATACTCTTTCTTTTTTGGAGAGGAAATATGTTGTTTGAGCATCACTTCATCTATTCTTCTCAATTCTCCTTCCCACCCCATAGGCTGTTCATTCATAAGCACAAAAATCGTTTTCATGTTTTTCTTTTTTTTCAGCTCTTCTTCCATGGATATTTCTTTTCTTTTCATATTTTCATAAAACAGCATTCCTTTTTCCAGATTTTTTGAAATAGAAAGAATTGGAGCAATGCTTGCTTTTTTTGCAAAGAAAACACCTCTTTTTACTCCTTTTAGAAATTCTCCATAAGGCCCTTCTATATGTACTCTATCGCCTATTACCAGGTCGCTTATTCCAGACACAAGCTTCCCTCTCCTGTCTATTATAAATCTGAGAATTTTTTCTTCAGTTCCAGATGCAATGGAAACAGCAATGAATTTTTCAGGGTCTTCGGGGTTTGGATAAAATTTTACAAACTGCCCTGGATTAAATTTCAGTTTGTTCCTGTTCACATCCAGGTAAAAATAATTCTCATCTTCATCTTTGTTTATTATTACAAATCCTTTAATTCCCGTTAGTAATGGTTTTTTTTCAATAACCCTAACAGGTTTTTTCACATCTGTTTTTGCTTTTTTCTTTGGGGTTTTTTCAACTGCGAATTTTTTAGGGCTCTTTTTCACAACCTTTTTTCTGAAGACCTTTTTTCCTGACATGGGTATATCTTTTCAGGGATGTTTATAAGAATTACCATTCTGATTATAAAAGATGGTCTATTAAAAACACAGAAATTAGATAATAAAAACAATTATTTATTCTCCCCTTTGTAATCTCCTGAATATTCTTCGGTCTCTTCCACAAGTTTCAAAAACACCATCTGGGCTATCCTTGCATTTTTTTTCAATACTGCTCCATGCTGGTTCTTAACCAGAAGCAGGGCTTCGCTCCTTCCATGGTATCCTGGGTCCCACACAGCGCACTCAAGCGTCATCCCGCATCTCAGCAGGGAAGAGCGCGGGAAGCAGAATGCAGCAGCATCTGTAGGAATCCTGACATATTCATTAAAAAGAACTTTATAAGCTCCGTGCTCCAATTCAGTCCATTCCTCTTTGAATTCTATTTCTTCAACCTCGCTTATTCTTCTCTCCTTGTTGTCAAAATCTATTTTTCCAGGGCTCCTGAACCTAAATATTTTCTTTAAAGTAAGGTCAACTCCTGCAGGCTGAAACTGATTTTCACCTATGTGGTCTGAGATAAGAGAGCAAGAAAGGATGTGTTTTTTTGGTAATATCATTCTCTTTCATCCTCTGCATAAAGATATTCAAATACCGCGAGTTTATACTCAAAGAGTTCGTCTTCCGAGAAAAATCTTGCCACCTCTTTTTTTGCTGTTTCAGGAGAATCACTCGCATGTATTGTATTTCTTCCTGTACTTAAGGAATAATCCCCCCTAATGGTTCCTGATTCTGCTTTCCTTGCATTTGTAACTCCAACCATTTTCCTTACAACTTCTACACATTCCTGCCCTTCTACAACCATTGCTATTATGGGGTGGTTTGTCATAAATTCCTCAAGCCCTGGATAAAATGGTTTGTCTAAAAGGTGTGAATAATGCTCCTTTGCATTTTCCTTTGAAAGCTTAAGCATTTTTATTCCAATTATACGGAGTCCTTTTTTCTCAAACCTGGTTATAATCTTTCCAATCAATTTCCTTTGGATTGCATCCGGCTTAAGCAATAGAAGGGTTCTTTCCATCATGCCTTGGCACCTTTTTTCTTCTTTGAAACCATTTTTTTCTTGGCATGACAGTAAATAGTCCAATTTATATTTTTTCCAACCCTCTTTAGTTTAAGCACATTCTTCCTGCATTTCCCTGAACAGAAAAGATAGGTTGTTCCGTCTTTTTTTGAATAAATAGTTCCCTTTCCTTTTGGTACCTCTTTTCCGCAGAAATAACATTCCATAAGAATTCACCTTGCTCTTATTTCCTTTGCTTCCCTTTCGGCTTCAAGTAGTACCAGAACCATTCCTTTTCTTACCGGTCCTTTCACATTTCTGAGTATTACCCTGCCTGTTTCAGGTCCTTCAAGTATCTTGCAAAGAACCTGATAAATCTCCCCGTAAATTCCTGTTTTCGCCCGTATTTCAACAATCTCAGCAGCTACTCCTTCGCCCATGTTTTACACCTATTCCTTTTTCTCCTCTTTCACTGGTTCTTCCCCTTTTTCTTCTTCGGGTTTCTCCTCCTTCTCTTTTTTTTCTTCCTTCTCTTTTTTTGGTTCCTCAGGTTTTTCTTCCGCCTTTTTCTCCTCTTTCACTGGTTCTGGTTCTTTAGTTTCTTCCTTAGACTCTTCTTTTTCTTCCTTCTTCTCTTCCTTTACTTCTTCCTTAGATTCTTCCTTCACCTGTTCAGGTTCCGCCTCCTTTTTCTCCTCCTTTTTAGGCTCTTCCTTAGGTTTTTCCTCTTTCGGCTCTTCTTTCTTCTCTTTCTCAGGTTTTTCTTTTTTCTCCTCTACTTTCTCTTGCTTTGATTCTTCTTCCTTTTTCTCTTCTTTTTTAGGTTCTTCCTCTTCTTTCTTTACTTCTACTTTCTCTTCTAATGAAGGAAGCCTTTTTACGATATCCATAATAATCTCGTTTGCATTCCCCCCATCTTCTACTGCAACAGAAGAGGTCGGAACCCCGAGTCCTACTGCAGAACCAAGCTCAGTTTTGGTAGGCACATAAGCAATAGGGACGCCTTTTTCTTTGCACAATTCAGGAATATGGAGAGCTATCTCCTCAGGTTGAATGTCTTCTGCCATAACCACGAGTTTTGCAGTTTTTCTTTCCACTGACTTCGTCGTTTCATTTATCCCTTTTTTTATTTTTCCTGTGCTTTTTGCTCCCGAAAGGGCCTCTTTTATTCTTTCCACTACTTCTTTGGGTGTTTCAAATTTTACATAAGTTGCCATATATTCACCTCATTTCATCGGTTGGTTTTCATTTATTTATGCGTAGGGTTTTAATAGTTTTTGTTTCTATCCTCTTTTGGTGATATACAATGAAGTTATTGATATTTGGAGTGTTGCTTTTGGTATTATTGACGACTGTTGTTTCAGCACAATATTATGATGATTACGGTTATGATGATGATTATTACTATGATTACGGTTATGATACTGGATGCTGCTGCATACCAATGTTTGGATTTCTTGTTGTTGCAGGCGGTCTTGCAGCCTATAATTCAAAACAATAATTCTTTTTCTTTTTTTTGATTTTATGAAGCGTTTTGCTGCTGGTTTTTCTATCGGTATTCTCCTTTCTTTTATTATTTATCTTATCTTCTCTCCCGTTTCCTCTGCAGGAATAATAAGCACCCCTGAAAATGGTGAGGATATAATTTCTCTTCTAAATTCAGCAGGTGAAAGCATCTACATAGAGATGTATGTACTGAGTTCGGATGATGTTGTTGATTCTCTTATTTCTGCTTCTGAAAGAGGAGTAGATGTAAGGGTTATGCTCGAGCGCAACCTGAATTCAAATTCCAATAAGGAATCTTTTAATAAACTTGAAATGGCCGGTGTTGATGTCTGCTGGGCCCCTCTGGAATACAAACTCCTTCATTCTAAGCTTATAATTATAGATGGAAAAAAGGTGCTTATAGGTTCCCACAACCTGAGCAATTCGGCACTTAAGAAGAACCGTGAGATTTCTGTAATTTTAGAAGGAAATATCGTTAAGGATTTCCTCTCCATCTTCCTTTCTGACTGGAATCTCGGAATGTGTTAAGTATTTAATACCTTTTCATTCTAATCCTGATTGGTGACTAAATGAGACATTTATTTCTTGGTTTAATCCTGTTGGTTTTCTTGACGACGGTAGTTTCCGCAGTCTATGATTTTGAGTACTTTCTTGAGGATTTGATTTACGCTCCTCTTGATTTACTCCTGTGCTGTTGCTTTCCTCTCCTTGGCTTTGTAGTTATTGGAGGGACAATAGCATTACAGAATAAATAGCTTATTTTAGATAGGAAAGATAGATTTCTTCCATCTTTTCTACCATTTTTTTCACATCATGTTCATCTGCAATTTTTCTGCATTTCTCATTCATTTTTTCTTTATTTTTGATTGCTTCTGAAATCTTATCCGGAAAATCCAAACGGTCTTTAAAAAGATATCCATTTTTCCCTTCTTTTATATACTCGGCTGAAGCGGATTCAAGAGGAGCAACTACAGGAGTTCCCGCTGCCATTGCCTCTAATGCAACAAGCCCCTGCGTATCAAAAAAGGATGTAAAGGAAAGAACATCTGCATCAGTATAATAATCCGCCAGCTCTTTCTTTTCAACAAATCCAGTAAATATAAAATACTCTTCTAAATTGTTCATCTTTACTATTTCTTTGTAATATCTCTCTTCCGGACCTTTTCCCACTATAAGAAAAACAACATCAGGATTCTTATTTATTATCCCATGTGCATTTTCTATAATAAATTTAATATTCTTTTCTTTTACAAGCCTTCCAACATGCAGAATTATATTTTTATTTTTTAGGTTATGTTTCTTCCTTATCCTCCCCTTTCTTCCTTTGCTGAAAAACTCATATTCAATTCCGTTTGGCAATACAATAGTATTTTCTATCCCATGCGATTGGAGCATCCTTTCTGCATACCTGCTGGGCACTATTATTTTTTTGAAGTGTCCATACTGCCATCTTATGTATTTCCATGCAACATCCTCAAATATCTTTTTCAGGTCCTCTCTTTTTGTAAGGTAATGGGTTGCTACAGGAACCATTGTGTGGCACGATGCAATCGCAGGGATATGAAGTGTCTTTGAAGATTGGATTGCTGCAAGTGCTGTAGTTGCTATACCATGCGAATGTATCAAATCAATTTTCTTTTCTTTTATAAGCCGTATTGTTGAAGGAAACGGAAACAGAGAAATCCTATAATCAGGATATGGTTTGAAAGGCGCCGAAGTAAAATAGTATATTGAGGGGTCCTTGTTCTCTTTCTTCTGTTTTCTTGTTCCGGGAGCAAAAACAAATATTTCATGCCCTTTTTTTTCCAGTTCTTTTTTCAGATTAACAAGCACATTGACTACTCCATCAGTATTTGGAAGATAACTATCGGTAAAATATGCGATTCTCATTCTTCTCCCTTTATTATTTTTTCGATTATCTTTTTTATACTCACTTCTGAAACCTCAGAGGGTATAGTATCACTCACAAAAACCCCAGTTTCCTTTAATTTCTTTAGAGAATCCTTAAGAAAAAATCCATGGGTTGAAGCACACAGAATTTTTTTGGCTCCTGCTTTTTGAAGGTTTTCTATTGCTTTAAACATGGTTGAGCCGGTAGATATCATATCATCCATTATAAGGATATTCTTTCCCTTGACATCTCCTGAAAACTCCATCTTCTCTATGGTTCTGTAGGCTTCTCCACCTTCGTTGTATTCCCCCCTCACCTTTTTCATGCTTTCTCCGCCGAATTCCTCTACCAGGTAACTCGCCCCCTGGTCCGGAGAGATTACCTCAAATTCTTCTCCGAGGTATTCTTTTGCATGTTCAGCCATTTCTTTATTCAGGGAGATGTTTTTTATCTTCAGTCCGCCGTATTCAAATTCCCCTTCTTTCTTAAGAAAATGACAGTCAAATGTTATCAGTTTTTCAATACCTTTTTCTCTAAGCAGTGAGCATATAATCTCAGCACTTTTCACCTCACCTTGTTTGAATAGTTTATCCTGTCTTGAATAGGGCAGATAAGGAGCTATAAGCACTATGCTCTTTGCTTTCTTAAGCGCCTCAAGCAGAAATATCAATTCCATTAACTTGGTATTCTGCTCAGGATAAAGCCTGTGCAGGAGTATTACATCCTCTCCTTTGCATTCCTCAATCTGGGGTATTCTCGTATATGTATCTCCGTCGGGAAACTGTTTTATTTCTAAATTAGGCTCATACATGTCCTTAAAATTTGGACTAATGAGTACTTTCATGGTTTTGTATTTTTGTGGAAGGGTTTTTTAATTGATTGTCAGCCCCATTTCCTCCGCAAGAATAGAATCTGAATAAAACATGGAAATACACATGCAGAAACATTTAAATAACCCATTCCCTATAAATATTATAATGAAAAAAGGTTTTTTCTCTAACTTAAGAAAAAAACTGGCTTCCTTAAGAAAAAGAAATTTCATAAAAAGGCTCCACCCCAACTTCCAGAAGAGGGATCCCTTACTTGAAACAGGCTATAATTTTTTGCCAGGCATGGCACTGGAAAATGAAAACGGAAAAAAGAATCTTTATGTAAATGACTTGTTAAGGGACTTCAGTTCCCTTCTTTCTGAATGCATACCAGATTTCTCTTTCATGATTGCCACTGGAGACGATATTCAGGCATATAACAAGGATTTGGAGAGGATAGGAAGAATAAAACAGAAAAAAGGTCTGCTCTTTTTTGTTATAAAGGCAGATGAGATTGGTTTTACTGAAGATTCTTTTGCAGTCTTCCGCTTCCGTCAAAAGTTACCAAGGGAATTCTCAAAAATAAAAATAAAGAATATTGCATTTGAAATACATGGAGAAAAGGTCATAATATTTGCAAAAAATTGGATAGGTATGAAGAAATTTGAATGTATCCTTATCTCTAACCCTTCATTCTCCATAAATCCCCAAATCTTGCATTCCTGATAAAATACCATGCATCCTGTGCAAGAACCTTTACATATGCCGAATAATTCTTTTCCTCAAGCCTTTTTTTCTGCTCATTCTCTACTTCAGTTGGCCTCCTTCTCGCCCTTGCAATCTTAAGCACCCCATTCTCCATTACTCCATATATTATTCCCTGCATCACTACTTCCTCATTCTGCAACCATCCAACCAATTCTGCAGAAGTGGGTTTCCTCTCTTCATTTCTAAGCATATCCATTTTTTTCTTTCCAATGTAAATT
Organism: Microcaldota archaeon; assembly: GCA_023129075.1. Taxonomy (GTDB): domain Archaea; phylum Micrarchaeota; class Micrarchaeia; order Anstonellales; family Bilamarchaeaceae; genus JAGMCT01. The sequence goes on from JAGMCT010000017.1 coordinate 33,068, forward strand.
ATGGTTGCTCCGTGCCCCCACAAATCCCCTGAACAATCATAATCCATAGGTCTTACTCTATGGTCATCAGGGTCAAAGAAGGTATGCTTAAGAAGTTTGAACTCTCTTGAAAGAGCGAAATTCCCTACATTTGCTGTAAGCTTCTTCCCAAGCTTCTGTCTTTTTCTCATTCCATCAAGGTATTCTTTCAGCTTTCCATCCACTTTCAATTCATCATCCTTTAATGTTGCATTCCAGCACCCTACGCTGCTGCAGTAGTCTCCTATTATTCCTTCCGCATCCTCTATTTCCATAGCGCCCTTTTCCACTGCCGTCATCAACCCAACAGCATGTATCTTTAAGGAAGGGTCGTGCTGGTTTACTGCATGAGGAACCCCAAGTGTAATCTTTCCTTCATCTATATATGGTTTCAGAATCTCAAACATCTCTCCCATCTGCATTCCCATAAAAAGCGAAATCATCTTCAGGTCCTCTCGTTTATCTAATATTGCTTTTTTTATCTCTTCTCCAACTTCGTAGTCAGCCATCCAGATAAGCATATGCGGTCCATTCGGCTCCAGTTCCTTCATAGACATCGTCAGTTCCAGTGCAGGAACCTTTACTATTCCCAATTCTTTTTCTATCCTCTCTACCGCATTTATTTTGTTTTTCTGAAAGGAATTATGCGGGGTTGTTGCATCTATATCAATATTCCAGAACATCATTTTCCTTATTATATCTCTTACTTCTCCGGAACCGTCATCCCTTATTCCATCCTTATCATAGAATACCTCCTGGTCCCAGTGGCCGTGCGAAACCTTTCTGTAGGCATTCTCTTTCTTTAAAGAAGACCTTATCAGTATTCCTTTTCCTACTGCCTTCACAAATTTTTCAGGGTTTCCTTTTTTGAAAACCCTTTTTATGTAAATCTTATTTCTCGGAAGGGTGGCTGCCTTTTTCCTTGGGTCTGGATTGGTATAATATACAATAATTTTATCTTTCTCTTCCTTTACATACACAAAGAAATTGGATTTTGCTCCTTCTCCCCTGTTGAAAACCATTTCTCCTTCCTCAATTATCTTTTCCTTAGGTTTATCCTCCCCTTTCTTTGCCAGCTCCTCTGCATTCGAATAGAGCTCATTCACTTTTTTTGCATCAATAAGATAAAATTTGTTTTGTATGAGATATTCAGTAAGTTTCATTAATGCAGTTTGCCTCTGTTCTATTGCATCCATTGCCTTTTTTGCATTCCTTGTATTAAACCATCTTTTTATACGGCCTGCTTTTTTTTCATTCAGCGGTTTATAGGTGCCTGTTTCCTTAACCATAATTACACATTTATTATTACACAATACATCTATTTAAACCTTTGCCCCCGCCTTCTTATTGAAAGATTTCAAAAAAAAGAAAATTCAATGCCTGAAATGTCTAATTCCTGTAAATACCATCGCCATTCCGTGCTCGTTTGCTGCATCAATCACTTCTTGGTCTCTTATTGACCCTCCAGGCTGTATAACTGAAGTAACTCCTCTTTTTGCAGCTTCGTCAATTCCATCTCTGAATGGAAAGAATGCATCGCTTGCCATTGCACAATCCTTTATGGTTTCTCCATATGCCTCAGCAATCAAGGCCCCTATCTTTGCTGCATCCACTCTTTTCATCTGGCCTGCACCTATTCCAACTGCCCTTTTATCTCTTGCATAAATAATTGAATTGGATTTTGCGTGCTTGCATATGGTCCATGCATACTTCATGTTTTCCATTTCCTTTTCACTCGGCTTCCTTTTACTCACTACTTTAATTTCATTCCCGAACAATCTGTCATCAGCGGTCTGCACAAGAAGTCCTCCTTTTACTGAACGATAGGTGCAATATTCTTCCTTTTCTTTTTCTATTCCTTTCATTTTTATCAGTCTGAGGTTTTTCTTTCTTTTGAAAACCTCTATTGCTTCTTTGCTAAACCCAGGGGCAACAACCACTTCATAAAACCTTGTTACTATTTCCTCTGCAATATCTCTGTTCACTTCTTTGTTGAATGTAACGATTCCTCCAAATGCCGACATTGAGTCTACCAACAGAGCCTTTTTGTATGCCTCCAGCAAGTCTTCATTTGTTGCAACCCCGCAGGGATTATTGTGTTTTACTATTACACAGGTAGGCTCTTCAAACTCAGTCACCAGTTTCCACCCCCCATTTATATCAAGTATATTGTTATAGGACAGCTGTTTTCCGTTCAATTGCTCTGCACACCCAATACATGGAGCCTTGGTCTGTTCATCCCTGTAAAATGCAGCACTCTGATGAGAGTTTTCCCCATATCTTAAATCCTGTATTTTCTTAAAACTTAAATTGAGGTATTCTGGATATCCTTCCTTTCCAAACCTCTCTCTGAAGTAGTTTTCTATCACAACATCATAATGAGCAACATGCTCAAACGCCTTAAGCATAAGTCTTTCTTTTGTTTCAATCGGAAGTTCTCCTTTTTCCATTATTTCATCTGCAATTCCCTCATAATCCTCAGGGTCGCAGACAACCCCAACATCCTTGTAATTCTTTGCAGCCGCCCTTATCAGGGTTGGTCCGCCTATATCTATTTTTTCAATTGCATCTTCTAAAGAATGTTCCCCCTCTATTGTTTTTTCAAAAGGATAAAGATTCACCACAACCAAATCTATTCCATTAATTTCGTACTTCTCCATCTCTTCCTTGTCCCTTTCTCTTCTTCCAAGAATTCCCCCGTGGATTTTTGGATGCAGTGTCCTGATCCTCCCATCCATCATCTCAGGAAAACCAGTGATTTCCTCAACTTTTTTTACCTTAATTCCGGCCTCAGTTAATTTTTCGTAGGTTCCTCCCGTTGAGATTATTTCTATTTCCATTTCCCGGAGTTTTCTTGCAAATTCAATTAGCCTCTTTTTATCCGAAACGCTCACTAAAGCAGTTTTAATTTTCATGCAAAAACCAGTTAATATTATAGAATACAATCTTCTTAAAAACCTTGTGTTTTTTGAAGAAAAATGTATGTTCTCCACCAATTCAAAAGGATTATTGAACTAATCTTCTTATTCTATTCTTACCAAGTTCCTTTCCTGGTTTTCTTATTCCTTTATTGGTAGTGATGGGTATATTTTCATTCCACACTCTCTGAAGATTAGTAAATAACTCTAATGATTGTTCTTTTGTTATTAAACCTTTTTTCGTGAGTTCCCTTAGAACAGTAATAATTTCTCCCTTTTTATCCGGAGATATATTCTCTGGATTTGAATAAATTTCAAACATAAATCTTTGTTCTTTGGTGAATAATTCTGGTTTTTCTTCTGCTATTTGGTTTATTGTATTTCTTACATGAATGGAGTTTGTATACTTCTTACATATATAAATGACATCTGCCCTATTTTCTATTAATAATTCTGCTATTTCTGTATTTTCAGTGTAAGCTGCATGTGTTAATACTGTTCCATCAAGGTTATCCTTTGCGTTTACATCTGCCTCCTTTTTTATTAATAATTCTGCCATTTCTATATGTTTATATCTAGCAGCCAATATTAAAGCTGTCCAACCATCTTCATTCTTTGCATTCACATCCACCCCCTTTTCTATTAATAATTCAGCTATTTTCAAGTATCCATTGTCAGAAGCCAACATTAGTGTTGTCGTATTATAACTATCCTTTGCATTCACATCTGCTTCTTTTTCTATCAATAGTTTTACTGTTTCTGCATATCCTTTTTTAGCAGCCCACATTAAGGCTGTCCAACCATCTTTATCTTCTGCATTTACATCCGCTCCAATAAGAAGGGCATATTTTATTCCTATGTTACTTCCAATCTTAGCAGACTTTAAAAGAATTTCATTCGGTTTTTCCAAGGATTTCAATTCATCCGGAAGCTTGAAGTAAAGATATTTCCTATACGGCCATTCAAGAATCTTTCTAAAACTAGTTTTTTTCTCTGCTCCCATGACAATACATTCCCACAAACAGTTTAAAAGGGTTTCTCTTCGTGAAATAACTCTTTCTTAGAATACACACAGTTAAGAATTTCTAATTAGTTGTTGAGTTATATTAAAATAAATAGAAACAAATACCTACCTTTTAAAACCATTTTGGTCCATATAAAACCATATGTCTGAATTAAAAATCCAGAAACCCATTGAAAAAACATGTCCTGCAAAAAAATTTCCGAATTATAAATGTCCCAAAGATGAAATAAAAAAAATAAAAAATATCTCATCAGCAGAAGAAATAAGAAACATGCTTTTTGAGTTTTCTAAAAATCTTCCTGATGAACTGGATGAGAAATGCAAATTCCATTGTCTAAAGCAGTTTTACAGGCTAGCCGGAAAAGCAAAAAGAAACCTGAATCCATGGTCTGCAGGGGGAATAATGGACGATATTGGCGGAATTTTACTTTCTTTGGGCATGCCAAAAGAAGCTCTTGCCATGTATAAAAAAGCACTCCATGCTGCAGGAAAAACAGGAGATGCAGAAAAAAGAGAATGGGCAACAAAATTCTTATCAGAAAAAATAAAAAAATTAGAAAAAATAATGAAAAATTAGATAGATTCAAATCTATCTTTTAGTTTTTCCATTACTTTAGGAAGTGTAGTATATTCCATATCCTCAGGACCAAGCCTGTGCGGTTCAAAAGGACCATGCCTTCTCATATAATCCGCAACCTCAAGGGCCTTTGTTCGTGCCCTGTCATATGCAACATCAGCAAATACATCCATGGGCCCTACAAGGGTTCCTTCATTCAGCTGGAACCCCAAAGCCACTACTCTTGGAGGCCCGTCAAACCTTGTTGGGATTGCATTTTTCTGAGAGCACGGCATTAATGGACCATTGTGAGAGCCCCTCATCCATCCGGATACTAAATGCGGGAATGCAAACGGCTCAACAATCTCCCCAACAGCAGGAAGTCCGCTCTGTCCCCTTACGAGTGCAACAGGGTCATCTTTTCCTACGTATTCTCCTGCTATCTCATGCAGTTTATCTGTACTTATTACTGCAGCTGCCTCATTTTCAGGAACCTTATTTTCAGGTCCGGGATAAACCCTTTTTATTACATATCTGCTTTTTGCCCCAATTAAAGCAAGCAGGTCGTACAATTCTTCAGGGGTTTTCAGCATAACCTTCTTATGATTTTTTATATCATAGACCTCAAATCTGAATCCCTTGTGCATATTCGGGTCTATAATTAATCCTGCAGTATTGAACGGGTCCCCGAACATCCTGAAGATTGGCAGGTTAAATGCTCCTGGCTCTGTTTTATCCATCAAAAATGCAACAATAGGTTCGCTTCTTCTTTCTTCAAATTCCATCTCTGCACAGCCAGGACCCATTCCTTTTACATTTCCTGAAAAGGCATCAGAGAGAATATCCTGTCCTGCCCCGTACAATTTCAGTCCTTTTGCTATCTCAGTGCACTCCATAAACACATTCCATGCCGCCCCATGAATATCCTTGCTGTCTATTCCTTTATCATGAGTCAGGATAAGGTCAAGGTCGTCCCCAACACTTGCAACGTAATAATCAAGCAGTGTTCCCTTGCTTTTTTCATCCTTAAGCAGTTCCCCTGCCTTTTTCTTAAGTTCTTCATGCACCTTCTGGTGGCCGGTATAACTTCCAATATCAGCTTTTATTATGCTCACAGTCGTTTTCATTTTTTCACCCTTCAATATTCTTATCTTCTCCCCCTACTGAGAGGACCTGTTCATCCCTGCTTTTATCTCTATATACAGTTACTCCCTTGCAGCCTGTTTTCCATGCCAGCAGGTATGCTTTTTCCACATCCTCAACAGTGGCTGTTGAAGGCAGATTGATTGTTTTTGAAACTGCAAGGTCCGTATATTTCTGAAATGCTGCCTGCATTAGGATATGATTCTCAGGAGTTATGTCATGTGAAACAACAAAGATATCTTTGATATCCTGAGGCATATTTTCCATATTGTGAATTGTTCCATACTTTATTACTTCTTTCATTAATTCTATGGAATACAGCCCTCTGACCTTTAGGATATGTTCAAATGCAGGGTCTGTATAATAGAGTTTCGTTCCATCCATTACCTTTTTTATATAAGCCAAAGCAAATAGGGGTTCAATCCCGCTTGAAGTATTACTAATCATTGAGATGGTTCCTGTTGGGGCCATTGAAGTTACGGTTGCATTTCTCATTGCATCATATTTCTTTGCCCATTCACTCTTTTTGAATTCAGGGAAAGAACCTCTTTCCCTCCCAAGTTCATGGCTCATCTTTCTTGATTCCTCTGTAACAAATTTCATTACCTCCTCTGCAACTTCTCTCCCATCCTCACTGTTGTAGCTTATCCCCATCTTGAAAAGCATTCTTGCAAAGCCCATTATTCCAAGTCCAATTCTTCTGTGTCTTTTTGTTGATTCTTCTATTATGGGAAGGGGATATTTATTCAATTCTATAACATTATCAAGGAATCTTGTTCCAAGTCTTACAACCTTCTTTAGCCTATTCCAATTAACCTTTTTCTTCCAGTCACCTTTTGTCCAGTTTATTTCTACAAATTTATCAAGGTTTATGCTTCCAAGGTTGCATGATTCATAATTTGGCATAGGAACTTCTCCACAGTTGTGAACCATAAGGCCGTTTGCAGAAAAGGCATGGGTTGCAGGTTCGGTTAGGTCATAAACATCTTCAATCCCAACAAATTCTATATGTTCCACAGAGGTATCCAAGTTGTCCGAATAAATCTCTGTTGGTTTGAGCGCATGAAACTTCTCATTTTTTGCAGAGACCGCAAATCCTATCTTTTCCATGAACCTGAACATACTTTCCCTGCTGATTACCAACTCATGCTGGGCCCTGCAGAGATATAATTTCGGGTTTCTGTTTGTATCAGGCATTAATTTGCGGTGTTTCCCCCTCCTTTCTTTATAAACTTTTGAAAGGACCCCAAACTGGAGAAGTAGAATCTGCACCTGTTTCAGCAATTTTACTGAATTAGAAGCAAGTCTTATGCTTATTCCTTTTTTGGAGTTTCCCTGCACCGAGCCATCTGCTCCAAATAGCGCTGAAAGGAAGCAGCCTACTGATTCTCCATCCATATAAAATACTGAGGAAGGCACCTCTTTTTCATGAGATTTTACAGGTCTCACTCCCAGCTCATAGAACCTTCTTGCTATTTTAGATGAATACTTAAGCCTGGTTTCTGTTTCCCCTTCAATAGGTTTTATTTCTGCACCATTTAATTCATCCAGATATCCCTTAAAGATAGGAAGCAATTCCATCTTTTCATTTTTATTGAAATAGAAAATAACATCCTGCACATCCTTTGTCATCGTGCCGTCTCCGATTAACCATCCAAGCATCATTGCCATCTCTTTATCCGCATGCAGTTCTCCGAACCTCCCGTTTTTCTGAAGAATAAGCCTGTCCTTCTTTGTAAGTTCTCCCAAGGGTTTCCATCCTGATTCAGTAAGGAATCTGTGGTCTGCAGTAGCCTTCACTTCATACCCTGCTTTCGTCCTCATCACATACACTTCTTTCTCAGCGGTCTTTCCAGCCCAGGTAATCGGATGATATTCTCCATCAGATCCAAGAACGTGGTGGGGGTTGTGCACTTTTGATATCTCCACCAGCCCTTCATTGGTGGTTACGAGCGTATCCTTTGCAACGCAAGGATTAGTTGCATGAATTGGATATTCCGGAGTGGGATTGGTTTTGTTTATTGTATCGATGAATATAATTCCAGGTTCAGCAGATTTCCATGCACTATATGCAATAAGGTTGAATACACTTTTTGCTTTTATTTTTCTTATTGGCTCCTTCGTTCTTGGATTCAATAAATCATATTCCCCATTCTCTTCAACAGCTTTCATGAATTTATCATCAACAGCAACGCTTACATTGAAGTTTTCAAGCATTCCCTTTGTTTGTTTTGCATCAATGAATTCTTCAATATCTGGATGCCATACATTAAGTACACCCATGTTGGCCCCTCTTCTTTTGCCACCCTGTTTTATTATGCTTGTAGCATGGTCAAACACAGTCATGAAGGAGATTGGGCCTGATGCAACTCCGGCAGTAGATTTTACAAAATCTCCTTTCGGCCTTAAGTTTGAAAACGAAAATCCAGTTCCACCTCCACTCTGATGAATCACTGCGGCATTCTTTACCGTATCAAATATCTCAGATAGGCTGTCTCCAACCCCAAGCACAAAGCACGCTGAAAGCTGGCCAAGAGCAGTACCTGCGTTCATAAGGGTAGGCGAATTAGGCAAAAACTCAAAATTAGTCATTATGTTGTAAAACTCATTTTCATAATATTCAGTTGTCTTTTCACCTCCCCCTAATTTCTGTTCTGCGGAGCAGATAAATTTTGCAACCCTTTTAAATAATTCTTTTGGGGTTTCTATTATTTCCCCTTCCTCATTCTTAAGCAGATATCTCCTCTGCAGGACCTGCACAGAATTCATTGATAATTTCAGGTCATCCTTTACTCCAAGCAGTTTCTTCATTTTTCTTTCTATATCTTTCTGATTTCTGTAAAGAATGTAGGCTTTTGCTGTTGCTGCATGTCCCATTTCTATAAGTGATTTCTCTACGGCGTCCTGGACATCATCAACTCCAGGGACCTGGTCTTTATATTTTTCATTAAGGGTTTCCACAACTTTTTCTGCTATTTCTTCTGTTTTTTCCTTGTCTTTCCCTCCCACTGCCTGAGCAGCTTTCCATATTGCATTTGCTATCTTTTCCTTTTCAAAGTCAACGATAGTTCCATCTCTCTTTTTTATCTTAGTTATCAACTAGACACCTCCCGTAAAAAACAATATCCTATTGTGCTACACATTAAAAAAAGGACTTTTTTCTCTCGTGAATCTTTTTACACAATATTTATCTTAATTAAACAATTAGAGCTTTAATTGATTATTTTTCTTAGTCTTTCTTTCTTTAGTTCTTTCGTCGGTTTTCTCATTCCTTTATTAGTAATAATATTTTCATTATTATTCCACATTCTTTGAAGATTTTTGAATAATTCCAGTGCTTCTGTTTTTGATATTGAACCGTTCTTTTGTAGCTCTCTTAGAACTTCAATTACTTTTTTCTTTTTATTTATAGAAAACTTTCCAGGATTAGAATAAAGATTAAGCATAATTCTCTGTTTTTCTGTAAATAGCTCTGGTTTTTCTCTTGCAAGTTGGTTTATTGTTTCTCTTGCACTACCATTTTTACACGCGCAAACAACATTTGCTCCTTTCCTTATCAATAGTTTTACTGTTTTTTTATGTTCATAGCTAGCAGCCAAAATTAATGCTGTTCCACCAAACCCACCCTTTGCATTTATATCTGCTCCATTTTGTATTAAGAATTCAGCTATTCTTATATATCCATAAGAAGCAGCCCACATTAATGCTGTTTCACCCCATCTGTTTTTTGCATTCACATATGCCCCTTTTTTTATTAACATTTCTGCTGTTTTTGTATGTCCATTCTCAGCAGTATGCATCAATGCGGTCCATCCACTATTATTCGTTGTATTTATATCCGCACCGAAAAATAGGACAATCCTTGCTCTAATGGTGCTTCCTTTTTTTGCAGCTTCCAGAAGTTTTTCATCCCAATCCATCTAAACCATCCTATTCAATTTTCTCAGATTCTTTCCATCAGGTTTCTTTTCTGGTTTTCTCAGTTCTCCATTTAATCCAAATTCTATTTTCTGATTCCAGGAGCTCATCATTCTTTCAAATGTTTCTTTTGCTCTTACCTTTGTTATCATCTTATTTTTTCTCAATTTTCTCAATTTTTCAACTGCCTTTTTCTTCTCAGATAATTCTATGCTTCCGGGATCTGCTATCAAGTTATAGTCCAGTGTTTTCCATTCCGGATTTTTCTCAACAAATATGTCCATGTTTTTAGCGAGTGTTGCTCTCCCTCCCGCAAGTGAGTTTGAATATAGGCTAGGGTCCTCTTCTGCCTTTAACCTGGCATACGCCAAATCAGCACCTTTTTCCAGAAGAATCCTGATAACCCTTTCTTGTTCATATGCCCTAGGAAATTGGAAAAGCCTTGTAAGAATGGTGTTTCCAGAATTGGTTTTTGCATTCACATCAGCCCCCTTTTCCAGCATCCTTTCTACTATTTTAATAAAAACCTTATTACAGCCCTCGCAAATCTGCATAAAGGGAGTCACACTTTCTACATCAGGTACATTTGGGTCGGCCCCGTGTTCAATAAGAAGATTAATCACCTCAATGATAGGATAACGTCGTCTTTCCCCTCTGAGAGCCGCAGCCAGTGCTGAACCTCCATACTTTTCATCCCTGTCCCTTATATTTGGGTTTGCCCCGTTTTTCAACAGAAATTCAACAACCTTAAGATATTTACGTTCAGAAGCATAAATAAGAGGGGTTGCCCACTCATCCATCGCATTAACATCAGCCCCAAGTAGGAGTGCCAGTTTAACCCCTTCAAGACTTCCTGTGATTGCTGAGCGCACTATAAGCTCATCCGGAGTTTTTCCTTCATCCACCATCTTTTTTAATTTCTCAGGAAGCTTGCGGTAAAGAAGTTTTGTGCTTATCATCTTCCCTAAGTCCATACTAATACATCAACACAAACACTTTAAAAACCGTTTGGTGTATTAATAGGTATAATGGTGTTTTGAAATGGCGGTAAAACAAGAAGGAAAGGAAAAAGAAGTTAATCCCGAAAAGAAACCAGACTTCGGAAAGAAGCCTGAACCCGAGCATATAAAGACACAACTAAGAGAAAATACTTTGAAAGAAGCCACTAAGAAATCAGACATCCCTTCTGTTGTTCCTGCACCTACAAAAGCACTTAATGGCTCAGGGAAGAATGTTGATACTCTCCTTGAATTGCTTTCTCATGATGACCCCATAGTCAGAGAAGAAGCAGTAAAAGCTCTGAAAAAAATCGCAAAGAAGCACCCTAAAGGTATTGGAGAGAAAGCTCTCAAGGCTCTGGAAAAAGCACTTAATTCTCCTTTAGTTGATGATAAAAAAACTAATACTAAATAAAGAAAAGAAATCCTTTTTTATATTTTCAAATCCCCTTCATTAAATTAAAAGGCGAGTGGACCAGACGGGATTTGAACCCGCAGCCTCCTCCACGCCAGGGAGGTAATCTACCGTTGATCTACTGGCCCGGGTTTCCATTTAAATAGAAGGAGAGATATAAACTACGCTATCTCCCCTAAGAAAAATAGTTCCAACCCCTTTCTTTACCTCATCATTAACCATCATTTCTGCTTTCTCAAGAACCACATTCATGTGCACATCGTAGGAGACCATAATTCCCCTAAATACTACTCCTCCCTTGAGTCCAATCATCACATTATTGTTTAATGCACTATTTAATGCATCAAAAGGTCTTCTATCTGTCATATTCATCACCTAATTTTTTCTTGGGCTTCTTTTCTGACTTGGACGGGGAACATCTCCCCTTCCCTTCAGCATGATTATTTTATCCCCGCTATTTTTTAAGGCAACACTCATTCCAGTATCTATTGCAATAATTATTGTTTTCTTTCCGTATTGCTTTGCTTTGGTAAGTACAGGAATAAAATCAGTATCCCTTGTCATCAAAGCAATATAATCTATCTCAGGATTGATTATCTGTTCTGTTGCCTCAACAGCCATCGTAACATCTACATCCCCTGTAGTTATCTTCGGTTCAAATCCGTTGTTCACCATTGCCTCTATTAATTTATCAGAAGCAAACTGGTCCAGATAAATCCTGGCAATCCTTATATTGCCAATTTCTCCAAGTTTTTTCCTGGCTTCCATAAGGTTAAGATTTATTCTCTTCCTTATAATATTCGGCCCATCAACAAAAAGAGCAATTTGAGGCTCCTTTTTCCCCTTAAAAATATCAAAAACTCCCATAAATATCACTTCACTTATTCAAACGAAAGATTAAAAAACTCTACTGCATTTTTCGCGGTTTTTTCTCCAACCTCCTCAAATTCCATTCCCTTTACTTCTGCAATATATTCCACCGCTTTTATAACATCCTTAAATGAAGGCACCACATAAGGGGCGTCGGTTTCCACCACAAGCCTTTCTATTTCGGTTTCCCGTATAACTATTTTTCTTTTTTTGGAGTGCAGAGGAGCTATGGAGATTATTCCTCCAGCCTCAACCGCTCTTCCTGCTTCTTTAATATCCCCTGAAAAGAAGTGCATCATGAATCTTTTTACTCCAAATGTTTCCAATTCATCAAGCACTTCCTTTATTGCATCTCTTGCATGTATCACAATAGGAAGCCCCAGCTCCTCTGCAAGCCCAAGCATCCTTCTGAATACGAGGTATTGTTTTTTCCTGTCCTCAGGAGTTTTTCCCCAATGAAAATCCAGTCCGGTTTCCCCGACTCCAACCCTCTCCGAGTCCCTTATAAAAGAGCACCATTCCTCCAATTTGTTCAAGTCTTCCCGGATAGCGGTCTGAGGAGCAATTCCAAGCACATAAGGAACCTTATACTCCTCTCCAATCTCTTTATTCTTTATATTTGAAGAATGAGAATAACCGCAGGTTATAGGTAAAACAGAGCCGTCCAGTTCTATCTTTTTAAAAGAGTCCAGATGGCAGTGCGCATCAATCAGCATTCTTCTTCACCTTAAGCCTTGCAATTTTTACTCTTTTGTCCTCTCCTTTCTCCACAATTATTATGTAATCTCCGCTTTCTATCCTATCTCCTTTTCTGGGTATTCTTCCTATCTTTTCAACAATGAAACCTCCGAATGTATCGCTTTCTTCGCTCTCTATTTTAACCCCTGTTTCTTCTGCAACAGCCTCAAGATTTGCGTTTCCGCTTATAATATAAGTATTCTTTCCCTTTCTTATAATCTCCATTTCCTCTATCTCATGTTCATCGTAAATTTCTCCTACAAGCTCCTCAAGAATATCCTCAAGCGTAACAAGTCCCGAAATCCCCCCGTGTTCTCCAAGCACGATGCACTGTTGTATTTTTTCTCTTTGCATCTCTTTCAGAAGGAGGTCTATTCTTTTCGTATCAGGTGCAAACAGAATTTTTCTTGCAACATCCTTGAGCTTTAGCTCTAATTTATTATCAATAACATGGTCCATTATATCTTTTATGTAAATCATTCCTGTAATATGGTCTATATCCTCGTTGTAAATAGGAATTCTGCTGTGCTTTACTTCCTTTTTTTCCATCCTTTCCAGAAGCTCTTTTATCGTTCTGTTTTCTTCCAGTGCAAATATATCCACACGCGGAGTCATTATCTCTCTTGTAGTTGTATCTCCGAATTCAAAGGTTTTTACGATGATTTCCTTTTCAATCTTTCTTACCTCCCCTTCCCTTGCGCCTATCTCAACCAGCGCCTCAAGTTCTTCTTCGGTTATGGAAGGAAATTCCTTGCTTCTTGTGAAGTATTTTCTTAGGCAGTTGTTAAGGAGTTTAAATAAATATACTGCGGGCCAGAAAACCTTCTTAAGATAATACAAAGGCACAGACATCAATAATGAATATTGCTCCAACATTGAAACTGCAATTGTTTTGGGTACTATTTCCCCGAATGTAAGGATAAGAAGTGTCATGGCGCCTGTTGCTATTGCAGTGCCCCAGTTTCCAAAGTAAGTTATTGCAAGGGAGGTTGCATAAGCAGCAGCCCCTATATTCACAAGATTATTCCCTATAAGAATAGTAATAAGCGCGTTCTCCTGGTCATTTTTAAGGGCATTAAGTTTTCTTGACCCTATCCCTTTTTTGTGTTCCGCTAGGAATTCCACTCTTGTTTTGGGGATTGAGAGCAGTGCAACCTCAGCAGAAGAAAAGAATGCAGAAAGCACAACCAATAAAATCATTATCACTGAGTCGTTTATGACGTCCATTTATGTTGACCTCTTAACTATCTTCTTATAAGAATATTTAAATCTTTTCTTTTCTCAGGTTACAAACATTTAAATAGCTGTATTCCGTATATTTTCTACATTATATACAAAAATGAATCCTTTGGGAGGGGGATTCCGTCTCTGATGGATATATTAAGAAAAGTTTTGGTGATTTTATGCATATGGGAGCATATTCGTCCAGTTTCAAGAACATACATTTAAATACTTTTCTCCACACAATTATATCCATGAATAAGTTAATCTTCGTTTTACTCGGCTTGCTTGTATTAACAGTATCCGTTAGCGCATGCGTTGACCTCTCTGATGATATAACCTATGGAACTATGGTTCAGGAAGACGGAGATGATTTTATTATTCTGAATGATACTGTGCTTTGTACGGACACTTATAATCTGCAGGGAACTATAAGATTCAATGAAGATAATCTTGAGCTTGACTGCAATGGAAGTGTTCTGGACGGCCCTTCCTCAGGAAACGGCATCTATATTCTGAATGTTGAGAACATAACAATAAAAAATTGCACCATAACTGATTATTATATGGGAATATCTATTTCCCATGGAAATGCAACAATAACAGATTCCGTAATTCATTCAAATTCAGCAAGAGGAATAAGCATATACAATTCTGATTATAATTACATTTATAATAATACCATACATTCCAATATAGATGGTATCTATCTTTTGGATGCACACTACAGCCTGTTGGAAAACAATGCCATTTCTTCTAATACTGATTATGGAATAAGAATGAGTTCTAATACAAAAGGAAACAGGATTATAAATAATTTAATCTCTGAAAATGGAATGTGGGATATTGAACCAACTTCTAATTGTTTTAATATTATTACTAATAACATTGGTTCAGGCGGAAGTCCTATTCTTTATGTAAATGAAACAATGAATATTGAGAATGGAGAATATTCAGAGCTTATCCTATGCGGGGCTGACAATTCAATTATAAATAATGTGAATGTTACCGGTTCGGATACCTTAAAAAACAACGGTATTTCAATCCGCGATTCAGATAATGTTTATATTAATAATACGAATTCATCAAATAATTATGTAGGATTAAAAACATCAGGTCCCTTAAATGGACTGGTTGTAGAAAATACGGTTCTTAACAATAACGCTGATGATGGGCTCGGGGCTCACTATGATACAAGGGATATGCAAACCACTAATATAAGGGCATGCGGAAACGGAGGTTATGATATTAATGATAGGCTTCCTCTGACTAATATTTATACAGATGCAACCTGTGATAATTCAAATCCTGAAGGAATTTGTTCTTTTACCTGTGATACAGCTCCTGTGCTCCAGCCGGCATGTCTTGACCTTGATGACCCAACTACATACGGAACTGTTCTCAGCGGTTCTTATATATACGGGGATGTAATACTCTGTAATAAAACATACTCTATTACAAACAGCCTTGGCGTTGCTGTAAATAATGCAGTAATTGATTGTAATGGTTCCACGCTCACAAGCAATGGTGCAGATACCTTTCTAAAGATAGATAATCATGAAAATACAGAACTGAAGAATTGTGTTTTTGAAGGTTTTGAAAAAGCAGTTGAGGTGAATGCAAGGAATACAGTTATTGAAAACAACACATTCAACAATGTAAATTATGCTGTTTTCAGCAGCCAGGTTTCACCTATGCAGATGGACCTTACAATAAGAGATAATACCTTTACTAATTCAGAAAAAACACTATATCTCTTTAGATTAAAGGGATTAACAATTGAAAATAATGCATTCACCAACCTGAACGGAGATATCCCTCCGCAGATTTTGCAATGCGAAGATGTTGTTATTTCAGACAACCTTTTTGAAGATGGTGAGAGTACAGCCCTTTTAATTCAGGGAGTTATAAGAGGAGCAATAGAAAATAATATTTTTGAAGAATATATTTCTTTCCTGAGCATGAGCTCTTCCCAGGATATAAAGATAAACAACAATACATTCAATAACAGCAGAAATGGATATGCGCTTTCATTTAGCGGAGTAGAGAATACCTTAATTGTTAACAACACACTTTCAAATGTATACTCCGGATTTTATACCTTCGGTTCTTCGGATGTTTCCTTTATGGATAATGAGCTTTCAGTAAAAGGAGACCTTATGGAATTGGACGGCATTTCAAAACTAAATATTTTTGGAAATACAATGGCCAAAGAAGATGGATACAAAAGCTATACTGCAGATAATCCAATACTTATTACAGATTCTTCTGATGTTTGTGTAGAAAACAATAACATAATGGATTTTCGTTCATATAATCTAATGAAAATTTCTTCTGTTGATAGACTGCACTTCATAGACAATGTTATTGGAAACATATTCTACGAATCTTATACTCATTACCCTACAGTCCTTTTCTCAGGACAAGACTTTGTAATCTCAGGAAATGAATTTTTCAACATGGAAGGAGGAGTGCACATAGGTGCTTCTGCCGTAGTAATGACAGACAACCTAATCCATGATGTTAACAGGGATGCATTAAATATTTATCCCAATAAAGAAAACATACAGATTTCTGATTTGGAGATATACAACGCAAATAGCACAGCACTTTCCGCAGGTTATCTAATAGATTCAAACATAGACAATGTTTTAATTTATGATTCTTGGAAAGGAGCTGAATTCACAGGTATACAGCCTTATACAAATACAAAACTAAATAATCTTACAATGTACAACAACAGCAATTATCTTTCTTTCCCTGCAGGCATCTCAGGATTAGAACTAACAAATCTCACGATTGCTTCAGAAGCAACAGGGCAGACAACTGTTCTCTGGGAAGAGATAATACCTGCTGAAGGTTACATTAGTTCGGATGATATAACTGTCGGCATCGGTTTTGCATCTGTTGATTCTCCGGATGTACCTATGCTTAATGTTCAGGCAAACATCTCAATACAGATGGCATGTGTTTCTCCTGACAGCATTCTTGTTTATAAAAAAGATGGTTTTCCGCAGACTTTGGCGGATATTATTGAGAACGGAACCCTTTATACCCCGGTTTCAAAAGCGTGCACAAGTCTGAATACCTTTACATTTACTGTTGCAGGATTCTCAGGATACGGAGCCGAGCAGGAGGTCATGAACATCAATGCGATTCCTTCTATAGTTCGTTTAGGGGATGATGTACTCCTAAATGTCACTAATAATAATGGAGACCCTATAAATGCCTCCAATGTTACGGTTGACCTGCCGGGGGGAAGTACAATTGAGGACCTCACAGGAATTGATGGAATCTTGATTCTCACAACAAATGAGACAGGAATTCATACCGCAACAGCAAGAAAACAGGGTTATTTTAATGCTCAAACTACTTATGAGGTTCTTGCACCTCTTTCTATTGCTTATAGTCCTGCAAATCCAGAAGAAGACAATAGTATAACCATTACAATAACCTCACTCGGAAATCCGATTAATGATTCAAATGTTACAATAGAATACGGTGGAATGGAGGTTTACTCCGCTCTTACTGATGTTGCAGGACAGGTTGTTTATACTCCTTCTACTCATGGAACCTATACGATAAATGCAGTCCATGATGGTTATTGGAATGCTTCAGTGACTGTGAGCGTTTCGGAAGATGATGATGGTGGAAAAAAGAAGAAGGATAAGGGAAATGGAAACTCAGGAACACCAATACCTCCTCCATATATTCCTCCAGCTCCAGATGTCCCTGTAGAGAATGATACAATAGATGAAGATGAAACTCAAGGGGGTGCTGAGGAACCGGTTATTGACCCCAAAGAGGAGGCAAGAGAAGCAATCCAGGATGCAGTGGATGCAATAAATAAGGCAAGAGGGGAAGGAAAGGATACTTCTAAGGCAGAAACCCTTCTTTTGGATGCACAGCAGGCTTATGTAGATGGAGATTATCCTACAGCAATACTTCTTGCAGAGCAGGCAAAAGATGAAGCAGAAGGGGCGGAGGTTACTCTTGAAGAAGAAGAAGAATTCAACCAGCCAGGACCAACAGTAGTGGAAGATGTTATTGAAACTATTGAAGAAGAAGCCCCATTTGGAGGACTTGAGATCTGCTTTGGTGCTGTCCTTATGCTTGCGGTTGTTCTTTCAAAACTGCTTGCCTAAAGATGAAAGGTGATTTTTATGAAACAAAAAAATAAACCTGGCGGAATGCCCCAGTCAGCAAATGTGATATACGTCCCTACTGTGGAACCAGTCCATAAGAAATCCTTTTCTAAATATCTCACAAGATTGTTGGTTGAAAGGAATTGTATAGTAAACATTTGTAAAGGCGACCAAAAAGGCCCTAATATTGCCCTTCTTGGAAATGTTGTTGGTGGCCATCAGAAAGGCCTTAATGTAACAGGAGGAATTAACATCACCGATAACCAGATAGGTTTGACCTGTGCTCAGTATAATAAAGTTGCAGGGGATCAAACCGGTCTTACTTTTACTATGGGAGGAAACGTTGTTGAGAATACCCAAAAAGGAGTAACCATCACCGGATCGACGAATTTAGCCAGAACCCAAAAAGGCCTCTCCCTAGCAGGGTTATACAATGCTGCTGAG
>JAGMCT010000018.1 GCA_023129075.1 Microcaldota archaeon
AAGCTCATTCAAAGGCGGACTTTATTATATAGGGGAGAAAAGAGGAGAAGAAGATGTAAAGCGCGGGGCGCTTGTTGAGGCAGTGGTTGCACTGAATGAAAAAGAAAGGAGGCTTCTAAATGTAGCTGCAGGGCTTATGGAAGAACCCACAGAAATTAAAAAGGGCAGAATTCTTGGGGGGGCTGGACAGGCTGAAGCAGTTTATTCACAGCCTGATTTTTATTTGGGGGCAACAATAAACAATCTTTATGTATCAAAAACACGGAGAGTGATTACCTATTCAATGCCTGTTGGAGTCTATTTAGGAGCAGGCTGGACAGGATTTGTAGAGCCGATGTATTTTAGAGAAAAAGAAAGTAAATTTGGAGGGCAGGTCGGAGTTACATACAAAAAAAAGGAAACTGAAGCAGGCCTTGCTGTGGGGCCGAAGGTTCCTGATGTACTGAGACCAGACCTGGCAAGCACAAGTGAAAGAAGATGGAACGGTTTGGGATGGGCATTCTATTTTTATGCTAAAAAGAGATGGGGAATATATTAGGTGATTAAATGAGTAAAGTAAAAAGGAAAAAAAAGGAGGAGAAGACTCATCTTATTCCGATTGTAAAGCCCGTTTTAAAGAAGCCGATGATTCCAAAAACTAAGGAAGAAAAGGAGAAAATAAAAGAGGTTAAAGGGCCTGTTACGGATAGAAATCAGGAATTAATAAAGGAAAAAAAACTTCTTCTGAATGAGGTTCTTGAGATAACAGCGGAAGAGAAAAAAGAAGGGCTGAAAAAAGAACTCAAAAAAGCACAAACAATGACCGGAATGGAGGAATTCGTAAGAAAGCATAAGATTCCTTTTGGGAGATATATCCTCGGCCCTTATAAAGGAAGTCCCAAAAGGCTGAAGGAGTTTCTTAATTCTGCAGATAAAGGGAAGTTTCTTGGACTGCTTTACAAAGCAGGGGTTTCCCTTAATAAGGGAACTGGCCTTCTGAACAAGAATGAAATTAAGCAACTAAAGAGAATGATAACGAAGAAACCTTCACTTAAGGAATTCGCACATTATTATCTTGCATTCAGCGGAAATAGGATGCCTAAAGCAATTGGCGCTGAGGTTTTAATTGAATTGAGCGGAGTTGAAGAAAGCAAAAGAAAAGAGTTTATTTTTCAGCAGAAGAAAAAAAATCAAATGATATTGGGGAATCCCGTAAACCTAATTCAGAAAACCATGGAGGAATATAAGTATCTTACTGAAAACAAGAGGATTGAGATAAGGGAAGGTTTTGAGGATTATGTAGATGAGTATCTGGAAAAGAAATATGGAACAACAAACCTGGAAAAAATATACATAAAGGAGGCAAAAAAAGACGGTTTTTTAAGAAAATATCTTATAGAAGGTATGGAAGAGAAAAAGGGAACAATCTTTCAAAAAATACACTCCTGGTTTGGAGAAAATTATAAGGATAAATTCCTGTTTTACCTTGCGCTTAAATGCAGGGAATTAAAGCAAAATTATGAAAAAGAAGGTAAAGGGATAGCAGAAGCCGACAAGAACCTTCAGAAGATAGAAAAAGAGATTGAGGGATGGGTAAGATTTAAGTGGAAAAGAGGTTCCTGGGGGCTTGGAGGGGATATTGGAATGGGTAAAAGCGGTGCAGCCATACGTGGAGTATTCGACAGAAGATTAGGAGGAACACCCCAATGGAATGTAGGAACAGGACTGGAAATGATGAACAGCGAGGTCGGAATGTTTGATGTAGGAATGGGTGCAGGGGGAATCACACATATAGGAGTAGCAGGAATAACGGATGTTATCCAAGAGGACAGTGAAGGATGGAAAATTGGGCCTTCGGTTGGACTATTTGGATTAAGGGCAAGACTCTTTGCGTTGGGACCAATAAGCTCTTCAAAAATGGAGGCTCTTGGTATAAACAATCCTATGTTTACAATAGGGCATCTGCAGATTACTTCTAAAGGGGTTGAATTGTACGTTCCTCCATACTGGATTGCAATAATGGCAGGTATAACCGCCATAAGCAGCGGTGCAACTGTTCTGTCCCAGAAAGATAAACATGCAGCAAGTGCTCTGAGAATGCAGTTCACAACCGACATTCTTACACCAATAACATCTCCTTACTTCTCAACAATTAGGGGATTAATTGAGCTTACTGATTTTATAATTCCTGAAGTAGCAGATACAAAAATGAAGGATGAGGGGGCAATGGCATACCTAATGAAAGCAGACAGGAGATTCAAGCAGGGGGAGCCTTATATAGCAATAAACTGGATTGAATCTACACTTAGCTCTCCGAATATCTCAAAGCCAATGAAAGAGATACTTCAAAGCAGACTTTCATTGTATAAAGAACATAATTTCCTGAGCAGGGAAAACACAGAAAAAAGATATAAGCATGCAGGAGCAGAAGTGAAAAAATATCTGAAGCTTAAAACATCTTTGGAAAAAAGAAAAGAAGAACTTACAAGTAGAATAATGGGAGGGGAAGCTAGCGAAAAGGAACTGCCTGAATACGGTTCTTTGCATTTTACAGTTAAAGAGATGGAAGACTTTCTGACTGCATATCACTCACTTTCATTCCTTGGGCATTCCTTTGAAAGTGCTGAAAGAGAGATTGTAAGATTTGACTATCCATTTGAGAGTGTTGAAGAATTCAAGGACTATGTAGAAACTCTGGAAAATGCTTCAAAAGTAGCAGGGGACCTTTCTGTTTTAATAGGAAGGTATAAAGGCAGAGCAAGGAGCGAAAAAGACAGCAAAAAGAAGAAAAAATATGAAGGAGAATTAAAAAGACTGGAGAAATGCAAGCTTCTCCTAATAGATATTGGGGAAAACGTTAACGGTGAGCTTTTCAGATACAATATTCTTTCTTATTTTGATGATAAATACAGGGAAAAAGGATTGGAACACAAGAAAATAGGAGAAATGCACCTGGAAGTTGCAGGGTTGATGAAGAATCTGAGTTCTGCATATGGAAATACAAAGGCCATTTATCAGGACCCGGTGGAATATTATGAATTGCTGGCGGATTACTGGGCAGGGCAGTCTGTTTCTGGCTACACTGGAAAATTCTTTAAGGAGTTCTGGAGTCCTGAAGGATTCCTGAGGGTGGAGCAATGGGCTCCAATGAGCAAGCATTACATTAGTGTGAGTGAGATAGATTCAAAAACACGAGGAAAGATTGAAGGCGGAAAAAATCTAACACAAAAATACATTTCAAAATTAATTGGAACAGAGAGTCCGGAAGAACTCATTGAAACATTGGATACTGAAGAGGAGAGACTGGAGGATGCTATGGAAAGCATGAAGGAATCCTATGAAGAAGACGTAATAAAGGATAAAAGTTTCTGGGAATTCCTTTCAACAGATTTTAGTGAAGGAATGGAGGACTTGAAGGAAGAGATTGATGAAGGGGAGTTGAAGGAGAATGGAAATGCCAGGAAACTGGGGCTTAAACTGCTTGAAAAGATGGAGAATGTGGAAAATCTTCTTTCAGGAGGAATAACAAAACAAAATATTAATGTGTGGACAGAGCATAAAAAAAACATAGTGAATGAACTTGGGGAAATGAAATATGGAAATACGATGGATAGGTATGTCATTGAGGAAATGAAAGATGCAGTAAAAAAAACAAAGAATGCAGGTGAAATTGATGAAGGAATAAAAAAAATTCTTTCAAACGAGAAAAATTTAAGAACATACATAGAAAAAAATGGCACGCCCCAGGAAAGAGCACTCGCAATAAACAGCAGGATGGTTATTCCCGCCATGAGGAAAATTGTTGTGAGGATAAGAATGGAACTTGGAAGGAACCTTATTGAGGAAAGCATGCAGGAAATCGGAGATATCTGCACTGAAGCAAAACACCACAACCTATTGGGACAAATAAAGGAGGATGAATTCAGGGTCTTTGAAGATGTGCATGACATTATGTTTGAGTTAAGAGAAGAAAGGAGTGAGAAACTAAAAGAATATGGTTATTATTTATATCTTAAGTTTATGCAGGAGAAAAATAGAGAATTTAGGGGAATTTTGAAGAAAAAGGCCAATAAATAGCAAATAGAACCATAAAATACCACAATCCTTTTAAATAGTTGCGTTCCTAATATACTAAGTGTATTTATATGTTAAGAAATGAATGGATTGTAATACGCAGGAAGGATGGAATACTTCATATTCTGAAAATTGGTGACTCTTTCAAAGAAGAAATGGTTGCAAAAGTAAGAAAAGAGTAAAACTGGCTTCTTTTTAAACAATTGTATAATAATAGGTTGAGATAATATGAAAATTAGATTTTTAGGAGGAACAAGAGAGGTAGGAAAAAGTGCAGTACTTCTTGAGGAGCAGAAAACACTTTTAGACTGCGGAATAAAGCTGGGAAAGGAAATAGGATATCCTGAGCTTGAGGGAGCAGAATTTGAGAAAGTAGGGATAACACATGCGCACTTGGACCATGTAGGGTATCTACCGCATCTTTTTAAGAAAGGGAGGCATGTTGAAATTTACGGAACAAAACCCACCAAGGATTTGGCAGGGGTGCTTCTATCTGATTACAGGAGAATAAGCAAGAGTTTCAGTGAAAAGGATGTTGAGGATGTAATAAAGAATTTCCATGATGTGGAATATGGAGAGAAAAAAGCAGGGATGGAATTCTTTAATGCAGGGCATATAATGGGAAGCGCCATGATAAGGGTTGGAGATTTGCTTTATACCGGAGACCTGAATGTAAGGGGAACAAGGTTGCTGAACGGAGCTGAGCTGGGTCTTGAGGCAAAAACGCTTATTATTGAAGGAACCTACGGAAACGAAGATATGCCTTCAAGAAAGGAAACAGAAAGGAAATTCATAAATGAAATAAAAGAAACCCTGGATAATGGAGGGCACGTGCTTATTCCTTCCTTTGCGGTTGGAAGGGGGCAGGAGGTTCTTTTTATACTTGAGAATTATATTAAATCAGGGGTTCTGCCGGATGTAAAGATATATGTTGAAGGAATGATAAAAAAGGCTTTGAGGATTTACAGGAAAAATGTGCTTTATGGAAAAGAGGAGATATGGAAAAGAATACTGATAAATGAGGAGGACCCGTTTAGAAGCAGGTATTTCCATTCTTCAAGAAGAAAGGATAAAGAGGATGTGTTTGAAGAGCCTTCAATAATAGTTTCTACTTCAGGGATGCTTACGGGGGGTCCAGTGCTTGGATATCTTAAGAGGATGGCTTCTAATCCTAAGAATAAGATAATATTTGTAGGATATCAGGCAGAAGGAACTAGAGGAAGAGAGGTTGTTGAAGGAAAGAAAAATGTTGAAGTGGATGATGAAGAGGTTGAATTAAAGATGAAGATTGCGGAAGTGAGACTTTCTGCGCATGCAGGAAGGAATGAGCTTATTTCTTTTGTAAAGGGAATAAAAGGATTGAAAAGGGTATTTCTTATGCATGGAGATGAAGGAGCACTTGAGTCTTTAAAAGAAGGAATAGGAAAAAGGTATGATGTGAATATTCCTGAATTGGGAGACCAGTTTATTGTTTAAATATAATCCTCGCATGGAATATCTGTGATGTTTACTACTGCTTCACATATTGCTGTAGCCTCTTCACGAGTATCAACAAATTCTTCAAGAGCAGGGTCAAAAACCGTTGCCCTTACTGTTACAGTATCTCCTTTTTCTGCATCTTCATGTCCATGAACTATTGTGCTCCGCCAGTAGTCAACCGGGTCTACATAAACCGGAGGTCCGGAGATTGGCTCCCATTCAACTTCAAAGTAAGTAACTTCATAGTGTGGAAAAGGAAGAAGAATAAGTTCTGTGCGTCTGCACAGGTCCCCATCACCAGTAGAACAACTAAGGGAAAGCCTTGCCTCTCCTCTTTTTGTTATCTCTACGTTCTCTGGCTCTATAGAACAAGTTGGAGAACCGCAGAAAAATGTTTCTGTAGAATCAAGATTCTGGGGATTTAATTCACCATCAACAGGGTAAACATTAATAGTTATCTGGTGTAATCCTTTTGTATCTTCAGTGCATTCAAAGATAAGGAAACTTTCAGGGTCTAGCGTGCTTTCACTGGCTTCTAATTCCTCCAGTGTAATAGGTCCATAGAAAATAGAACCATCAATATCATAAAAAGTAATGCCTGTTTCAGGAGAAGGGTCTTCTCCTATATTAGTCACCCTCCAATGTATCGGAAGCTTTTGTCCAATCTCCACATGCCTGTCATTTATCCATATCTCAGGGTCGAGGTCAGGGCCGTGCTCCACTTCGCATAATCTTACATTGAAAGGGAACCAGCTCCTAAGGAACTCTCCATCGCATCCCTCAGTATATGAGCGGTAGTGAACAATGAATTGAAGGTATTCAACCTCAGCAGGAAGTGTTCCATCAGAAGCGGAAAGAGTTCCTGTTACTTCAGTGGAAACCCCCGGGGGAAGAACAAGGCCTATTGCATTAGTATCATAAGTAAATTCTATTGTATCATCGTATATTGGGGCGCCGTTTCCATCCAATCCTATGAATCCTCTTACTTCAATCTCTTCTATTACCATGTCCATAATAGATTCTGCGCTGTTTATGAAAACAAAACTGAATTCTGTGGACTCTCCAGGTAAAAGGTCAAGACAACCTCCCTGAAGGTCAACACCAGGGAAATCAAAATTAAAATACGGGTCTTCTGTTACCTCAAGGCTTATCTCAGAAAGGCCTATTGAATTTGTGTAATGAGAATTTCTATCTTCATAGTTTGTCTGGGAATTAATGAATCCATGGGTTACACCACTGCAGTCGCCTCCAGGACGAATAGTAACCGCACATCCGCTGACATCCATGTTTCCTGTAATAGAATAAAAGTAAGAGTCTCCATGGGGCGCGGTTAGATAAACATCCTCCCATTGCGGTGGATGCTCAACTGAAGAAGAGTAAAAATAAATTTGGTTTCCGCTCCTTGTTACGGTTGTTGAAAGAGCGCCCTGGCAGAGAGTGCTTATCCGGCCTTCTTTGTCAGAATAAACATTATCCTTTTGGAATACGTGGAATTTCTTCACCTTCTGGTTTTTGAAACTACCTTCTCTTCCCCAGCAGGATTCATCTGATTCGCACATATCTTCATCTGAAATAGTATTGTAATTATTCCAGCTCCAGGTTATGGGCAAACCATAATTAGGGTCGCCGGACCATGAAGAAGAAGCAATACAACCCTCGTATTTGGCAACAACACCCTGCTCTGCTCTGAAATAGCCGTCAGCCCAGTCACCGGAGCCGTCCATTTCAATTATAACATTTCCAGGACAGATAACATCTCCGCTCTCTAAATCAGAAGGGTCCCCGCGTAAAACAATAGTGTTGGAGTCTGCGGAAACTTTCATCTCCGCATCAAACGAGAGTTCTTGTGTAACCTTAAAATCGCTTATTCCTACTCCATTTTCATAGAGTGTAACTCTATCTTCAACATGTTGTGAAACTGAAGCAAACACAAGAGAAAGAAAAACAAGGGAAATAATTAATTTTTTCAAATTACCACCTTATGGTTCCTGTAATACCAACAAAGGTATCCCTTTTTCCTGTTAGGGGATTTTTAGGCCTCATCACAGATAAACCTACTGTACTTCCTTCTGTGCCAAACTGGGTGGACAATATTCCACCTATTGGTTTTCCCTTATCCAATGAATCAAGCATAACCTGTCCGCTGACTCTTCCGACTTTTACTCCAGGAGCTACATAAAGGGTATGGTGGTCTAAATCATTCTTGCGGGCATATGCAACATCTGTTAAAAGCATGACCGGGAAATTTTCTCCGAGTGAAAAAACCGCAACTCCAAGATTTCCTCCCACCTCCAGGTCTTTATTGGATTTAACCCTTACTCTTGCACCTGTATAAACAGGAACTTTTTTAGTAATCTTTATTCCTTCCTCATCCTTGTATTCAACCTCAAGAAATCCAAGAAGGTCCTTGCCCCATTTCATCCTGGTTTCTGCGCCCAGAGCTGTTCTTTCTGCTCCTACATGGAGTTTTAGTTTTACTCCTGCAGGCAGTTTGAATGAAGGTCCGGCTTTTACCTCTCCTGCAACATCTGTTCTTGTTTTGGGTTTGGATACAGTGCCTTTTGCTTTCTTTACCTCTTTCATGGTTCCAAGCACAAGGGTTTTTGAGCCGTCCGGATTCGTGCGAATTGTTTTTGTATATCTCTTCATGCGTATAAGCTGGGCTATAGCGCCGATATTTATTCCTACACGCTTGGACAACTCAATCTCTTTTTCTGTGCCGAGCATTAGCATCTGGATAGGGACATCAACTATAAAGTCTTTGTATTTCTTAGTTGTTATTCTTAAGACTTCAAGATCTGAATCCGCATATTCTCCTTTTTTCTCAACCAGGTCCCATGCTTCTCCATATCTATCAAATTCTATGTGCTCCTTGAACTCTTTAACCTTCTTGCCTGTTCCTACAAGTTTTTCTATATCTTTATCGCTCATTGAATCTATTTTATTCTTAAGAGCGGTTCCTCCTCCTTCGTTCAATGCACTTCTCCACATCCCGAGAAATTCATCTGCAAGATTGGAATCAATGGCCCCTTCAGTAACCGCGCCTGCTCCTCCCAAACCATATTTGGTGAAAACATCTGTTCCGTATATCTCGTCTCCATTTCCTGGAATCGTTTTTGAAGTTCCTGGAGTTACCTTTGGAATCCATCTAAGCACATCCTGAGGAGGTGCCGGTCTTGTTGTTTCTGCAGTGAACACATCTCCCTTCTCTCCATAAAGACCCTTTCTTAGAGAAACACTCCTGTCAAAACGCTCCATTGCTTTATCTATATCATTTCTTTGAGTTAAGGGTTTTCCCTTCTTATCCACAAGTTCTTTTCTGTCTCTTAAGTCCTGCAGAGCATTGTAGATTACTCCTGTGTGCGGTTTGATTTCTTTTACCTTAAGGGACTCAAGCTCTTTCAATAGTTTGCTCAATTCAGCAAGATTCTTAGGTGCAAATTTTGCTTTTGAAGAAAGGTCAACTAAACCCATTGCAACCTTTTCAGCACTTATTTTTTGAATTCTGGTTGTGTTAGTCATGTTTATTCACCTCTTCTGATTCTTAGGTTGGAATACATCTGAACCACATCAAGATATTTTCCTGCATCAAACAATTTTCCTGCTTTTACTGCAGTGGTCTTATCTCTTGCAGTAATGGCTTCAAGAGAATGAGATGCCATTTCCTTCAATTTTTCTTCATTGTTTGTATAGCCTGCGGGTTTGAGAACGTGAAGATTGTCTTCAGTCCAATCTAACAAACCCATGGCAGTTCCAACATCTAGATTTATCTCCTCTCTGAATGGCTTGGTGTACAGACTATATGTGTATTCATCATCATATTTCTTGGCATTGTGAACTGCGCCTATTCTGAGTTCGGATGCCTTTTCATCCTCTTTAGAAGTTGTGCGGTATATATCTACAGGGTTTATTGCTCCGAGTATGATATCCTTGTGTTTAAGGGTTTTCAGGTATACATCATAAACTATTTTTCCTTCTTTCTCAACAGCCAGTGCCGTTCCTGCTTTTACCCTTTCTATTCCTGCTCTTTCTTCTGCATCATCCCACTCAACGAAATGTCCATTCAGGTCAAAATGAGTGATTACCTCTTTTGTTTTACTGGTGAAACGAAGGTCGTCTCCATATTTCTCAAGCATTTTCCTTGCTTCTCCTATTTCGATTCTATTCAATTTATTGTCCATAACAATATCTATGGGGTCATAACCAGGAACATAGTATTTTCCTTTATGCTCAAAGGCGCCTTTTGCTCCTTTCTTAACCTCTCTTGCAATTGGCACTTCCCAGACAAAATCCTTTCTGCCTTCCCTTGCATCAATTATTTTTCCTCCTTTGAGATAAACATATAGTTCTCCTCCCATGGTGGTTGCATGCTCAACTGATGCAACGCAACGCACATCCTCATTTGCCAGGTTTTTCCTGGAAGAGTGGTTCGTAAGAAGGAAATATTGATTATCATCGGTGTCCTTCACCTGCAGGGTATAATCCACCCTGGCTTTATCACTTAATGTTGTTTCAGCGATTGTTCTATTTGCTCTTATTGTAAGGGGTTCATCTATTGCTGTTCCCCTTGGATAATTGTAGTCAGGATTGAATTCCAAAGAAAGTGAATAATATGTTTTTCTTAATTCCTTTTTCACTTCTGGTGGTTTTGGTTTCTCAACCTTTCTGGTAAGAACCTTTGCTGCAAGCAGTTCTCCTGTGTATTTTGGAGTGTACTGTGCAAGGCCAAGGGAATCAAATCCTTTTATTGTGTAAAGCGAGCCTCCTTTTTCTCCTACAATATAAACTGGGGGTTCGGTCTTTCCATGGCGCTTGAGTTCAACGCGGTTCTTTCCCTTTAACTCAGCTAGCTCATAGTTTTGATGGCCTTTTGCATCCTTGGTGATATTGAGTTTTGCAACAATCTTAACCTTGTTCGGGTTATCTGTGGGAACAGTTATCCAGCGGTATGTTTTGCCTTTGTAGGTTGTAACAAGCAGTCTTTCTGCAGCAGAGAAAGGAAGCTCATTGTAGAATAGTTTTGTTCTCATGAATTTCAGGGAGTTGTCTATGTAAAGTACAGGTTTGGTAGTTACTTTGTCCTTTTCATAGTCTACCGGACCTGTTTCAAGAACCATCTGGGAAACGATTGCTTTCCATGAGAAATTGAAGTATTTTTTTCTGAGTTTGGAGTCGCCCTTGGCAACCTGGTCTGCAAGATACCAGGCAGAGACCTCTATGGATTTTGCAAGAGGAAGAGGAAGAGATGCTGTCATGTCTTCCCATGTAGTACCTTCAAAGGTGTTTTCTATTCTATCAGAAATGCCTGCTCCTTCAACCTTTTTGAGATAGCTGGCTCTTTTTCCTCCATATAAACTTAAGAAATAAGAATGGTCTTTTGAGTCCATTGCTTTCTTTGCATCAGAGAGTGAAAGCCTGTCAAGGTAAACAGAAAGAATACCGAGCGGGGCTTGGACTGCACCCAGATTATGCGTCATGTCATAATGTTCTTGTGCTGTTGGGAATCCCTCAAACTCTACTTTATACATTACTTTCTCTTTCTTAAGAATTTCGTTGAATCTATCCTCGTCAATATCAATGATTTGGTCTTCTGTCTCCATCTTTGCTTTCTTTTTTTCAGCAGAAGGAAGTTCTAATTTCTCGGCTTTCTTTCTTCTGGCTTTTCTTGGGACATCGCCTTTTGCATAAGCATCAAGCACATAACCGCCGTGTTTCTTGGAATAGAATATCTTAATGGTTTTGGAATTAAAGAGGTGGGCAATCTGTTCGCGGACCCTTTCTGCTTTTGCCTTTCTTTTGAAAACAAAATAAATTCTTCTTCTTTTTCCGCTCTGCATCTCAATAAGGTGGCGCTTTGCAACAGAACTTATCTTAAGCTCTTTTGGAAAAGCATATTCTGCGCCGGAATATGGAATGAGACCCTTCCCAATACCTGGAAATGGAGCTATAATATATCCTGTTGTTAAAAGAGCATGAAGGTCCTTTTCATTTAATTCCTTTGCAATTTTATAGGGAATTATGCGTTTTTCTGTCTCTGCCAGAGAATAATCTGGTGCCGGGTAAACATATACCGGCTTTGATTCTGCAATCTCAAGAATCTCACTTTTTTTCATGGCCACTATCGCTGCATCGCTGAATCCTTCTTTTTTATAAGGTATTTTTTTGGAGGGTTTCTCCATTAATTTTCCTGCTCGTTTGCTCTTAAAAGGCCGGCCTGGTTCAAGTGACAGTCTAGTTGGGGTTGCTGGTTTGTATGTCTTGGGGAGAAGAGTATATCCCTGGTGAAGGATTTCTACAATCTTCTGCATTGAAAGCTTACTCCATTCTCTATATGAACTTGTGCCTTTATTCTCCTTTCTTTTCCCATAATAAACAGGATTTATTTTAAGGAAGTTATTAAGTTGTTTTTTATTAAGAGAAAGTACCTGTCCTTCCGAGAGAGAAATCTGTTTTTCCTTTTTAACTGGCTTTTTTGAAATAAAAGTTGGTGTTGGTGGCATATCCTCACTCTCCAGGTATTTATCCACATATTCCTGAGAAAAGTAAGGGTTCGTATCAAGGTTGTTCTTATTGAAAAAAAAGTCAGGATCACATGAATTGATAGACAGAAGAGTACTTTTTTTAGGAATCGTCTTCCAATCCCACTTTATTTTGGTGGTGTCCGGAGCAAGCACCTTTCCTTTTACAAGGAGGTCTGCTAATTTTAATATATCATATTTTTTCCATTCTGAATAAGGAATTACATTATCTTTGGTTGGTCTTGTTCCATACATCAGGATGGGACCCCCACTATTAAATTCTACAGGACCCTCCCAATCGGAGCTAGTCACAACACCAAACGACCCATCAGTAGCTCTTCTCAAAAAATCTTCCTTTAAAATGAAGACATCATCCAACTTTCCTTTTTTATGAGGTTCAATTAACTTTTCATTTAAATAACCATAGGTATACACATGAATTATTGCTTCAGCCTTCTTTGTTATTTGTTTTCTGGCCATAATTACACCAATATAATTTACTCAACAAGAGTTTAAAAGCTTATCTATTCTTATATTTAAAAGGACAGAGGAACAGGTGTAGGAATAGGTGTAATAATGGTAATAAAGAAAATGGAGGAAGAAGAAAAAAAAGCAGAAGGTAATTTTAAATCGTTTCTTAACAGGCCGGCGGTTAAGAATTTTGTGGATACCTGGGGCAAAGGGGGAAAATTCAAAAAGGCAGGAATAACGGAATTAACAAGGGCGCTCTTCTTTGGAGGCGGAGGCGGAGACGATGACGATACTGAAGATAAGGTTTTGAAGGAATCAGCTGATGTACTCTCCAAACTGGACGGGGATTCTCATTTATATGATTTTCTTAAGAACCTTAAATTGAAACCCGAAGGAATGAGGAAGTGAGAGCATGGATTACAATAAATTACTTGATGGGGCATATGAAAAATTAGGGGAGATTTCAGGAGAAGGAGAAAGATTTGAGGTGCCGAAATTGCTGGCATTCTCTGAAGGAAATAAAACCATAATAAAGAATTTCCAGATAGTGTGCGAGAAAATAAGAAGAGAGCCCCAGCACTTAACCAAATTTTTTACCAAGGAGCTGGCTGTGCCTGCTTCACAGGAGGGGGAAAGGCTGGTTCTTCACAGGAAATTAAGAGAGGACCTTCTGAATAAGAAATTTCAGGAATACGTAAAGGATTATGTAATCTGTGCACAATGCGGAAAACCCGATACGCATATTGAAGATTCGGGGCACGGAACAAGGATGCTTATATGCGAGGCATGTGGTGCGAGGGCGCCGGTGAAATAATGGAAGGAGAAGAGGTAAGAAGAATAAGACTGCCAAGGGGAAAGGAGATTCTTGGAACAGTAACAGGATTAATGGGCGGAAGCAGGATGCTTGTAATGTGTGTTGACGGAAAGGAAAGGATGTGCAGAATACCCGGAAAAATGAGAAAGAGGATATGGGTTAAGGAAGGAAATGCTGTGCTTATAATACCCTGGGAAATAGAAAAGGATGAGAAGGCAGATATAGTATGGAGATATCGCCCTTTGGATACTAAATGGCTTAAGGAAAGGGGTTACCTCTCTGTAAAGGAATAAAGAAAATGGCGGAATACAGGGAAAAGGAAAGATGGAAGATAGAATCCAAGGTTTTTGACAGGAGTAGTCTTCTTATTTTAAATAAATTAATGGGAAAGGGGATTATAGAAGAAATGGAATATCCCATTTCCACAGGAAAGGAAGCGCATGTATTTCTTGCAAAAGGAGCAGAAGGAAACATCGCAGTAAAGATATATAAAATAGAAACCGGAATTTTTGTTAGAAAAGAAAAATATATTGCAGGGGACCCAAGATTCAAGAAAATAAAAAAAAGTGAAAGAGAATATGTTTATGCATTTGCAAGAAAGGAATTCAGAAATCTTGAGATGTGTGAAAGGGCTGGAGTGAGCGCACCAATACCTATTTATCAAATAAAGAATATTGTAATAATGGAATTCTTAGGGGAAGGCGATAAAGCATATCCCAGACTGATTGAGTGTATACCTGAAAAAAAGGATATGGAAGAAATAATAGAGAATACTAAAAAGATGTATAAAAAGGGGCTGGTGCACGGAGACCTGAGCCCCTATAATATATTGAAGGGGAACAAGATATATCTTTTGGATTTGGGGCAGGGTGTTGTACTTGAGCATCCGCATGCAAAGGATTTTCTTGAAAGGGACCTGAAAAATCTGGTTCGTTATTTTAAGAAAAATGGAATAGAATATGAATTTGAGGAAGTCTGGAAAAGGGTCACTGGATGAGCATGTAGAGTTTTCCAAGAATTTCATTGGGAACTCTTATCTTTTTATCGTTGAGAAGAATAAGGGTTTCAGAATCTTCTTTGTTCAGAATTTTTATTCTTTTGTGAGGCTCCAGAGTAAATTTTTCTAACCTTTTTGAGAACCTTTCATCTCCAAAATAGAAAAGAGTTAGGCCTGAGGCGCCTTCCTTTGCCCTTCCTGCAATTGCAATTGCTCCGGAGTGATTAATAAAATAAGCATCTATTCTTTTTGAGAAGCCGTTTTTTCTAAGGAATTTTTCAAGGGCTGTAATAGCATCCTTTGGAAAACTATATGCAACATGGTCTGCTGAAAGCTCAGGGTTTTTCAGCTTGAGAACGGCAGAGAAAAATAGTTCAATGAGGTAAAAGGATTTGAGTATTGAGATTGCTATCTCAAGTCCTTTTCTTGTGAGGTAAACCCCTTTATACGGCTGGATTATTATGAGTTTTGAGGCAGCCAGCCTTCTTGCCATCTCAGAAGAGCTTGCATCAGAGATGCTCATCCATTCGGCAATCTCGCCTATTTTTACCATGCGGTTTTCTTCAAGGTGGATTTTATAGATGGCGTCAAGGTAGCCGAGAAAGGTTTCCTTCATCACATCTCCTCGGGCGGGGAAAGACCTAATAAAGAAAGGGAAAGGGAGCAGTATTCAAAATATTTTTTTACTATGCAGGCGCGGTGGGGAACTAACTCTCCATTATCTATTACCCTGCTTGTAGAATAAAATTTATTGAAAAAAACTGCCGCTTCATAAAGGAAATCTGCAAGGTAATTCGGCCTGAGGTCCTTTGAAGTTTTCCTGATGATTTCCTTGAATTTTAAGAGGTGGAGAAGGAGGTTTTCCTCTTCGGAATTTAGTGAGAATTCCAAGAGTTCGGGAGGCTGAATCTTTTCAAGTATTTTTTTTGCGCGGACATATGTATAAAGAATATATGGGGCCGAATTTCCTTCCAGAGCAAGGGCTTCATCCCAATTGAACGTAATGATTTTATCTGCATCAATTTTAAGAAAAGAATAGCGTATTGCTGAAAGGGCTATCTTTTCTGCATTCTCTTTCTTGTTTGAGATTTCTCCTATCTTTTGCATTTCTCTTTTGTAGGATTCTTCCAAAAGCTCATCTGCAGTATATCCTTTCCATGTTCCTTTTCTTCCTGAAAAAGAGGATTCAGGCAGTCTTGCAGGAGCATAAGAAAGGTGTTTATAGTTTTCTGCCCTTTCTTTCATTCCTATTTTTTCAAAAACCTTTTTTATTACCAATTGAGGGTATTCCTGCTCCCTTCCTATTACATTTATAATAATGTCTGCACCGTGCGCCTGCTTTTTTTCGCCTTTTTCAGAACTCATGTACGCCTTTGTGCTGTCTGGCTGGGAGAGAAATTCCTTGTAATTGAATTCCTGGAATTCTCCGAATTTCCAGAGCTGGAAGATGAGGTCTTTTCCTGTGTAAGTAGCTGTACCATTGCTTCTTATAAGAATCTTGTCTGCGTCCTTCATTCCTTTGAATTCCTCTGAGAGCTTTACAACCCAGCAGTCCTTATTTTTTCCTTCTTTCTCAAAAACTATGCCTTTCTTGGATTTTATGAGTTCTATGCCCTTCTGAAATACCTCTTTCATGATATCGCTTTCAAAAATAAGGAAATCATGATAGACATTATAGGAGAAAGAGGTTTGATATTGGGCCTTTAAACATGGTTCTACTATGTCCTTTCTCCATTTTTTTGCTTTTGGAGTTCCGGATTCCAATTCATGGAGGATAGAAACAACCTCTTCTTTTATCTCTTCCAGCTTTGAGGAAACCTGAACATACTGCTCTCCAAGAAAGTGGTCAAATTTTTTGGGTGGTTTGTTTTTTGGGAGATTTTCAAAGCCCCATATGCTCTGGGCTACCTGCAGGCCGAGGTCGTCTATATAATCCATTCTAAGAACACTACAGCCTGTGAAGGAGAGAATACGGGCAACGGAATCGCCGAGAAGTGCGTTCCTGAGATGGCCTACATGCCAGGGTTTATTTGGGTTTACTGAAGGGTATTCTACTATTACATCGTGGTTTGTTTTTGGGAAGGAAATTTTAGGTGAGGAAAGAAATTCTGAAAAAAATGATTCTGAGAAAAAGAAATTGAGGTAGGGGCCTTTTGCTTCTGCTCTTTTTATGTATTTGTGTTTTGGGAAGGAATCGGCGAGTTTTTGGGAGTTCTCTGGGGGCTTTCCCTTCATTAAAAAAGCTATTTTTGAAGTGAGGTGGCAGAATTTTGAGGGTTCAAGGGTTTTGAGGATTTCTTCTTTTGGGAGGTTTGTGAGGTGAGCCAGTGATTTAGAAATCTCATCTTTTATCAAAAAGAACATAAAAAGAAGAATAAAAAGAATGTTTTAAAAGATATCTGAAAGAAAATCGTTGCTTTCTGTTGCTTTCACTGTTATGTCTTCTTTCTGGGTCTGAGTTCTTTTCTTAATTCCTTTACTTCGCTATTCAATTTTTTAATTCTATTTTCAGTCCTTCTCTGCATTCTCATGCTAACCAAATAATTTTTCACTGCTCCTTTCTTTTGGGCCTTTTTCGTTATTATGTCTGGCATTTTTTCTTCTCCCCCCATTGCAGTAACTGCTCTTCTCCTCAGGCTTGGAAGAATCTCATTAATTCCTTTGAGTTTATCCTTTGATTCTTTTATATCGGACGTTTTTATAGCAATTTTCTCTGCAAGTTCAAAAGGAGTGCGTTTTCCAGTGGAAATGGCATACTTAATTTTTTCTTCTTTGAATTTGGGAAGTTTTGCTGCATATTCTCTTTTCTCTTCTGTTCTCTTTGGCATCTTTATTCCAACACGTTCTGCTTTGGCAGGGCGGAACGTTTTTTTAGGTTCAGGAACAGAGAGCTTCTTTGCTCCTTTCATTGCTTCTTCTAATTCTCCTGCAGATTTTGTTTTTAGTGGCAGGACACCTGCAAGGACCTTCTTAATAACGGCACCGGCTTTCATGGCTCTCTCCTTAGCTAATGGGCCGGGTCGTTTGGCAATACGAACTTTCTTTGAAGGCTTCCAAAAAGCAATAGCCGCTATTGCAGTTGGATTGTCTTTGTGCTCAGCATAATATCTCTTTGCTTTCTGGGTAAAATGACAGTATATATTTCCCTTTGCATCCTTGGTTACTGTTGAAATACCATAAAGAAACCCTGCCTTAGTAGCTGGAGGTCTTTTTCTTCCTTCCTGAATATAACTGGCTATCTTCTGCAAACCTTTTTCTCCAACCTCTTTTCTAATTAGAGCAGAAGCAGCAGGAGAAAAGGAAACGACCTGCATTTGTTTTTCGGATTTTTTGAGGGTATCTTTTGCTTTGAGAGCCATTTTTTTCACCATTTAAATAGGGTAGAGAACAGTTTTTAAACATTCCGTTTCTGAAAGTGGAAAACAAAGGTTTTTATATATTTCCTGGCATAATAAGTACATGGGAAAATTTGCACGCAAAGCATGTGCTCTGATTATAAGCGCTGCACTTCTTGCACCTGTTGGAGCCAGAGCCCAAGAGAAGTGCAATGATTTAATAAAAAAATACGAACCGCAGGTGGAGCAGATTATGGGAAAATGGAACCCTTCAATCTGCGGAAAGGTAAAAATAAAAATAAGAAGAAGCGGGCCTAGTCTTTCGTTCTCCACAAATGAAAAAAAAATATATATCAATGCCGAAGCTGTGCGGGGTGGGGTAAAAGAAAAAGCAGATATGATTGACCATGAACTGGGGCATTATATAAGTGCAGAAATCGGCAAAACAGAGAAAGGAAAAAAATTGCTTAAAGAAATAAAGGAGATGCTGAAAAAGGACAAAAGAACTATTATTACTAGAAACTGGATAAAATTGGCGTACTACTATTCAAACCTGATGAAACATTTTGAAGAAAAAGTAGATGGAATGGATGTGAAAGAAAGAGAAGAGAAGATTTTGGAGAAGTGCAGGAAAGAACTGGATTTTTTGCTTAGTGATAAAAATAATATCAGAAACAAAAATAAAAAAGAAATAAGAAAAATATTAAGAAAAGCAAAAAAAATTATTTATAAGGTAGGAAAAATTGTTGGAAAAATAGCAAAAAGAAACAATGAGGAACTCTCAATAGAAAATATAAAAAGGGATTATCTTGAGAACATAGAGGGGGAAGAACTGTTTGCAATGGCGGTTGACAGCCTGATGGATGGATACACGGGAAGGGGTATGTTGATTAAATTTGAATTGAGCAAAGAAGTCCTTAAACTATTTAAGCAGATAAAATTTGAAGGGGAATGGATATTTGGGGAAGCGGTGGAAGCATATGAAAAGGGAGAGAAGATTCCTGTAAAGAAATTTGATTTGAAAGGAATGGAATGTGAAGAGAGTACAAGAACAATGTCCTTTGAAGATTGGATGAATCCAAAGTGGGCGGATTTTTAGGAAAGGTGAATTTTCAGATGTTTATGTTTCTGAAAATGTAAAAGAAGGGTTTTAATAGTTTTCTTATCATAATTTAAACATGGGAAAATTTGCACGCAAAGCATGTGCTCTGATTATAAGCGCTACACTTCTCGCACCTATTGGAGCAAAAGCAGGAGAAAGATGCAATGCACTCAGAAAAACCTATAAACCCCTTATTGAAGAAAGACTTGGGAAATGGAACCCAACGATTATCTCGGATGTCAGATTCAAGATATCTGGTGAAAAGAAGAAAGAGATAATCCTGTTTGTTCCTAGCGAGAATACTGTGTATATTGATCCAAAAAACAAGAAAGAGGACATGAAGAAGCAGATTGACTTCATAGACCATGAGATGGGACATTGTATCTATGAAACTCTTGAAAAGAGTAAAGAAGGAAGAAAATTGCTCAAAAAGATAATACGTGCCGTTGTAAGAGATGAAAAAACACTAAAAACAAGAAGATGGATAAAAATAATATACTACTACGCTGGACTAATAGAATATTTCAAACAAAAAACAGGAAAGGAGAATGAAAAAATCAAAGAAGAGAGTAAAAATTTTGAGGAGATAATAAACAAAATATATGATGCCGGAATAAAAAATCTAAGCAACCGGGAAATGAAACGATTTATGGAAATAGCAAAAAAGATAATATATTCAGCAGGAAAAGGTATTGAAAAGGAAATAAGAGAAAATGGAAACTACTTCTCCGTTAACTGGTATAAAACTCATTTTGAGAAAAAAGAATTTCAAACTGAGCTATTTGCAAGGGTTGTTGACAGCTTGATGGATGGATATCATGGAAAAGAAAACGGAGACGAATTTGAACTGAATGATGGTGTGCTGGAACTTCTAAAAGAAATAAAAATCAACGGGATTTATATATTTCAAAAAGAGGTTGAATACTATAGAAGCGGGGAGTCAATCCCTGTGGAACCGTATGTGCTTAAGGAGCTGGAGTGTGTAGAGGAAAACGGCGGAGTCTTGAAAACTAATCAGAATGAATAAAGAATTCCCCTTCTCCATTGTTCATTGCTGGATTGAAGCAGACAATCTTTGGAGGCTTGTCTTCG
The DNA here is from genome assembly GCA_023129075.1 of Microcaldota archaeon. Classification (GTDB taxonomy): domain Archaea; phylum Micrarchaeota; class Micrarchaeia; order Anstonellales; family Bilamarchaeaceae; genus JAGMCT01. Next base: position 19,862 of record JAGMCT010000018.1, read on the forward strand.
CCTGTAAAAACGAACATGAAAAGTTCTCCCTGATTGATTTCCTTCCTATAAGTTGTTATCTCAGGATAGGTGTAAAATTCTTCAGGAAGTTTGAATTCAAGTGTTCTTTGCCTGATTCCGGTTTTGTCAATATACCTAAGAATGTGGCCTTTTGAAATATAGTAAATTACTTTTGTGCTTAAACCTTCAGCACCCTTTGTTTCTCTGTATAATGCGGAGGCGGAGCTGTTTGTGCTGTGTTTTTCAAGGTTTTTGTATCCCTTGGTTGGGCCTCCTAAAATCCATGTGCAGGAGCTTAAGGTTGTTATTCCTGTAATTAGTACAGGAGCAAGCAAAAGGTTCTTCAAGCTTCTTCTGGGTTTTCTTTGTTTTGATAAATTCTTACTTTTTGATTTCATAAAAACACCTAAAGTATAATTATGGGTAAAAAGAATTTTAAAGGTTGTGTTTAAAGGAGAAATGTATGATAAGGAATGTAATACTAGATATGGACGGGGTCATATACAGAGGAGAACGGGTGCTGGATGGAAATCCTGAAACAATAAAGAAGCTTAAGGAAATGGTAAATATTTTCTACCTCACGAATTCAGCTTCAAGAACAAGGGAATTCTACAAGAAAAGGCTGGAAAAAATGGGTATTGAAGCTGAGGTTTCGGAGATATATAATTCTGGTTATGGAGTTGCAAAATATATAAGAGAGAATCTTCCAGAGAAAAAGGTCTTTTGTGTTGGAGACGGAATAAAGAAAAATCTGGATGAGTTGGGAATTGGAACAACTGAGGAATGGGACAAGGCAGAAGTTGTTGTCGCAGGTCTTGATTTGAGTTTTACTTATAAGGAATTATCCACATCGTTTAGAGCAATAATGAATGGAGCGGTTTTTCTTGCTACGAATAATGATAGGTTTTGGCCTGTAGAAGATGGGTTTCTTCCAGGAGCGGGAGCAATTGTTGCATCTATACAACATGCAACTAACAAGGAGCCGATTGTGATAGGAAAGCCCAATAATTATATTCTGAAATTAATAGAAAGGGAACATGGAATAAAAAAAGAGGAGACCCTCATGGTCGGGGACCAGATTTCAACTGATATAAAAATGGCGAAGAAAGAGGGGATGAAGAGTGTGCTTGTGCTTACGGGAGTATCAAATAAAGAGGATGGAAAGAACGGAGATTATATTCCGGATTACATTCTCAATGGATTAAATGAGCTTCCTGAGTTATTAGAAAGTATTGAAAAGAAGAAATAGGAAATTATTTCTCTTCTCTGATTCTCTGGCAATCTCTTTTAACAAATATAATGCATTGTCTTATCATTTGTTTCTATCATGCACTTTTTCTGCACTATGCTTTTGTTTCAGTGACCTTGATGATGTGAAAACCAAACTTTGTTTTTACTGGTTTTGAAACCTCTCCTTTTTTGAGAGAGAACGCAGCACTCTCAAATTCTTTTACCATTTGCCCTTTTCCAAAGAATCCCAAATCTCCGCCATTTGCTTTGCTTGGACAGGAAGAATACTCCTTTGCAAGAGCTTCAAAAGATTTTCCTTTTTTTATCTGTTCATATAACCATCCTGCTTTATCCTCAGTTGGAACCAATATGTGTTTTGCTCTGATTTTCATATTTTCACCTTTTTTTGTATATATCATAAACAACGTTAAAAACTATTTTTATTCCACAGTAACAGATTTTGCAAGGTTCCTTGGCCTATCCGGGTTTATTCCTCTTAAGACGCTTGCATGATAGGCAAGAAGCTGAAGCGGAATTATAAAGGAAAATGGATAGAATTCCTTTTCTCTTGGGGTTATTATTCTTATTGATTCATCTGATTCGTTCATTATTTCCTCTGAATCAGTAAAGGAGATTACATAAGCTCCTCTTGCCTTTACCTCCCTTATATTTCCAAGAAGTTTTTCAACCGTTTCATCAGATGGGGCAAATACTATTACAGGGGTTTTTTCTTCAATAAGGGAAATGGGGCCGTGTTTTAGTTCCCCGCCAGGGTATGCCTCTGCATGGATATAAGAAATCTCTTTGAATTTTAGCGCACCTTCAAGGGTTATCGGAAAGGATTGGGCCCTCCCTATAAAGAAAACATTCTGCTTATTTATGAGTGTTTTTGAGATTTCTTTTATTTTATCAGAAAGATGTAAAGAATCCTTTAATATCTCTGAAACCTCTGAGAAATCCTTTTCAGGGAATACTATCTTGAATGCAAGTGCAAGCTGAGATGTAAAAGTTTTTGTTGCTGCAACAGAAACCTCCGGGCCCGCATTAAGGAAAACGGTTTTATCTGCAAGCCTTGTGATTGAACTTCCAACAACATTGGTGATTGCTATTATATGAGCTCCTTTTTTCTTTGCATATCTCAGGGCTGCCATAGTGTCTGCTGTTTCTCCGGATTGGGAGATTGCAAGGACAAATGTGTTTTCAGAAGGGCTTGAGGTATATTGATATTCTGAAGCAATAACTGCATTTGCTCTTTTTGAAAGGAATTTTTCAAGCAGGTATTTTAGGTGAAGAGAAGTATGATAGGAGGTTCCGCAGGCAACTATGTCTATATCCTGGTATTTTTGAAGGGAAGATAGGATTGGAGAAATATCTGAGGAAAATGATTCTTTTGCTGAAGCAGGCTGTTCATTTATTTCCTTGAGCATGAAATGCGGGAATCCGGATTTCTCTGCCATCTCCTTTGACCATTCAACAACCATGGGCTCCCTTGAGATTGGCTCTCCTTTTATTGAAAGGAGTTCTACGGAATTCGGAGAAAGGATTGCTACCTCGTTTTCATTCAAAGGAATAAAGCGCTTGGTGTAATCAAGGCCTGCTGT